>JBDSPG010000024.1:0-20971 GCA_039912685.1 Longimicrobiales bacterium | reverse complement strand
ACGGCGGTACCGCGTGGACAGATGTCACATCCAACATCACCGGGATGCCGGCGTGGGGAACAGTGCGCAAGATCGAGCCATCGCGTTTCGATCCTGCGGTCGCGTACATCGCCGTCGATGCGCACATGCTCGATGACCGCAAGCCATACATCTTCCGCACGGGCGACATGGGCCGCACATGGACTCGCGTGAGCGGCGACCTCCCCTCAGACCATCCGCTCTCGTACGTGATGGCCGTTGCAGAGAACCCGAACCGGAAGGGAATGCTCTTCGCCGGCACCGGACACGCATTCTTCTATTCCCTGGATGACGGCGCGCACTGGACGCAACTGAAGACCGGGCTGCCTGCATCGCCGGTGAGCTGGGTGACCGTGCAGAAACAGTATCATGATGTGGTCGTGTCAACGTACGGCCGCGGCTTATTCATCCTGCGCGACATCAGCATGCTCGAGCAAACTGACGAAATCGACGCGGGCGCAGACGCGCAGCTTTATGAGCCGCGTCCAGCGCTGCGCACTGCGCGTGGCGGCAGCGCCACATTCATGCATGCACTGCGCGCTGCACCCGCGGACTCGGTGCGCTGGGAGATTGTCGATGCGAGTGGCGCCGTCATCCGGCGGATGGCAACGGCGGGCCGTGGCGGAGTGAGCCGCGTCACGTGGGACCTGCGCGGCAACACCCCGCGGCAGCCGGAGCTCCGCGCGCTCGCGCCCGACAATCCCGCCATCTGGGAAGAACCTCGCTTCAAGGACCGCACTTCCCGCGGTGTGTTTCACTGGGGTATCGACGGGCCGCAGCGTGCTGGAGTGCTTGTGGCGCCCGGATCCTATACCGTGCGCATGAGCGTCAACGGCCGGACGTACGCGCAACCGTTCGTCGTCTTGAAGGATCCCGCCGTATCATCGGCGGACGCAGACCTCCTCGCGAACACGGCAACGCAGCAGCGTATCGTGGGCGACATCAACTCAGCCGTCGAGATGATCAATCAGATCGAGATCGTGCGGAAACAGATCGAGGAACAGCTCAGAAAACCAGGTGTGACTTCCGCGCAGATGAAGGCACTGCAACAGCTCGAGCAACGCGCGTTCGCGACGGAGTTGCAACTGCTGTCCCGCACCGAGCAGAACAGCGACGACAAATGGTTTGTCGAGAGCTACAAGGTCTACCTGAACCTCATCTGGCTCTACGGCGAAGTCGGAACCGGAGCTGGGGATGTCGCGGGCGGCGCCGATTACCGACCGACCGACGCGCAAATGGAAACGCTTGCGCAGATCGAGCGCGATCTCGCAAAGGCTAACGCCGAGTACAAGGTGCTCATGGAAACACACCTGCCTGCATTCACGAAGGCGACAGGGATCACGCTGATTCTCATCATGTGATCCTGTGTGGCTTACGGCGCGACTTCGTGGAACGTCACGCCGTCTGCCTTATCCACCGCGTTGCGCAGTGACCAGTCGTTAGGGAAGAGCACGAGAGGTGCACCTTTCGCGTCGTGGACCCGTGCGCGGCCATAACCGCGCACGACTTCATCGATCGCGGCGTCATTGCCGACAACCCAGCGCGCGGCGTGATAGCTCAACGGGTGCAGTGTGGCGATTACGTTGTATTCGTGCTCGAGCCGGTGCAGCAGCACTTCGAACTGAAGCGGACCGACTGCTCCAACCATCGGGGCGGGTCCCGTCAATCCTTCCTCATAGAACACCTGCACTGCTCCCTCCTCCGACAGCTGCTGCAAGCCCGTGTCGAGATGCTTGCGCCGAAGCGGGTCGGGTACTGACACACGCGCGAAATGTTCGGGCGAGAAACGCGGGATGCCCTGGAATGCCGCAGTTCCGTTTTCAGCAAGCGAGTCACCAATACGGAGATTGCCGCGGTCGTGGATACCCACGACATCGCCCGCCCATGCTTCATCGACGAGCACGCGTTCGCGCGCCATGAACTGCGCTGGTGCAGTCAGCCGCATTTCCTTGCCGCTGCGAACGTTCAGCACCGACATGCCGGCTTCGTATTCGCCAGAGCAGATGCGGACGAACGCGATGCGATCGCGATGCTTCGGATCCATGTTCGCCTGGATCTTGAACACGAAGCCACTGAACTGCCGTGTCAGTGGATCAATCAATCCGGCATCCGACTCGCGCGGCGTGGGCGCAGGTGCGAGCTCGAGAAACGACTTGAGAAATGGTTCGACCCCGAAGTTGGTGAGCGCACTGCCGAAGAAGGCGGGCGATACCTCTCCGCGCGCGAACGCCTCGCGATCGAATGATGATCCGAGCGCGTCCAGCAGCTCCAGCTGCTCGAGCAGCTGATGGTGCGCGTCCTCGCCCATGATGTCGATGACGATGTCATCATAGAGGCCGTGCAGGGTCTCCGTCGCGCGCCGCTGTCCATGGTCGCGCTCCCGCTCGAAGAGATGCACGGCGCCATCGCTGCGATCGAACACGCCCACAAATCCATCGCTGTTGACGATCGGCCAGGTCACGGGATAGACGGCAATGCCAAGATCTTTTTCCACGTCATCGATCAGCTTGAGTGGATCCTCGCCCGGACGGTCCACCTTATTGACGAACGTGAAGATCGGGATGCGGCGGAGCTTACAGACCGAGAACAGCTTGCGCGTCTGCTCTTCGACACCCTTGCGGTTGTCCAGCAGCATCACCGCACTGTCCGCCGCGACAAGCGTGCGATACGTATCTTCAGAGAAGTCCTGATGGCCCGGTGTGTCCAGCAGATTGATGCGGAACCCCGAGTAATCGAACTGCAGCACGCTCGACGTGATGGAGATGCCACGCTCCTGCTCCATCTCCATCCAGTCGGACGTCGCATGCCTCGCCGCCCGGCGCGCCTTCACCGAGCCGGCAAGATGGATGGCACCACCATACAACAGAAGCTTTTCCGTCAGCGTCGTCTTGCCCGCATCCGGATGACTGATGATTGCGAATGTGCGACGACGCTTGATTTCCTGCTCGAACCGCGTGCTGCCTGTCAATGTCGTCTCACTTCGTAGCCGCCGCCTGCCTCAGCTTGCCCTGATCGGCAACAGCCGCAGTGGTCGGCTTGTCATTGCCGAGGTCGAATACATTGAACAACAATCCGGCACATGCGGCGCCGAGGAAGTTCGCGACGAGGAACACCCAGATGTCGGAGACCGCGAACAATCCCATGATGGTTACACCGACTGCTACGGCCGGGTTGAACACCGCGCCCGAAACGGGACCCACAGCAAATGCGCCAGCCATCACGGTGAAGCCGATCGCGGCACCGTAATACGAGTTGCCCTCCGTGCCGCGCGTGGTCGCCACATTCAACACGACATAGGCCAGTGCGAACGTGAAAAGGAACTCGGCGAGCAGGGCCGGCACCGTGTTAACGGGCGCCGTAGCGACAAGCACGCCGGCCTTGAATCCGTTCACAATGAATGCGGCGAGCGCCGCACCAGCGATCTGTGCGCCCCAGTATCCAAACACGTCGGCCTTGGTCGCCTTGCCGCGGATGAAGACGGCGAGCGTCACGGCCGGGTTGTAGTGGGCGCCGGAGATGTGGCCGCCGGCGTAGACCATCACGATCAGCACCGCACCGATGGCCAGCGGCGCGAGCGCTCCGGCGCCCGGGTCGATGATGGTCATGCCGATTGTCAGCACCAGGAAGAAGGTGCCGATCGCCTCTACTACGAGCTTGCGTAGCTGCATGTATAGATCCCTCCAGGGAGTAGGATTCCGCGATAAGATCGGTACGCGGGCGGGGTATGGGAAGGCTCACGGGTAATATCGTCCTGCCACCATTGCCTACTCGGCTTGACGGCGCATACTGTTTCCCGTTCTGTCTGCATCAACGCCTCTCCCGGAAGCAACTCATGTCCAGATCACTCCGTCTCGCCGCGCTCACACTCCTTCTGGCCGGTCCCGTTGTCGCCCAGACGGGTGCTACCCCTGCCACGCCGCCGAAACCGCTTACACTGACGGCTCCAGTCCCGACGGATCCCGCTGTCACGGTCGGTACTCTACCGAACGGCATCCGCTTCTACATCCGGCAGAACGCGAAGCCGGAAAAGCGGGCCGAACTCCGACTGGTCGTGAACGCGGGATCGATACAGGAGGACGAGAACCAGCTTGGTCTCGCTCATTTTCTCGAGCACACAGCTTTCAACGGCACGACAAACTTCAAGAAAAACGAGCTCGTCTCCTACCTCGAGTCGATCGGCGTGAAGTTCGGCGCCGACCTCAATGCGTCCACAAACTTCGACGAGACCATCTATATCCTGCCGGTCCCGACCGACACGCCGCAGATCGTGGAGCGCGGATTCCAGATCCTCGAGGACTGGGCGCACGGCCAGCTGTTCGATGCGACGGAGGTCACGAACGAGCGCGGGGTTGTGCTGGAGGAATGGCGCGGCCGGAAGGGCGCGTCCGAGCGGATGCTCAAGCAGTGGCTGCCTGTCGCGCTCAAAGGATCGCTCTATACCGCACGCATGCCGATCGGCACAGAGCGGAGCATCATGTCGGCCTCGCCGGAGAGGCTGCGTAGCTTCTACAACGACTGGTACCGACCCGACCTGATGGCTGTCATTGCAGTCGGTGATTTCAACAAGGCCGACATCGAAGCGCTGATCAGGAAGCATTTCGGCGGCATCAAGGCACCCGCGTCGCCGCGGCCGCGCGTCGTAGCAACCGTACCGTCGAATGTTGCACCACTCGTCGCGATCGCGACGGACAAGGAAGCAACGACATCGAGTGTGAACATCGTCTACAAACTGCCGACCGAGAAGGTGAAGACGGTCGGGGACTACCGCCGCGCGCTCGCCGAGAGGTTGTACCTCGGCATGTTCAATAACCGCCTCGCAGAGATCACACAGAAACCGGATGCGCCGTTCGTGTTCGCTGGCAGCTCGAAGGGTAGTTTCCTCGCGCGATCACTCGACGCGTTCACTCTCGTCGCGGCCGCGAAGGAGGGTCAGATCGAAACGGGTGTCGAAGCGCTGCTCAACGAGGCACGTCGCGTCGATCAGTTCGGATTCCTCGATGCCGAACTCGCGCGCGCGAAGACCAACATGCTCCGCGGGTATGAGCGGGTTTATGCCGAACGCGCGAAGTCGCCTTCTGCAGCGTTCGTCGGAGAATACATCGGTAATTTCCTGCTCGAATCTCCAACGCCCGGTGTGGAATGGGAATACGGCGCGGTGCAGCAGCTATTGCCAACCATCACGATCGCCGAAATCAATACACTCGCCCGCACATGGATCAGTGATGAAAACCGCGTTATCATCGTGCAGGCGCCGGCGAAGGAGGGACTGAAGGTACCGACGGAAGCGGAGGTTCTGGCGGTCTTCGACCGCGCGTCGAGGACGACGCTCACCGCGTATACCGAAGCAGTCTCGAGCGATCCGCTGATGGAAAGTCTGCCGCAACCCGGTAGTGTGGTGTCGGAAAGGCGGATCGAGGCGGTGAATGTCACGGACTGGAAACTGTCCAACGGTGTGCGCGTTCTGATCAAGCCAACAGACTTCAAGGCGGACGAGATCATCTGGTCCGCATCCAGCCCTGGCGGCGCATCGCTCGTCGCTGACAAGGACTACGTGTCGGCATCCAATCTCGATGCGGTGCTCGAGTCCGGCGGCCTCGGCAAATTCAACCAGATCGATCTGCGCAAGAAACTGGCGGGCAAGGTCGCGAGCGCTTCCGCATCCGTGGGTGATATCGAGGAGGTGATGGTTGGTTCAGCGTCACCCAAGGACCTGGAGACGATGTTCCAGCTGATCAACATGACCTTCACCGCACCACGCCTCGATACTGTTGCATATCGTGCACTCAGCGATCAGGTCGTGCAGTTCCTCAAGAACATGAGCTCGAATCCGGAGTCCGTATTCGGCGACACGGTCGGCGTCGTAATGTCGCAGCACCATTTCCGCGACCGACCGTTCAACGCCGAAACATTCAAGGAGCTCAATCCCGTTCGCGCATTTGAGATCTTCAAGGAGCGGTTCGCGGATGCGAGCGACTTCACTTTCGTGTTCACCGGCAACATCGATCTGGCGACGTTCAAGCCTCTCGTCGAACGTTTCATCGGATCATTGCCGGCACTCAACCGCAACGAGAAGTGGAAGGACAACGGATCGTCTTATCCGACAGGCGTGATCGAGAAGGTCGTGCGCAAGGGCAAGGAGCCGAAGGCCGAGACACTGATCATGTTCACAGGACCGTTTGTCTCCACGCCGCAGAGCCGCTTCGAGATGCGCGCACTCATGGAACTCGCCCAGATGCGCGCAACAGAAACACTGCGTGAACAGCTCGGTGGCACGTACAGCCCATCCGTCGAAGGATCGGGCCAGCGCGTGCCGAAGCCGACGTATTCGATCAGTTTCAGCTATAGCTCATCACCGGAGAACGTGGAGAAGCTCACGCAGTCCGTGTTCTCGATCATTGCTGCAATGAAAGCCGCGCCGCCAACGGATGGCGAGCTCACCCGCGTGAAGGAGCAGATCATCCGCAGCCGCGAAGTGGATTTGAAGACCAATCGGTTCTGGCTGTCGAATATTTCCGCGAGGATCGATGCAGGCGAGGATCTCGCCGGCCTGCTCGGGCCATATGACGAGATGGTGCAGAAACTCACCGGCGCCCAGCTCCAGGCCGCCGCGAAGCAGTACTTTAATATAAAGAACTACGCGCGGTTCCTGTTGCTGCCGGAGAACTAGGGACAACAGAACGACAGAACAGCAAGAACGTTTCACACGAAGTTCACGAAGGATACGGAAAGGGCACGAAGTTAACGGAATTTGTTGTTGCATTCCGGTAACTTCGTGCCCCCTCGTTTCCCCTCGTTTACCCTCGTACTACCCTTCCACCCTAGCCCTAAGGGCTAGCGCTAGCCCTCTCCCTGCGCGCGCGCTCACTTTGCGAATTTATCACGCCTCACCGCCACGCGCTTACCTTTTATCTTGGTAGCTCTAAGCGCGTCGATCACGTGGGCCGCCGCATCTTCAGGAACTTCCACCAGCGAGAAATCATCACCGATCTGAATCGCGCCAATGTCGCGGCCGCTCAGATTCGCTTCGTTCGCAATGGCGCCGACAAGATCCTGCGGCCGGATTCCGGCAGCGCGGCCGCCCGCGATGAAGATGCTGACCATACCGCTGTCTTTACCACGAGGTGCTCGCGCGCCACGATCGTCGCGGGGCCGGTCCGGCCTGCCGCCACGGTCGCGCGCGCCCGCAGGCCCGCGATCCCGTGATGAGCGCGGTCCTTCCGATTGCACATCCGGGATGTCCTCATCCTCTTCAGCACCTTCAGGGCCCGTCGCAAGATGCGCTTGCTTCACAGCCGCCAGCGCGATGTCCATAATGTCGAATTCGTCCGACAGGCTCTCGACGACAACACGGAACCGGTCGAGATCATCCTCGAGCAGGATTTCACGCAGTGATGCGCGAGTCAGTTCGAGACGGCGCGCACGGAGGTCGGCCATCGTCGGGAGCTTTGCAATCATCAGCTTCTGACGGATCACCCGCTCGATATTCTTGAGCAGGCGATGCTCGCGCGGTTCTGCAAGCGTGATGGCAACGCCTTCGCGGCCCGCGCGGCCGACGCGGCCAATACGATGCACGTACGCTTCAGGCGCCGACGGTACGTCGTAATTGACGACATGTGTCAGCAGATCGATATCGAGCCCACGCGCTGCGACATCCGTCGCAATCAGAAGTTCAGCTGTGCCGGAGCGCAGCCGGCCCATGACGCGATCGCGCTGTTCCTGGGACATCCCGCCGTGGAGCGCTTCCGCCCGATAGCCACGGCCATTCAGTGCTTCCGTCAGCTGGTCCACTTCGTTGCGCGTGCGACAGAAGATCAGCGCAGCGGCCGGTGCTTCGACATCCAGGATGCGACCGAGTGCGGCGAGTTTGTGTGCGCGGTGCACTACATATGCGGTCTGTCGGATGAGCGGCGGCTCGCCGCGCTCCTCCGTCTCACGCGAGATCGCGATCCGGACGGGCTTCTTCAGGTGACGGTCGGCGATCCGCGCGAGACGAGGCGGCATGGTCGCGGAGAACAGAACGAGCTGACGGTCTTCCGGCGTTTCGTTCAGGATTGTTTCGATGTCTTCAGCAAAACCCATGTCGAGCATTTCGTCCGCTTCGTCGAGCACGACAAACCGGATCGACTTCAGCACGAGCGTGCCGCGACGGATGTGATCGATCGCACGACCCGGCGTCGCGACCACGACATCGACACCGCGCTTCAACGTGCGCAGCTGCTGAACAATGGGCTGGCCACCGTAGATCGGGAGGATACGAACACCCAGCTCGCGGCCATACCGGTGCACGGCCTGCGCGACCTGCATCGCGAGCTCGCGGGTCGGCACGAGGATCAGCGCGGTCGGCGCGTCCAGCCGCGGTTGCTCTGACCACCGCTGTAGTAGCGGCAGCGCGAACGCCGCTGTCTTCCCTGTCCCTGTCGCCGCCTGGCCCAACAGATCCCGGCCTTCGATCAGGGCCGGAATCGCCTCGCGCTGGATCGGCGTCGCTTCCTCGTAGCCCAGGCCGCTCAGCGCCGCCAGAAGTTCAGGACGCAGACCGAGGTCTGTAAATCCGGCCGTATCCTCTACCATTTGTTCACTCATGCCCACGTCCCCCGAATGTCACGGAATCCCAATTTGCCGCGATCTGTACCCCATGAGCCGCAATTCGCTCGCCTCCGGAGGCTGCAACCCCGCAACCTGTGGGCCGAGCATGGCCTTGCCCCTTGGCGCGCTATGCGTTATTCCATTCGTTATGAATTTCAGCGCACTGAGCTACCGGTCCTATCGATACACGACCCGCACCACGGGGCGGCCGGCGGAGCACATGCGTAGCTGACGTTCGCTCGCACCATTGTTCGCAGCCCAGCGGCTCGTGGAAATCCACGGGCCGTTTTTTTGTTCCCAAAACATAAGGTGAGACATGGATGTGCTCGAGACAGCATCGCCGCTGGACATTTTCACGGTGCAGGACCACGCGTCCTACACGGACGAGCAGCATGCGGTCTGGTCGACCCTATACGCCCGTCGCATGCGTGAGCTGGAGCAGGTTGGAAGTCGCCTCTTTCTGGAGGGTGCGGCGACGATCGGGCTGGCCCCCGAACGGGTTCCCGACCTGCGTGACATCAATGCTGCTTTGGCGCCCCGCACCGGGTGGAGGGCGAGACCGGTCCGCGGCTTCATTCCTGCCGCCAGCTTCTTCGAATGCCTTTCGCAGCGGATCTTTCCAACGACCGTAACGATCCGACCGATGGATCAACTCGAGTACCTGCCGGAGCCGGACATCTTTCATGATGTGTTCGGCCATGTGCCGCTCCACGCCGACCCCGTGTTTGCCGACTTTCTCCAGCGTTTCGGTCAGCTTGCGGCCATGGCAGCGACTGAAGAGGAAACGCTGCGTATGGCACGCCTCTTCTGGTTTACGGTTGAGTTCGGGCTGGTACGCGAAGGCGGGCGGGTCCGCATCTACGGCAGCGGTCTGATTTCGTCCTCGGGGGACGCAGCAAACGCCCTCAGCGAACGCTGTGACCGACGGCCGTTCATCCTCGAGGATGTGCTGTCACAACCGTTCCAGATCGATCGCATGCAGGACGTGCTGTTCGTAATCGATTCGTTCGATCAGCTCTTCGAGGCGGTGGATGGATGTGGGAATTGCCGCCCATCGTGACTGCCCCATATCTTCGGCTGGAGCCGGCCCCGCTCGCGGGTCGGCTGCTTCCGTGGAGGCGGTCGGGATAAATGGGATCCTTCAACTGGTTTGATCTGGCGATTGTCGCTGCATATGTCATCGGCGTCACCGCCTTCGGCACTCTGCTCGGACGACGTCAGAAGGATGCGCGGGATTACTTTCTCGCGGATCGAAGCATTCCGTGGTGGGTTGTGTGCTTTTCGATCATCGCTACGGAAACCAGTGTTCTCACTTTCATCAGCATCCCGGCGACCGGCTATACGTCCGACCTGTGGATGGTGCAGCTCGCGATCGGTTACCTGATCGGCAGGATCGCGATCGCGGCGATCCTGCTGCCGGGTTACTTCAATCGCGAGATCACCACCGCGTACGCATTGCTCGAGCGTCGCTTCGGCCTGCATACACGCCGCTTCGCATCCGTGACCTTCATGGTCACCCGGGCGCTCGCCTCCAGTGTTCGCCTGTTCGCTGCTGCAATTCCGATCAAGATCATTACCGGCCTTCCGTACACCTGGGCGATTCTTCTCACTGGTATCGTCACACTGATCTATACGTACTACGGCGGTCTGCGCGCTGTCGTATGGGTCGACGTCGTACAGATGTTCGTGTTCCTGTTCGGCGCTTTCGCTGCACTGTACGTCCTGCTGCACGCCGTACCGGGCGGTTGGAGCGGATTCGTCGCGGCGGCTCAACCCGCACAAAAACTGCGCGTCGCACACATGAGCGGCGGGTTCGCCGATACGAAGTGGATATTCACCGGCCTGCTCGGCGGCGCTTTCCTGTCCATGGCATCGCACGGCGCGGATCACCTCATCGTGCAGCGCCTGCTGGCCGCCCCGTCGTTGCGCGATGCACGCAAGGCGCTGATTGCCAGCGGCATCTGGATCCTCGCGCAATTCACGCTCTTCCTGATCGTCGGCATCGGACTGTTCGCCTACTACCGTGGCGCGGCGTTCCATCCCGCTGACGAAGTATTGCCGCGCTTCATTCTGGATGGCCTGCCGGCCGGCATTTCCGGTCTCGTCATTGCCGGCATTTTCTCTGTGGCAATGTCGTCCGAAGCATCCGCACTCAATTCGCTCGCATCGGCACTCGTACATGACATCTATGCACCGCTCGCGAAACGCCTGGGTCGCGCGGATGACGAACACGCGCTCATGCGCGCTGGCCGCCTCTTTACTCTGTTCTGGGGTGTCGTGCTGATTGCTGGCGCGATCGCGTTTCAGTTCATGCGCCAGGACACGCCCATCGTTGTAATCGCGCTGCAGATTGCATCCTTCACATACGGCGGACTACTCGGCGGATTCCTGCTCGGTTTGGTCTCATCGCGCGCCGGCGAGCGCGATGCAATTACTGGAATGGCGACCGCGATCGTCACCATGGGGGCGTGGTGGGCGGCACAGCAGTTCCACGTCATACCGAAGTTGATCGACCCGCTCTGGTTCTCGCTGATCGGATCGGCCATTACGGTTGGCGTCGGCTCCGCGAGCGCCCGACTGCGCGGGTACGACCACCGTACTTGTATCGCGAACCCCGATTCCCGAACCTTGGACGGATGAAAAGCAAACTCACCGTCCTCATGGTTACAGCCTTCATCGACATGGTGGGGTTGTTGATGCTGATGCCGATCCTCCCCTTCTATGCGAAGGAAATGGGTGGCGGTGGTTTCATTGTCGGACTTCTCGTCTCGTCATTCGCAGTCGCACAGCTCATCAGTGCACCGATGTGGGGGCGGTTCTCCGATCGCCACGGCCGCCGCCCTGCTCTTCTGATCGGGCTTACTGCTTCCGCGATCGCGTACGTGATTTTCGCATTCTCGACATCGCTCTGGCTGCTGTTCCTGTCGCGTCTCGTGCAGGGTGCTGGCGGTGGGACGGTCGGTGTGATCCAGGCGTATGTCGCCGACACGCTCGAGCCGGATCAGCGCGCGCGGGGACTGGGCTGGTTGTCGGCTGCGACAAATGCGGGTGTCGCGCTCGGGCCGGTACTCGGCTCGGCAGCGAGCGGGATCGGTCGCGCGGCACCCGGCCTCTTCGCCGCCGCATTGTGCCTTATCAATATTATCTTTGCAGCGAAATACCTCGACGAGTCGCGTGATATGACGGACGCGAAGGCGCGTAAGCCGGCGCCGGGTCGCACGCATGCTGCCGTGCGTCACGTCCTCGCAAGCTCCGGCGAGCCGGCATCACGCCTGATCTGGATTTACGCGATCGCGATGGGCGCATTCAGCGGAGTTACTGCACTGCTAACGCTCTTCATGGCCGCGCGCTTCGACCTCACGCCGAAGACCATCGGCTTCGTGTTCATGTATCTGGGCATCATCTCGGTGCTCACGCGCGCGATCGTGCTCGGACCCGCGGTCGATCGCTTCGGCGAAGCGAGGCTGTCACGGTTTGGTTCCGCACTGCTCGCGCTCGGTATTGCACTGCTCCCGTTCACACGCAAGCTCGCGGACCCGGCTGCATTCATCGCGCACCACCCGATGATCCCGGTGCACCTGCTGGGATTGATTCCATACCTGCCACTCGCGATTCCGATTGCGCTGATTCCGCTGGGGACCGCGTTCACCTTCCCTTGCGTCACATCCATGCTGTCACGCGTCGTGCCCGCGCACGAACGCGGACTCTACATGGGCGTGCAGCAGACGTTCGGCGGTACGGCGCGAGTCATCTTCCCGATCGCGCTCGGACTCGCGTTCGACTGGGTCATTGCTGTACCGTTCCTGATCTCGGCGACACTCGTCGCCGCCACGATTCTGCTCGGCGTCGGACTCGAACGAACCATGAAGATGCCGGCGACGGCGCCAACCGCTGAGTTATAGCGCGTCAGCGGGGAAGATGGGGTTCATGCTGAGGTTTGTCGTATCCGTGTTCGTAAGGCTCGCGGCATCCTACCCTCCCCTGCTGCTGAGCTGACATTCCTCGTAGAGCTTGCAGTAACTCTCGTATCGTTCCGTCGCAATCGTGCAAGACTCGACAGCAGATCGCACAGCGCATTTCGGTTCATGTGTGTGCGAGCAGGATCCGCCGAACCTGCAGTCGTCGATCAGCGCACGGAACTCGGGGAAATGCATACCGAAATCTTCGGCTTCGATCCCCCACATCCCGACTTCCTTCAGACCGGGCGTATCTGCAACGTATCCGCCGCACTCGAGGGGAATCAAGCGCGCTGACACCGTCGTGTGTGTCCCCTTGTTCATCGCCGCGCTGACCTCACCGATGCGAAGCCCCAGCCCGGGTTGCACCGCATTCAGCAGACTCGACTTGCCAACGCCGCTCGGACCCGTGAGCGCGCTATTGGCGTTGCACAGTCGCGACCGCAGCTCTTCCACGCCCACACCAGCCTTGGCCGCGGTCTTGAGGGTTGCGTAACCGGCACGCTCGTATGGGGCGAGAAATGCTTCCACCTGTGCACCCGGCACGAGGTCGACCTTGTTCACAACAATGAGTGCCGGGATGTCATTCGCTTCCGCGAGAATCAGGAAGCGATCGAGCATGCGCGAATTCGGTTCGGGCTTCATGCCCGCAAAAACGATGACGACCTGATCCAGATTCGCAGCAATGACCTTTTGCCTCGCGCGCCCGGCACCGGGCGCTTTGCGGGCGAGTTGTGACCGTCGGGGAGAAATGGTTTCGATGGCGAAGGAACCATCATCCTGCGGCGAGAGAGTCACGATGTCGCCGGCCACCACCTGGCCGTCACTCTTGTCATCGCGCTTGAGGCGGCCGCGAAGAACGGCCTCGATCAGCTCGCCATTCTGGAGCTGTACTTCATATATGCCGCCAACGGCGTTGAGCACCGTCCCGACGGGCATGGTCAGGCGGCGAAGCTCTCCAGCGCCGGCCCGAGGTCGCCCTCACGCAGACGGCGGAGCGCGCGATCGCGAAGCTGACGCACGCGCTCGCGCGTTACACCAAGCATGTTGCCGATCTCTTCGAGCGTGTGTTCGCGACCACCCTCGAGACCGAAGTAGAGGCGCACGACTCGCGCATCGCGGGGCGACAGCGTTTCGAGTGCGCGTTCGATTTGTTCAGCGAGCATCCGCTCTTCAACGGCAAGCTCTGGCTCATGCGCTTCGTCCGACATGAAGCGCTCAACAAGCTGACTGTCGTCGCCATCACCGATCGGTGCGTCGAGACGGATCTCCGCGGAGTTCAGGGTCGACAGCGATTGCACGATCTCCGGAGTGAGGTGCGCCGCGGCCGCGACTTCCTCGAGTGTAGGATCGCGGCGAAGCTCCTGCTTGAGACGCTCACGCTCGCGGAAAATGCGCGCAAGATCGCTCGCTCGGTTCAGCGGGACACGCACCGCACGGCCCTGGTTCGCCAGCGCCGCGAGAATCGCCTGCCGGATCCACCACACCGCATACGAAATGAACTTCACGCCCTGATCCGGATCGAACTTACGCGCGGCCGTAACCAGCCCGACGTTGCCCTCCTGGATCAGATCGATCAGTGAGACACCGCGGTTCTGATACTTCTTCGCTACGGAAATGACGAACCGGAGATTGGCGCGGACGAGCTTCTGCACCGCATCCTCGTCGCCCGCGCGTGCGAGATGCCCGAGCTCGATTTCTTCCTTGCCCGTCAGCAGCTCGTGCTGGCTGACTTCGCGAAGATATTGATCGAGCGCGCTGCGTTCCTCGTTGCCGGCGGCGAATTCATAGCCTTCCTTCCGGCGGCGGCGCTTGCGAGCTTCAGTCACTGTCCGATCCATTGCCTGGGGTGTCGTTGGTGAGCCTCTCAAACCCCCCTTGAACTGCCATGTTCCGCTGGGTGCTTCAGTGGCCTTCCTCGGGTTCCGTCGCGCCGATCGGGGACGCAGATGGAGAGGTATCCTGACCCGAAAGAAGCTTGTCGATTCCAAGCGGCATGGTCCCGCCGCCCTCCCGGAGCGCCTTCCTCAGCCACACCACCTCCCCATGCGCCGCCCGCAGGTCCGTCATCGCGCTGTCCGCCGGATAGCCCATCCGGTGCTGCGCCAGGATCCGGTCCGCCAGCGCCTGAATCTGGCGGAGCTTCGATTCCACGGAATAGGAGTATCCCTTCAACCACTGGAACGGATATCGTGTCTCCAACAGACGGTCCGTCAGTGCCTCCGCGCGCTGAAATCGTTCGAAACCGGTATGATCAAGCTTATTATCGATGGCGGATCGCAGCTCGACATCGAGGAGCGCCAGCGCGGAATCGAGCGGAATCCCGGTAACTGACGTGATCGCGGCCGAGGGAGGCGCGGCGGTTTGATCGCGGTCCCGGCTTGCTTTACAGCCGGCAGCAGTAAGGATCAGGGCAGCCCAGAGGATTGATTTCTTCATGCGTAACAACGGTGGGGGCAAAGGGCATGCCCCCGCAATGGCGGAAGGCGCTGACGCGGTGGTTCAATGGGACAGTGTTGCGGCCTCGCACCGAGGTCGCGTGCGACGGCGGAATGAGGACGCAGTCCTTCTGCGCCAGGAGCGACTGTTGTATGCGGTCGCCGATGGCATGGGCGGGCACGCCGCAGGCAATGTTGCGAGCGCGCTTGCCATTGCATCCATCGACGCCGCCTTCCCCCGCACGCCGTCCTCACGCATCGGGATGCCGCGCATCACGACCCGGCTCAAGGACGCATTCGCCGACGCCAATGAAGCGATCATACTCCGCGCCGGGCAGCGGCCCTCCGAGGCCGGGATGGGGACCACGCTCACCGCCGTCTTCACCATGCGCCTCGAACCGTCCATTGTCATCGCGCACATCGGTGATTCACGTGCCTATCGACTCCGCCACACCGGCACGGACGCCGGATTTCTACAGCTCACCCAGGACCATACGTGGGTGCAGCAGCAGGTTGAGGCGGGAGCGCTCACGGCCGACCAGGCTCGCGTGCACCCATGGTCCAGTATCCTTACCCGCGTGCTCGGAATGGAGCAGCCCGGTGAGCCTGACATTATCTATGCGACGGCGATGCCCGGGGACACGTTGCTCCTGTGCTCCGACGGACTCACAGCAATGCTCACGGACACAGCAATTGCCGGGATCCTCGCGCAGCCGGCAGGACTCTCCGACATTGCCGCACAGCTTATCGATGCGGCCAATGCCGCCGGCGGCCGGGACAACACCACTGTCGTGCTGCTACGCGCATCATCGGAAACGGAAGGAGTTTGAGTTTGATCGAAGTTGAAGGTCTCACCCGGTATTATGGCGACTTCGCGGCTGTCACTGACCTCTCGTTCCGCGTGGCGCCTGGTGAAGTCGTTGGCATGCTGGGGCCGAACGGAGCGGGGAAGACCACAACACTTCGATCCCTCGTGGGCATTATTCGTCCGACGCGAGGAAAAATCCGCATCTGTAGTCACGATCTCGCCACGGACGCGATCGCTGCGAAGCAGCAGCTCGCATTTATTCCCGATGAGCCGCAGCTCTTCGATCATCTCACGGTGCGCGAACACCTGCAGTTCATTGCGCGCATCTACAACGTGGAGGGTTCTGATTCGCGCATCGACGAACTGCTGGGCGAGCTCGACCTTCGTGACAAGGTCGACACGCTGCCTGACGCGCTGTCACGCGGCATGAAACAGAAGCTGGCTATCGCATGCGGCCTGTTGCACGACCCCCGCGCACTCCTTCTCGATGAACCGCTCACCGGCCTCGATCCCGGTGCGATCCGCAGGACGAAGCAGACCATCCTGAATCAGGCGAAGCGAGGCGCCGCCGTCATTCTGAGCTCTCATTTGCTTACGCTCGTCGAGGAGCTCTGCACGAGGCTCATCGTCATCGATCATGGAAAGTTGGTTGCCATGGGAACGATCGATGAAATCGCCGCAAGCAAGCCGGAGCTCGCAGGCCGCGGACTCGAAGACCTGTTCCTGGCGCTCACGGGGAGCAGCTGAGATGCTCGCTCGATCCAGCCTTCTGTCCGATTTTATCTGGTTCATGCGCATGACGAGCCGTAACCGGCTCAAACAGTTTCTCGCGCGCATGCGTTCTCCGCGGTACGCGATCGCACTCATCATTGGTGTGTTCTACTTCGGCTTTATCATCTTCATGCCGATGCTTTCACGCGCCAGCTCCGGTCGCCCTCCTCAGGGCACCGGCGTTGTCGGCTTGATGCGTGGCTTCGGACCGCTCGTTCTACTCATCCTCTCGGCATCATGGTGGCTGTGGCGTACGGATCGTGACGGCATAACGCTCTCCCCTGCGGAAGCGAATCTGCTCGTACCCGCACCGATCTCGCGAAAACAGCTCATCCAGTTCAAGCTGCTCGGCTCACAGCCCGGTCTCCTTTCGTCCGCCATATTCATGGCCGCCTTCACGCACGCGTCGCCACTCCCGTTCGTGATCCGAGTGATCTCGGCGTGGGGACTTTTTACGACGCTGCAGCTTCATAGATTCGGAGCATCACTCGTACATACGAGCATCGCCGAACAGGGCCGCTCAGGCTGGCGACGCGTATGGCTCGCCGCCCTTCTATACGGCGCGATGGTGACTGCCATACTCGCACCGCTCGTCATGGCAATTGTACAGGCGCGAGGATTGATCACGATGTCACTCGCTTCATCTTTCCTCGCGCACCCGCCCGCGAGCTACGCGCTCGCACCGTTCCGTGCAGTGATGGCGGCGACGAATGCTATTTCGATGGATTCATGGCTCAAGGCATTTCCCATCGCGCTCGCGATCGTTATCGCGCACTACGTCTGGGTAGTCCGGCTCGATGCTGCATTCGAGGAGGGCGCCGCTGATGCAGGGTCGAAGCGCGCACAGCTCATTGAAGCCATACGCGCCGGCAAGTCCGCGAGCCTGGCACGGCGCAGCAAGGACAGCAAACCGGTGCGTGCCGCGTGGTTTCCACTGCCATCCGCTGGTGAACCAACCGTCGCAATTCTCTGGAAGAACTTCCTCGGGGTGACGCGCGGCATTTCGATGCGTTTACTCGTGACCGTGGCTTCAGTGCTGGCGTTCATCATGATCACGATCAGATCTTCGCATGGTGGACCTGGCGGCGGGTTTGCACACATCGGTGGCATCATATGTCTGAGTTATGGTGCGATGATCACATTCCTCGCGCCGAATCGTATCCGCCACGACTTCCGTTCAGACCTGCGGCGCATCGAGATAATTCGCACACTACCCGTCGGCGGCACGAGCCTCGCCGCCGCCGAAATCGCGACATCAGCTATCGTGCTCACATGCCTTCAGTTCGTTCTGCTCGGCACTGGATTCGGACTGTTGTTGATGGCAGGCAACATTCCGGCGACGCCGCTCGTGTATTGGGGCGTGCCCGCGGCTGTGCTGATCCTCATCGCATTGAACACGACGATGATCGTGATTCACAACGGTGCCGCAATTGTTTTTCCGGCATGGGCAGGACACAAGCCGGGTGGTGCGGAGATGTTCGGTCTGACTATGCTGATAATGCTGGCAAGTCTGCTGCTGCTCGTCCTTTCACTGATCGGGCCCGCCGTCATCGGTGGCGTGTCCGCGCTCAGCGTGCGCGCAACGTTCGGTGCGAACTCCTACATAGCCGGCGGCATCGCCGCCATCATCACGCTGTATGTGCAGCTCGTCCTCATGACCATCTGGCTTGGCCGCGCATACGACAGGATGGACCCCACCGGCCGCGGCGGCGTCCTTTCCTAGAACACCCCGCCCATGTACATGTGCAGCCGCCAACCTTTCGGTTCGCGCACTGCGCGAGCCAGGTCGAGACGCATGATCCCGTCCAGCAGACTTACACCGACGCCCGCTGACATCAGCGGCCTGCCGCTCTTCCACTCAGCCCGCGGTCCGGCCCACGCGACATCAGAGAACAGCGCGAGGCGTGCAATCGGCAGCTTTGTCGCAATCTCGCCGCGGCCACGCCAGAACGATTCGCCGCTGATCTCGCCAACGGAATAGCCACGCAGCGTTGCGGTGCCGCCCATGTACCAAAGGCTCTGCAGTGGCACGATCCCCGTCGACGTGCCTGCAGCACCTTCTGCCGCAACGGCGAGTCCGAACGGGAGCGGTAGTCCCGCACGTACTGTCAGCGCCGGCCGAACGAATTCGAACGTACCCGTTTCACCCCGTGCACTCAATTCGATGCCGGCGCGCAACGATCCCGGATTCAGACAGAAGTCACGCCGCAGCGTGATCTCACTGCCATATTGATTCGCCGCATCCGCCTGGATGTTGCTTTCGAAGACATAGTCCTTGTCGAGCAGGTGGCGGGCGCTGATGTCCGTATTCTTGTCGACATCCGCCTGATGCTCGCCGTACATTCGCAACACATACCATTGTGTTCGCGTGGTTGCCGGCGAAACGAGCAGTTCTGCACCGGTACCGCGGTAGAACAGCGCTTCATCATTTCCGAGCAGCAGCGAACCGAGCGACGCGTACATCGAGAACGGTCTCGTGTTCGGATCGATCGGAACGAGTCGGCGGAATCCACCGAGCCGATAGGATCGACCGCCGCTTTCCCGCTGCACCGCGAGCTCAGCAGACAACGCGAGATCGGCGGTGCCGAAACGCAGCTCACCGAACGCACTCATTCGTCCGAGATCCAGCTGACCCCGCGCGCCAACCGACAGCGCTTCGACACGGTTGTACCGAACCAGACCCTGACCGCCCAGGCCGAACTCGAACGTCGGCCGCGCCAGCTGCCACGGCGCTCGGGGCAGATCCTTAAGCCGTTCGCCGATTTCGTTGAGCTCACCTTGCGACAGCAGCGACTCGCCCGCGTAAATCGACGCAGGCAGATCCGGACTGTTGAGGAGCACACTGTCGGGCGCCTGCGTGATGACGTACTCGCGAGGAATGCATCGCCTCGTGTTACGCTTCGTGCTATCAGGCGCAGCGGCTGTATCTCGTCGCGCCGCACGTGCCGCGCGCAGACTGTCACGCACCGCCTGTCTGCGGGCGTCCCGCGCCGCAATTTTCGCCGAGTCCGCATCGGAATCACCGAGGTGCACTGTCAGCTGCATGGGAGCCCGGCACGAACGCAGGGTCGTTGAATCCTTGGCCACGCGCGTCATCGTTGTATCGCCGATCACATCGTAGTCAGAATATGTACGCTCATACTTCATTGGCATCGCACCGAAGCTACCAAACTTGACGACACCTTCCGCAACGACATAACGCGGGAGCCACCAGCGCAGGTCGTACAGACCGTAATCCACTGCGACGTACGAGATGTCGGCGGTCATCGTGGGGAGCCAGCCCGGGGGCTTGTCGCCGTCTTTATCGGCGTCGCGTGATGAATCGAACGGTCGCGCGAGTTTGAACACTGCCTGTACAACCGCGAAGTTGTCAGCATCGAGCCAGAATGCGCCTGCAATTAGCTCCGGGTCGCGACGCCTGGGAATGAACTCGAGCTCGCGTAGTCGTACGGTGCGTCCATCCTGGAGTCGGATCGACGTCGAATCACCGGACCGGAACTGGTAGTTGTCCTCGGCCAGGGAACCGAGCGGGTGCATGACGGAGGTTGTATCGAATCGCAACAGGAATTCCGAATCCATCGGGTCGAATGCGATGTGCGGCATGAAGTTCTTGATGTCCGACGGGATCTGCACCTTCGTCGTTGCGACGGGAACGACCTCGCGCGCACCCAGTGTCTGGATTTCGATCGGACCGGTTCTCTGCCAATGCACCTTTGCAGCAGTCTCCCGGCGGAAGACCAGTCGGTCACGTCCGATGATCCGGTATCCGACGGACATCCGCTCTGTGGAGACCGTACGATAGTCCAGGATCGAGCGATCCACAGTCTGACGCCTCGCGCGCGCTCCCGCCACGAGATCCCGAGCGCCTTGATCCAGAAATGCATCGTTGCGCTGGGCGCTGACCTTGGCCGGCAGACCGACCAGCCCGGCAAACAGGAAGAATGGACCGAACTGTCGTAGTGCCTTCATAATCCCCGGCTGTGCAGGTGGTGTGCCTGTTCCTTACTCGCCGGCCCGGCGGAAGTTTCCGGTGTCACGGTCGCGCTCATTTCGATAGTACCCGGGCCCAGTCCCATGCCTCCATTCCGCTTGCATTTACAGACTTGATCCGGATCTCAATGCCAGCGGCAACGGAGGGGATGTCTGCCGACATTGCTGACCGGCCCATCACGCGGAATGTTCCAAGTGCCGCCGAACCCGGCGTCCCCCATTCAATACGGTAAGACCGGACATCGGACTCAGGTGCCGCTGTCCACGTCATATGATTGCGGTTCCCGCGGCGCTCGACCGCCACGCCGCTCGGCCGCGACGGCAGGGTGGTCAGCAGCATCAATGTCGCAACCGTCGTCTTCGCAACTTCCGTGACTTGCTGCTGATTGATTGTTTCCAGGACA
>JBDSPG010000402.1:0-3552 GCA_039912685.1 Longimicrobiales bacterium | reverse complement strand
AGCTTCGCTGATTCCGCCCCGCCTGTACACGCGGACGCGCAGCACATGATCTCTCTGCACGAGATCGCCAACGTGGGAATCGTAGCGCAAATCCGTGAGCGAACCCTCGAAAACAAGCTGTCCTCCGGCGTTCTCCACCAGCGCACGACGCAGCTCGACATCGTCCACGAGACTCTTCAGCTCCACCTCACGCATTCATGATTCTCCGCAATACCGCATCGGTGTCCGCGAGCGTCTCGAAAACCGCGTACGGATCGTGTTCGACTAGCTGAGCGACGCTGTACCGCCCGGTAGCGACACCAATCGCGCGTGCGCCAATGGCCTCGCCGCAGCGGATGTCGGCAGGCGTATCGCCGATCACGATTATGCGATTCCCCTCTATGTCGGCACCCAGAACATCACGGGCGCGTTTCTGCGCGACTGCGGGCAGCTCCGGCCTCAGCTCATGATCGGATCCGAACGCGTTGACGCGGAACCGCGTGAAATCGATCGCGGCCGCGCTGAGCTTCGCTCGCGCGCCTGCTTCGATGTTTCCCGTCAGCAGTCCAAGCACGACTTCCTGCTCTGCCTCGAGTGCGTCCAGCAGCTCCGCAACTCCCTCGATCACCTCCACCGTGCGAGCGCCACTCGCGAGCCCGCGCTGCAGACCGGCAAGGTAAACAGCAAGCAGCTCGTCCATCTGCAAGTCGATCCGCGCGTCATCGAAACCCTCGAGGCGCATCAGATCCCTCACGATCTGCCTGTCGGTCTTCCCGTCGTAGTGATACTCGGCGCGTCCCGGCGCACCGAACACTTCCTTCAGCGCGGCTTCCATGGACACGCGCCCCACTCCTCCGCTCCGCAGCAGCGTGCCATCGATGTCGAACAAAACGACTCTCATGACCGTGTGAGGAATAAGCCGGTCATGATCGTGCCGGTACCGATACCCTGCCACATCGTTGGGGCCTCATGCAGAAAGATCCACGCGACGCCGATCGCGATTACCGGCTGGAGGTTGCCATAGACGGCGGTGCGTGTCGGCCCGAGTACACGCAACCCGCGGTACCAGAACAGGTACGCGATCACCATCGAGATTATGCTCGCGTAAAACAGCGCGAACCATGCCGAAGGACCAATCGCTCCCCAGCGCGTTGCGAACAGAGCGCGAGGTGTCGCGATCATCAGCGGGAGCGTTCCGCCGAGCATGGTCAGCGCCGACATCTGGATCGCGTTGATCCGCCGCGCATACGGCTGAAGGAACACGGTGAAAATCGTCCAGCAGAACACGCCAGAGAACACCAGCAACGTGCCCAGAATGGTGCCGCGAGGCGCATCCGCTCTTGTGCTGCCGAGTATGACGAGGGCCACCCCGCTGACCGAGACTGCCACTCCGGCGATCGTTTTCCACTTGAGATGTTCTACGCCACGAATCCGGCTGGCGACGGCGATGAATGCCGGTGCCGCCGCGACCACCAGCGCGGCGTTGGCTACTTTGGTTCGCGAAAGCCCTTCGATGAAGAGCAGCTGATAGATACCGTTACCCATCACGCCGAGCGCAATGAGAACCAGGATGTCGCGCCGTGGTGGCCACTTGTGGCGTTGAACCGCGGCGATGAGAAGCAGCACCGCCGCCGCCAGTCCGACCCTCAGGCCCGTGAACGCAAGTGGCGCGAATACGCCCGTCGCGAACTTGATGACGGAGAAATTCACACCCCAGATGAGCGCCATCAGCAGCAACAACGCATCGGTTTTCCCGAATCGGGTGGGGGCCTGGCTCTCAGTCATCGGGCGTAAACTAGCTAGTCCACGCAGTGCCCTGCTACTTTGCCCGGATGCACATTTCGTTCGCTGTGTTCGCCGACGGGGCAAACCTTTCTCAAGAGGGAAAGCTCAACGTACTCGGCGTGTTTGACGCTCTCCAGGTGGCCGGGTTTCCGTCCGTCCATCCGCGCACGCACTTCGTCGTCCGGCTCAAGGGAAGCGTCGAAGACACGGGGTCGCACGTGCTCACGTTCAACTGGGTGAATCCCTCCGGTGAGGTGCTCTGGTCGTCGAACGGCGAGTTGAACGTCGCTCCGGGACCGAACCCTGCGTTCGAGATGGATTTGCCGATCATAGGCGTCATCGATCTTCCTCTGAACGCGCCCGGTTTGTACACGATGCAGGTGGCACTCGATGGGGAGCATACCGCCGATGTGCGGTTGTTCGTTGCCGGCGTCGCGCCGGCAACAATGGGACCGGCGAACGGGATGGTCAGCTAGTCAACTTCCGCTACGGAATGATCCGGCGCGCGAAACGAAACCTGGCGGCGAGAGCGCGCGAATAGTCATCGGGCTTGTCGAGACGCTCCAGAGCGAAGCCCCCGCGGCCGAGAGCGGCGTGCACGATGCCCCGCGAACCGGTCGAGATCGCGACGTGGGTGATCCCAGCATCGGCACGGTCCGAGAAGAAGAGCAGGTCGGCTGACTTCACGGCCTCGATGCCGCCTTCCACCAGCGTTCCCGCGCCCGCCTGCTGCCACGCATCCCGGGGCAGCCTGATTCCATGGAGCGCAAACGTGCTCTGCACCATCCCCGAGCAGTCAGCACCCCAGGGCGAAAGGCCCCCCCATTGATAGTACGTTCCCTGAAACAAGCCCATCGCGGAAGCCACGACGGCCTCGCTTTCCCGCGGGAATGTGTCGCGCCGGTTTGCGAAATCGAGCGATCGTCCGGAAATACGGCGGCTGCGCCCGAGGAGCGCGCCCAACGGAAGATCGAGGGTCGCGCCCTGCTCGTCGCGGATGCTGCAGCCGAGCGACATCTCGCCAGCGGCGTCCCAACCCCAGGCTGGGGTGGCTGGATCATCACGCGTCACGACGTACCCTTCGTGCAGCCATCCTTCATAGTCATCCGCGCCGGTAACACGTATCCATGCGCCGTCGCGGAACAGCACGCTGGCGGAATGACCGTGCAGGACCTGCGACACTTGTGTCGCCGACGCGCGCGGCTCCACGAGAAGTGGAGCGATGGGCGTTCTGACGACGACGCGATCGCCGCTCAATGCTCAGGCCAGTCAATGAGTGGAATCTCTCGCGCGGGCGTCGGCGGTGTTGCGGGCTCGGCATGCTCATCCGAGCACTTGCGGCAACGCATTACTCCGCGAAAGCTGCAGATGACGCAGATGAACGTACCGCACGTGGCGCAGGGGTAGCCCTCCGATGCCCGCTCCTCGTTCCCGCACGCCCTGCACTGCATGGCCTCATTTTCCTGATCGGGCACCTCTAGAACCTCCAGGTTCGGAAAAAATCGAAGCCGAGCTGACGCGGCGTTTGCTGCTGGATCTGCGTCGCGTTGCGCGCGCAGGTGAGATCGCTCGAGCCCGGTTCGACGCCCGCCTGCGCCGAGTAGACGGGGCTGAAGCGATACTCGAGCTTGAGTCCGAAGTTTTCGAAGAAATTATTCGCGTTGACCACGCACAGTCCAGTGCTCAGACCGAAGAACAACTGATTGCCGATCTGCTTGCCCAGGATTGCGCGGGTATTCAGGAGGCTGTTGACGTAGGGATCGCTCGCCTGCGTCTGCAGTCCCCGGT
>JBDSPG010000348.1:0-3639 GCA_039912685.1 Longimicrobiales bacterium | reverse complement strand
GGCCTCGGCGTCGAGCGCTTCGCGATGTTGCGTTACGGTATTGCGGATCTGCGCAGCCTGTTCGAGAACGACGTGCGCTTTCTCAAACAATTCGCGTAGCGTTTGCTTTCTCCCTTCAGGAGAAGATCACTGCAGTGCTTCCAACTGTCCGATTGCTCCGGAACCAGACTTCATCCCTCTCCCTCCGGGAGAGGGACCGAGGGAGAGGGCCGGAGTTCGCCAGGTCGTTCAATGATCGAGCGCTTGGCAAGATGGGACCCTTTCCCCCAACCCCTCTCCCGGAGGGAGAGGGGCTTAGAAACCGGCGTCACGGTTGTGATCGGAAAGATTGAATGAAATTCAGCGAGAAATGGCTTCGCAGCATCGTGCCGATCGATCTCGATCAGGCGCAGTTGATCGAGCGTCTGACCATGGGTGGCCTCGAAGTCGAGTCGACCGAGACGATCGGTGCAAACATCGACGGAGTCGTGGTCGGCGAGATTGTGGAGGTCGCACCACATCCGGCAGCCGATCGACTGCAAGTCTGCTCGGTCAACATCGGAGCTGCAGAGCACGTCCAGGTTGTTTGCGGCGCGCCCAACGCGCGGGTGGGTTTGCGTGCTCCGCTCGCGCCAGTCGGCACCCGGATGCCCGATGGCCTCGAAATAAAGGCAGCGACGCTGCGCGGTGTCGAGTCGTTCGGCATGCTGTGTTCGGCGCGCGAACTCGGCATCGACGCCGATGCCAGCGGGCTGCTGGAGCTGCCGGTGGACGCGATTCCTGGCGCATCGCTGGCCGCAGCCCTGTCGCTCCCCGACACGGTCCTCGAACTCAAGCTCACCCCGAATCGCGCGGACTGTTTCGGCATGGAAGGTCTCGCCGCCGAGATCGGCGCGCTGTGTGGGCGCGAGTGGCAGCGTCCCGCGATTGCAGAGGTGCCGGCAACGACGGCTGCAATCGTCACGGCGACGCTTAACGCCGGAGACGCGTGTCCCCGCTACCTGAGTCGGGTTGTCGAAGGCGTGGATGCCGGGGCCGCGACGCCGGCATGGATGCGCGAACGGCTGGTGTGCTCGGGCTTTCGCCCGGTCAACGCGGTCGTCGATGCGGGCAACTTTGTCATGCTGGAAACCGGACAGCCGACGCACGTCTTCGATCGCGGCCAGCTCGGGGAGGGTTTGCAGGTGCGTTTTGCAATAGCGGGTGAGAAGGTTCATCTTCTCGACGGAAAAGAGGTCGAGGCGTCGCCCGACGCGCTCCTGGTTGCGGACCGCCGCGCGCCGCTCGGACTCGCGGGTGTGATGGGCGGATTTGCGGCGCGCGTCACCGATGCGACAAAGGACCTGCTGATCGAAGCCGCCCATTTCGCACCTGCCGCGATTGCGGGACAGGCGCGAAAATTTGCGCTCAGTTCCGAGGCCGCGCATCGCTTCGAACGCGGCGTCGATCCCGAACTCCCGCGCCGGGCAATCGAACGATTGACGGGCCTCGTCCTCGAAATCTGCGGGGGAAGGGCGGGACCCATCAGCGAGGCCGTGTTGCCGGCAGCGTTGCCGACACCGCTGCGTATCCCGTTGCGACTTCAGCGCATCAGTCGCGTGCTCGGCATCTCGCCCGGAGCGGCCGAAGTGGAAAGGATTCTGGGCGCGCTCGGCATGCGCTTCGAGACCGATGCCGCCGGATGGCAAGTCATTCCGCCATCGCGTCGTTTCGATCTCGCCATCGAAGAAGATCTCATCGAGGAGATCGCCCGCGTCGTCGGCTATCACGCGATTCCCGCACGCGTTCCCGAGGGCGCGATCAGCGCGCCGTCCCTTCAGGAAGGTCGCCTCGGTCCTTCGGCACTGGCCGATGCGTTACGCCACCGCGGCTACACCGAGGCGCTCAATTTCAGCTTCGTCGATGCGCACCTGCTACGACGTTGGGGGCTGGACGCCGACGCAGTTCACCTTGCCAATCCACTTTCCGCAGAGTTGTCGGTCATGCGCACGGCGCTGCTGCCCGGCCTGGTCGAAACGCTCTCACGCAATCTTGCGCGCCAGCAGGCGCGCGTTCGGCTGTTCGAGGTGGGACGTGTTTTTGCTGCGGCCGGCGAGGGCGTAGCTCCCATCGAAACCGTGCGAATTGCCGGCTGCTCTTCCGGTGCGGCAGCGGCGGAACAGTGGGGCAATCCGACCCGACCCATGGACTTCCACGACATCAAGGGCGACGTCGAACAGATGCTCGCTCTGGCCGGTATTGTCGGAAGCCGCCTTCACTTTGGGGCCGGAGCGCCAGCGTGGCTGCATCCTGGACGCAGCGCCACGTTGGAGGATTCGGGACGTGCAGTGGGATGGCTCGGTGCCTTGTCCCCAACGCTTCAGCGTTCGCTCGGGCTCGATGCGGAGACGTTTGCGTTTGAATTCGACGTCGAGCCGCTGCTCGCGCGAGCGATTCCGCGCGCTACGGAGTTGTCGAAATACCCGTCGGTCCGCCGCGACCTTGCATTGATCGTGGCCGAAGACGTGCCATTCGCCCACATTGAGGCCAGTGTGCGCGAGGCGGCCGGGCCTCTGCTCCGCGAGGTCGTCCTGTTCGACCGGTTCGTCGGGGCAGACTTGCCGCCGGGATGCAAAAGTGTCGCTATCGGCTTGATTTTACAGGAACCTTCGCGCACTCTTGCCGAACAGGATGTGGTGGGCGCGGTCGCATCCGTGGTCGCTGCGCTGGAACGCGGGTTGGGTGCCCGCCTACGGGGGTAAGTGAGCATGGCGTTGACCAAGGCCGAGATGGCCGAGCATCTATTCGGCAGTGTCGGACTGAACAAGCGTGAGGCCAAGGAATTCATCGACGCTTTTTTCGATGTGATCCGGGAGGCGCTTGAGCGGGGCGAGCAGGTCAAGCTGTCCGGTTTCGGCAACTTCGATTTGCGCAGGAAAAATCAACGACCGGGGCGCAATCCCAAGACTGGCGAGGAAATTCCGATTTCCGCGCGGCGAGTGGTGACGTTTCGGCCCGGGCAGAAGCTGAAGGTACGAGTGGAGGCCTATGCTGGATCAGGCAAGTAACGCCGAGCTGCCGGTGATTCCGGCCAAACGCTACTTCACGATTGGTGAAGTCAGCGAACTTTGCAGTGTCAAGCCGCATGTGCTCCGGTACTGGGAGCAGGAGTTTCCGAACCTTAATCCCGTCAAGCGACGCGGCAACCGGCGTTACTACCAGCGCCACGATGTGCTGCTGGTACGGCAAATCCGTTCCCTGCTGTACGAGGAGGGGTTCACGATTGGCGGCGCCCGGCAGCGGCTGGAAGGTGAACAGGGTCGGATGGAGGCCAGCATCTCCGCGCAGGTCATACGGCAGGTGCGGATGGAACTCGAGGACGTGCTGCAAAGCCTCAAGCACTAACGGCAGGGCTCGACAATATAGGCTCAAGGGTCCGGTGCGAGGCGCCCAAGGCCCGCAGCCCGCCCATAACACAACCACGACTACTGATTGACAGCATGTCGCAGCTGCCGCGACAATGCGCGGCTCTTTGCGGAGGGATACCCAAGCGGCCAACGGGGGCAGACTGTAAATCTGCTGGCTCATGCCTTCGGTGGTTCGAATCCACCTCCCTCCACCAGTACGTGACACGAGTGCGGAGAGACACTGCGGGAGTAGTTCAACGGTAGAACCTCAGCC
>JBDSPG010000324.1:0-12553 GCA_039912685.1 Longimicrobiales bacterium | reverse complement strand
GCTTGCAGGAACAGCGGCATCCTGATCAACACTTTCATGCTCGCGCGCGATCCGGTACTGGTGCAGTTCGTGGCGAAGGTGTGCGAGATGGCAAAGGGGAAAGCATACTTCACGAACACGTTGACGCTCGGCGAGTACGTCATGAAAGACTTCATGAAACGGCGGACGAAGCGCGTGCGGTAACAGCGGGAGCGGTGCTGAACAAAACCGTTGCCTGGTGTGTAGGCAACCTACCCCAATGGACGGGGATCGTAGCAGAGGGGCCGAATCGATCGGCCGGATCAGTACATGGAGGAAGATACAATGAGGGCGAGCAGAAGACTCATTTTTGGAGCGACGCTGGTAGCAGGAACCGTCCTGGCAACGACCGGGCTGGATGCAGTCCGAAGCCACTCGAAGCCAGTCTCATTGATCAGCCTGGCGACAGCAGCGACCGACCAGGTCGCGGACTCCACACCAAACCCGCTGAGCCAGGCATTCCGTCGCGCGACGGGCAATGCAATGCCGGGCGTAGTTTTCATCGATGTCGAACAGCGTCGCGGCGGCGGCGCCGATCCGCTGGCGGGCACTCCGTTCGAGGGCATGTCGCCAAATGGTCCACAGGTTCGCGAAGGCAGCGGCTCCGGATTCGTGTTCCGTCCCGACGGCTACATCATCACGAACAACCATGTCGTTGAAGGCGCGACACGCGTGACCGTGGTGTTGCAGGATCGCCGCGAGTATGCCGCGACGGTTGTTGGTCGAGATCCGAGCACGGACATCGCAGTCGTAAAAATCGATGCGCGCGGGTTGCCGGTGATACCGCTCGCCAACTCTGATCAGATAGAAGTGGGTGACTGGGCGGTCGCGCTTGGGTATCCGCTGCAGCTCGGCGTGACGGCGACTGCAGGTATTGTGAGTGCGAAGGGCCGCAGCCTCGGCATTCTCAGTGAGGGCGGCACGTCATCGCCGGTCGAGTATTACATCCAGACCGATGCGGCCATCAACCCCGGCAATTCGGGCGGACCGCTCGTAGATCTTCAGGGCCGCGTCATCGGCGTGAACAGCGCAATCAAGAGTCCGACGGGTTACTACAGCGGTTACGGTTTCGCGGTACCGTCAAACATTGCAGCGCGTGTAGTGAAGGATCTCATCGAACGCGGCACAGTGCGACGTCCACTGCTCGGCGTATCGCTGGACGACATCAGTGCTGCCGATGCCGCCGTATACAAGCTTCCCCGCGTCGCGGGTGCGGAAATCATCATGTCTCCGCTGAAGGGGTCGGCCGCCGCGAAGGCAGGGCTCCGCATGGGTGACGTGATCATCGGCATTAACGGCAAGAACGTCGACACGGATGGCGAGCTGCGCGAGCGTCTCGCGCTGTTCCAGCCGGGTGACAACATTGCGGTCGATGTGGTCCGCTACGGGCAGCGCCTGAAGATGGATGTATCACTTGGCGAATCCGATGCAGTGCCCGTAGTGAACACGCGGCCGGCGCAGGTCGACGATCGCGGCATCAGCAAGCTCGGATTCGAGGCGACGCAGATGACACCACAGATCGCGCGTCAGCTTTCTGCATCCACAACGACCGGTGTTGTGGTGTACCGCGTGGAGCCGGCGAGTCCAGCGGCGCATGCGGACCTGGTGCCGGGTTATCTGCTGAAGAGCATCAATGGTCAGGCGGTGCGCACGGTGGATGATGTCGTTGCGATCGGAAACGCACTGAAGCCCGGGGAGGCTGTATCGCTGATGCTGGCAGCACCGAACGGTCGCGAACGGATCCTGAATTACCAGGTCCGCAACTGACGTTTACTCGAAAAGACTCGCGATGATCTCCACGATCGTCTCGAACAATGAACCTGCAACCTCGGGCGCGGCGGCGATCAGCTCGGGAGCGTTTGCGAGCATTTCAGCAGCGCTGCCCACGACATAACCTGCTGCGTGCATGCCGTAGTACATCGCGAATGGGTCATACATGAGCGCGCCGAGGACACCCTCGGCCGCTCCGACCCCGCCGCTCCCCGACTGCCGCTGCATGAGTGCCGTGACCTCCAGATTCCAGATCATTGTCAGCTCGTCATGATCGAACCACACACCCTTGCAAGTAGTGCAGAAGTCGAGACGCAGGTTGCCCTGCTCCGCGACGTCCATCTTCTTCGCACACACCGGACAATCGAGCTCGACCTTCCAGCCGCATGACGGGCAGTGCGATTCCGTGCGCGCGAGATGGGTGCTGCACGAATGACATTGCATCGAGTGAACACCTTCGCGCTGCGCGATTCTGCGCCACAGCTCCGCAGGCTCTGTCTTCCGCAGCTGCTGCACTTCACCCATCTCGAACCACACGCCGCCGCAGCGCGTGCAATGATCGAGAGTGAGACCGCCCGGCAGCTCCGCCTTTTCCATCTTCACGCCCAGGCACACCGGACACGGATAACGAACCTGAAGCTGTGTCATTCCAGAATGCCCCTCGCGTCGTTCTTCTCGTCGAGCCGTTGCAGATCATGAAATGCGTAAACCACTACGCCGGATTCCGTCACCTCGAACTCCGCCATACCACGCAAGGACAACGCATCGAGCGCGTGCTTCGCTTCCTCCGGCGTGATCGCCAGGTCACGCACGGCTTCAACAATCGTCAGCTTGCCGCCGTGTAGCTCCGCGCAACGCAACAGCTCCGCTTCCATCGTCTGCTGACGCAGATCAGTTTTGCGATCGCGCACGCGCGCACCGCCGCGGTAATGACCTGCAATCATTGAGATGCCAGCAGCACCCGGCAGCAGCACTGTGATTGCGAGTGCCATGAACCCGGCACCACCATCGACATTCGCGCGGAAGAAACCCATGAGCATGAAAGCCGCGAGCCCGACGAGAGCCCAGCCACCGACGAGGCGATTCAATTGTGTACTCCGTGAAGGCGCGTCCGCGCCGGAACATGGTGCGGCGCACGCGCTGTGAGTGTGTCCGGCGCCGTGCAATGTAGCGATCCAGTGGGGGAAGTGCGCGCGTGCTGGTCCGGAGCTTGCAAATATGGATGGCGCAACCACTTAACTGAACGGGCTGACCATGATAAAGCCGGATCGCACGGACGGTAGCGGAACTGCCGATGAAAACGCAGAGCTGCCGTCGCATACAGAACCCGATGAGACTGCCCCGGAGATATTGCCGGCGGAGGAAGCGCAGGGCGGGTTCCTGCGGAGCCTTAGTGGACACGGCACAGCGCTGAAGATCGGTCTGGCCGCGAGCTCGCTCGCGCTGGTTGCCGGTCGAACGGTCACTCAAGGATCGCAAGATCCGAATGCGGCGCACCCATCGGATCCAGCGGGCGAACGCGATGAAGTGAAGCAGGTGTCGTGGGATCTGGAGCGTCGTCCCGCGGCGGAGAATGACCGTGTCGAGTTTTTCACGGAGTTTCTCATGGGGCGCAATTACGACAAGACGCATCAGTGGCTGGAGCGCGTCGGCAAGTACGGCCCGATGATCCAGAACGAGCTGCGTGAGCGCGGCATGCCGGAAGACCTGTTGTATCTGGCGATGATCGAGAGCGGACTGAGTCCGCAGGCGACATCGACGGCGAAGGCGGCGGGCATGTGGCAGTTCATTCAGGAGACAGGCGAGCGTTATGGCCTCGAAGTAAACGAGTACGTGGACGAGCGTCGTGATCCGGTGGAGGCGACGGCAGCGGCGCTTACGTATCTGCAGAAGATGCACAATCGTTTCGGGAGCTGGTATCTGTCGGCGGCGGGATACAACACGGGCGAAAACCGCGTCGGCCGCCTCATGCGCGAGCAGACGGGATCGGAGAAAGCGCAGAGCGAGGATCTGTACTGGGAAATCTGGGAATCACTGCCGCGCGAGACGCGCGACTACGTTCCGTTGATGCTCGCGATGGGAACGATTGCGAAGGAACCGGGGAAGTACGGGTTTAACGACCTGAAGGTGCAGGCACCGCTTCAGTACGAGGAGGTCACTGTTCCGGGCGGCACGAAGTTGAGTGACGTCGCGATCGGCGCGGGCGTGAGCGCTGAGGAGGTCAACGACCTCAACCCGCACTTGATCAAAAAGATGACTCCGCCCGGCGGGTCGTACAAAGTTCGGGTGCCGGTAGGCAGGTCGGACCAGGTCATTGCAGCGATCAGCGGCATGACGGGCGGTGACCTGTCGCGTGCCTCGGTGGACGTGACGGCGGCCGAATAAGGGGGCGGCGGAACACACCGGGCCGGGGCCCGCCCCGGCCCGGCAGTCCGCCACGGCGCCGGCCGCGCAATCAACCTTAGAGATCGCGCTTGCGGAAGATGAACCACGTGAAGCCGATGAAGACCGCGATATAAATTACGGTGAAAAGCTGGCTGGTGTGCAAGGAAAGCAGTGCCGGCATTTTCCGCGACAAAATCCTCTCATTCATCAGCGCCAGGCGCTCGGCGTCATAACTCCCGACAGACACCAGGTTGCTGAAGACGTCCATGGGCAGGTACCGCGAGATGACCGGCAGATATCCGCCTCTGGCGATCATCACTCCCGAAATGAGCGGCTGGATCATGACGAAAGCGAGGATCATTCCGAGTGCGGCGCCGGAAGTGGACGCGAGCATGCCGCACATGAATGCAGTGACACCCAGTGCGAGCAGGTAAAGCAGCACGTTTGGCAGCATCTGTTGTGCGATGGGCGACAACACCGGCCACGTCAGTGAGCCCTCGCCGCCAAACGGTGCGATAATGAGGCCCACCACGATAATATCCACCCAGAAAATTCCCGCGAGCAGCAGCACGATGAGAATCTTTCCCGCGAAATATTCCCCGCGGGACAATCCATCAATGACGTTCTGCCGCTGCGTGCGCCAAGCCGTTTCGCTGGCGATGAGCAGCGTAACGCCGATGAGCAGCAGCAGCATGCCGGCCTGGGATCCGATCTGTATGAGGATCATCCAGTCTGCTGGCAGTTGGAAGGGCGAGTTCGTTGGTTTTACCGCATGCATGTACTGCTGAATGCCGAGAGAAACGGCGAGCAGCATGATGTGCACACCGACAACAACCCAGAACACGGAGCGGCGGCGGATCTTGATCCATTCGATCGAGAACAGCTTGCGAATAATGTTCATGCTGCGGCCCCCACATTCCGATTGCCACCCTGCGTCAGCTCCATGAACACATCCTCGAGACTCTGCTTGCGCGGCGCGAGATAGGATAGGAAAACGCCCTGTGATGAAAGGTATTCATTGAGTGTAGCGAGGTTGGGGTCGGCGAGATCGACGATCACACCTTCCTTGTCGACATCGACGGACGCCGCGCCTGCGTAGCTTGCGGCAGCCGTTCGAAGCCGTTCCATGTCATCGGCGCGCAGTACGGCAATGGTGTGCCCGCCGATGAGTGATGCGAGCGAGCCCTGCATCAGGATGCGGCCCTTCTTGATGATGGCGACGTGCGTGCACGTCTGCTCGACCTCGTGCAGCAAGTGACTCGACACGAAGATGGTTTTCCCCTGTGCCGCGAGACCCTTGATGATGTCACGAATCTCGCGCATGCCGGCAGGGTCGAGGCCGTTCGCGGGCTCGTCAAGAATGACGAGGTCGGGATTGCCGATCATGGCGCCCGCAATTGCGAGACGTTGCTTCATGCCGAGTGAATACCTGGAGAATGCATCACCGGCGCGAGTGGCCAGGCCGACAGCATCGAGTGCAGCAGCAATCGCACGCTCATCAACCTCCTTGATCCGCGCGACGACTCGCAGGTTCTCGCGGCCGGACAGGTATGGGTAGAAGTTCGGAGTCTCGAGCGTGGCTCCGACTCGCTTGCGCGCATGATGCAACTGCCCGCGGTCATACTGCTCGAACATCCGGATATCACCGCCATCAGGCGAGATGATCTCGAGCAGCATGCCGATCGTGGTGGTCTTGCCACTGCCATTCGGTCCGAGGAAGCCAAAAACCTGGCCGGCGTCCACACTGAAGGAAATCCGATCCACAGCGGTAAGGCGGCCGTATTTCTTGGTCAGGTCATTCACCTGGATGACATTCATTCGATTTGTCGTCGTTGGGGGAGCGCACGAAGGCGAGTGGCGCGCGAGCTGTTTCTGTCGCAAAGTACAGTACGACGGTGATCCGGGTAAAGATTCCTGTGTGGAGGTCGGCTTGCGGGTACTCCTGCTGTTTCTGGATGGCGTGGGTTTGGGCGATGATGCCGATTACAACCCATTCGTGCAGGCGGACCTTCCCAACCTGCGGAGACTTCTCGACGGAACAGTGCCGTTGCGCGCGGTGGCACCACTCCACACAGCGGCCGCAACACTGCTGGCCCTGGACGCGACGCTCGACGTGGAAGGAACGCCCCAGAGTGGAACGGGTCAGGCGACACTGCTGACAGGGAGGAACGCCGCGCAGATGCACGGGGCGCATTTCGGGCCGTGGGTTCCCGTCCGGCTGCGACCCATGCTTCGCGAGGATAGTGTTCTCGCGCAGGCCATCGCCGTAGGCCACACGGTAACGTTCGCCAACGCATATCCGGAGGAGCTTATTCGGCTGGCGGAGGTGCCGGCCGCCAGAGTGCCACAGTTCCTGCGGGCCGGACCGCCGGTCGCTGCCATCGGAGCGGGTGTGTTCACGCGTAATGCATCCGACCTCAAACGCGGCAATGCAGTTGCCAGCGAGATCGTGAACGACGGCTGGCGTGATCGTCTCGGTGTCACGGGACTGCCAGACCTGTCACCTGCCGAAGCAGGTGAGAACCTTGCCCGCATCTCCGCGGGTTATGACCTCACGCTGTTCGCGCATTATCAGACGGATACCGAGGGCCACCGCAAAGATACCAGTGCCGCGGTAGCTGCGCTGGAACGCGTGGACACTTTTCTCGGCGGTGTTGTTGCAACGATGTCAGCGGATACTCTGCTGTTCGTGACAAGCGATCACGGCAACATCGAAGACACACGTACCGGCCACACACGCAATCCTGCCATCGCTCTCGCCGTCGGCCGCGATCACGAAATTCTGACTGCTGGTGTCGAGTCGCTGCTGGATGTCACGCCGATGATAATGCGCATTCTCAGCGGTACGGTGGTCGGACCTTTCTAGATCTCGCGGCGCGACAGAAGGTAGCCTGACACAAGCAGCATCAAGGCCGCATACATGCAGACATATAAAACAGCGCCCCACGGCGTCGGCATGACATTGCCGAACGCGTCTTCAATTGCGTTGAGTGCGTGCTGCGGCGGAAGAACGACAGTGATACCCTGTACGACGGCATCCGGCACATTCGTCACAAATCCACCGCGCCCCAGTGCGGCCCAGATCATTGCGGTGATCCACGCGAACAGCGTGCACCATGCATCGGCGCGCGTGAAAACAGAGAAGAGCGCCGTGATCGAGCCGAATACAAGGATGTAGCAGCCGACGAGTACGAGCAGCTGCGGACTGGACAGCTTCCCGAGGATGATGAAGTCGAAGATCGGGAGGAGCACACTGCTCATTACGAACGCGACAACCATCAAAAGTGCGAGTCGGAAGCCATACAATGTGATGAGTCGCACGCGCGTGGCGGCGTACAAGCGCGCGTAGCCCGCATATGCATCAGTGCTGAAGAGCCCTCCGACCAGTACCAGGATAATGACGAGCGGGTAGCGTCCGATCGACCAGCCGAGCAGCAGAAATGCGGACACGAGCGGGTAGCCGCCAAAATTCTGCAATGCGTCCGGCTCGACCTGTCCGTGTTCCCCGATACCGACAGCGCGAACGGTGAGTGCACCGATCAGATACAACAGACCAAACAGCAGCAGAGCGGCGATGCGCCTGCGACGTGTATACAGCTCCAGCCATGCGAGTGCGAGGGTGCCTTTCATGTGTCTAGCTCCCGTCGCACACGATCCTCGAGGCGTGCAGTGTCCGGTGTCACGCCGACAATACGGCCGCCAATATCGATCAACGCGGCGAGACGGTTGTTGAGGTCCTCGGCATCGCGCACTGTGGTAGAGAATGACGCGCCATCCACGACGGCGTCCGGAAAGATGTCGGATACGCGAGCAAATACGTGCGCGAGTTGGATCCGAAATCCGGTTGCAGTGTGCGATCCGGCAGTGTCGAGAATGTCCTTCACCGCGCCCGCTTCGAGCATGATGATCGTATCGGCGATGCGCTCGACTTCATCGAGATCGTGGCTCGCGAGCAGGACCGTGCGACCTTCATCGCGCTGGGCGGTCATGCAGTCGCGCAGCTTGATGCGCCATTCCGGGTCGAGGCCGATGGCTGGCTCGTCGAGGACAATCAGATCACGGCGCGCGGCGAATGCCTGGGCGAGTCCCAGCCGTTGCAGCAATCCGCGCGACAGTGAGCCGACCGACTTGTGTCGGTGTTCGGAGAGACCGAATGATCCGAGGGTTTCATCGATCCGGCTCGGCGGCAAACCATTGAGGCCACCGAGTGCAGCGATCGCGCGGTCCACCGGCCAGCCCGGCGGCAGGGAGAACCGTTCGGAGATGTAACCGACACCATGCTCATGGACGTAGTGCCGCGGCTCGGAATCCTCGATCGTGACGTCGCCGGATGTGGGCCGCAGAAACCCCAGGACCAGGCCGAAGAGCGTGCTCTTGCCGGCCCCGTTAGGCCCGATGACGGCTGTGATCCGGCCACGAGGAATCGTCAGTGACACCTCGCGCAGTGCCACCGTTCGTCTCCGCCGTCCATATACCTTGCCGGCCCTGCTGACTTCGATCATTCGGCTCGTTCATATCGGGAAGCGGACTGGCATGTGACATTCGGCATGCATCCTGCGCGTCGTGGCGTCTCCATGAAGGATAAACCCGCCAAGGCGAAAGCCGCCCGCCGAAAGCACTTCGACATCGAGCGCACCGCGTTCCCTGAGGGCGTGCGCGGGAAGATGCTGCGCCTGCTTTATAGTATCTTCCGTTTCATTGCCCGTCACTTCCCGGGCTTCTGGAGCGGGCTCGCCGCATTCCTGACCATGAGCTTCCTCGTGTCCGTGCTCGCGGTTGCAATATTCGGAGCCTTCGCGCGGTTGGTCCAGGAAGGTCTGACGCAGTCTTTCGACGTCGCCATCCTGAAACAGCTGGCCTCGATCCGCAGTCCGTTTCTCGACAGGGTGATGCTCGAGATCACCGCACTCGGAGGCGGTAGCGTGCTCTTCATGATGGTAGCCATTGCCGCGCTCTTCCTCTGGCTCACCGACCACAAGTGGTCGGTCTACCTTCTCATCGCGGGTGTATTGGGCGGCCAGCTGCTCAATCAGGTGTTGAAGCTTGCATACCACCGGGAGCGTCCCAGCGCCGTGGAGTGGGGCCAGAATGTGACTACGCTGTCGTTCCCCTCCGGTCACGCCATGACCAGTACGATTGCGTATGGCTGCATCGCGTACCTGGTAGGACGACTCGGTCCGACGCCACGCGTTCGCGGGAGCGTGTGGGGCGTTGCACTCGTGCTGATCTGTGCGATCGGGTTGAGCCGGATGTACCTCGGCGTGCACTACCCCTCTGACGTGCTCGCGGGATTCTTCGCGGGCGTCGCCTGGCTCGCTTTCGTAGCATCGGGTCTGACGGCCGTGGAGTTCTTCGCCGCGCGCCGTCCGAAGACGAAGGAGGAAGAGCAGGACCTGAGCGCGGAAAAGGAGCGCGAGGCGGGGGTGAGAGTGTAGGCCGGCAGCGCGGCGCACATGCGTCGTGGCGTCGTAGCGGTGTCCCGTCCGGGCATGTTCCCGCCCCGTTGAATATCCCACCATTGTTTCATGGCGACGTCCAACATTCAGGCAGGTGCAGTCGGTCGCGGAACGATTGGTCACATCCTGCTTTCCATGAACGTCATTGATAACGCGCAGCTGCAGTCGGCGCTGGAGGAACAGCGTCGTACGCGTGAACGGGTCGGGATGGTACTCACGCGGCGCGGTCTCGATCCCGAGCATATCGCGCGCGCGCTGGCGCAGCAGTTCCGCTTGCCGTTCGCCCCCGCGCCGCTGAACCCTCAGGTCAACGCGTCATGCCTGGTAGACGGCGTCCTCGCCCGGCGACTGGGCATTGTTCCGGTGGAAGTGACCGAGCGCGTGTTACGGGTTGCAATGTCGGATCCGTTGAACATGCAGGCGCTCGATGATCTGCAGTTCCGCACTGGCCGTCGCGTGGAGGCGATGGTTGCGACGTCGGCCGCGGTCGAGAGCGCGCTCGCGACAGCATATGATGCAGCCGCCGTAACGCGCATCCTCGAGCGCTACACGACAGATGATGCGCCGGCCCAACTGGAGGTAGAAGAAATCGGCGCATTGCGCCGTGCCTCCGAAGAACCGCCGATCATCGAGTTGGTGAATCTGATTCTCACGCGCGCGACGGAGCAGCGTGCGAGTGATGTGCATCTGGAGGCGGGCATTGGCGGGATGCGCGTGCGAGCGCGGGTTGATGGCGTGCTACGCGAGATCATGGTGGTGCCCGCAGGCGCACGCGGGGCGGTGGTGTCGCGGATCAAGGTGATGGCGGGTCTCGACATCGCCACGAAGCGCAAACCGCAGGATGGTCGAAGCACGATCATGGTTGGGGGAAGAGAGATGTCGCTGCGTATCTCGACACTGCCCGCACAGGGCGGTGAAAAGGTTGTGCTGCGGATGCTCGGCTCTGAAAACGCGGCGCAGACCCTCGAGCAGCTCGGACTCCTGTCCGATGAGCGCCGTGCATTGACGAACCTGCTCGGGCGCAGTCACGGTTTGATTCTCGTCACGGGGCCAACGGGCAGCGGTAAAACGACGACGCTGTATGCAGCGTTGTCTTCACTCGATCGTGATTCGCGCAACATTCTCACACTCGAGGATCCTGTTGAGTATCGCCTGCGCGGTCTCACGCAGGTACAGGTGCAGCGTCAGGCAGGTCTCGGTTTCGCCACAGCATTGCGCGCGACCCTGCGTCAGGATCCGGACGTCATCATGGTTGGCGAGCTGCGCGACCGAGCGACGGTCGAGACGGCACTGGCCGCAGCGCTCACCGGTCATCTTGTTCTTTCTACGCTGCATACGAATGACGCGCCATCCGCAGTTGCGCGTTTGTGTGACATGGGAGCAGCGCCGTATCTGGTAGCAGCCGCATTGATTGGCGTGGTAGCGCAGCGTCTCGCGCGCAGACTGTGTCCGTACTGTGCCGTCGACAGCACTGCTGATCCATCGGAGCTGCAGGACCTGGGATTGCCGCCGCGTGCGAGCACGATCTACGTCGCGCGGGGCTGCAGCCGCTGCAACGGACATGGATTCCGCGGCCGTGTCGGCATTTTCGAGATCATGCCGATGGGGACAGCGGTTCGTGAGCTGGTGGGCCGTCGCGCATCAGCGGATCAGCTGCGCGAAGCGGCGCGAGCGGAAGGCCTGGTTCCGCTAGGGATGGACGCGTGGCGGAAGGTGCGTGCGGGAATGACGACGCTCGCAGAGGTGAAGCCGCTGCTGCGCACAATCGTCGACGACTCGCCGGCCTGCCCAGGATGCGGATACCCTCAACGCCGTACATTCAACATGTGTCCGGCGTGCGGCCGGCGACTGCGGACGAAGTGCGTGTGCGGGTCGATACTTCAGCAGGGTTGGCGTTACTGCGCGGAGTGCGGAGCGCCATCGAGCGCGGGAGCCACGCACGGCGCGCATGCATCGAAACGCGAGCATGCTTCGAAGGGTGCGCCTTGAGTTGGGGGCCGGCCGTGTCGTAGGTTGCGTGACTCATCTACAAAGAGGATCCGCGTCATGGTTCGGAACAGGCCGCGATCACAGGGAGCCCCGCGACAGCCTACACTCGAGCGCCGACTCGCGGGTTGGTTGCTTACGCTCCTGCTCGTGCCGACGCTGCTCCTGCTGCTGGCAGCCCTCCTGATCGGCTCGCGATCGGTCGAGTTGGTCGGCACGCTCGGACCCTGGGATCAGGTGGCCCAGTCCGGGCGCGCTCTGTTCGACGCGGCGGCACCCGCGTCGGCGGAAGACACAATCCTCTCTCAGGCCGTCGACCGGCATCAGCGTGACCTTTCCAGCTCGTTGACGCAGGCCCGTCGCTGGAATTTTCTCGGTCATCGAGTAGCGGCCGCCCTTCCGTGGGTGATCCTCGTTATCGCGATTCTGCTGACGGGCATTTCGCTCTGGATCAGCCGCCGCATGGCGCGTGAGCTCGCGCGTCCCATCGAGGAGCTGGTGGGCTGGGCGGAGCTCATGGGGCGTGGTGAGCCGCTGCCGGCAGCGGTGTCGAGTGTGCGCGACCCGGCCGAAGTGCAGATGTTGCGGAATGCGCTGCAGGGAGCGTCACAGGAAATACGTGCGGGTCAGGCCCGCGCGCTGGAAACCGAGCGGGTGCGTGCGTGGGGCGAGATGGCGAGGCGGATCGCGCACGAGGTGAAGAACCCCCTGACTCCGCTGCGGCTGGCAGTCCACCGTCTGGCGCGGGCCGTTCCGGACAACCGCGACCTGCAGGAACCGATGGAAGTGATCGCGGAGGAAACGGCGAGGCTCGATGAACTGGCGCGTCAGTTCGCGATCCTCGGGCGGCCGTCCTCCGGCCAGAAGAGCGATATCGATGTATGTGAACTCGTCTCGGGCCTATTGGCGTCCGACGTGCCGCCGGAAATCAGGACATC
>JBDSPG010000318.1:0-2624 GCA_039912685.1 Longimicrobiales bacterium | reverse complement strand
GGACCTCGGTCATCACCGGCGCGCGCTCACGCTGCTGCTGATCCCAGTACGCACGATAAAATTGCGTATTCTCATCGCGCATTGACTGCGTGAACAAGCGAGCCCACTCGCGATCAGCAGGCAATGGAAAATATCCCGCCAGTGTTGCGATCATTTCCGCCGTCTGCTGATCACGTGCGGCACGAGGATTTCCCTCCGCGCGCTGGAAAATGTCGAGCGCCTGCACCATCTCGTCGAGCGACTGGAAGTAGAGCGGAATGAACTGCGCGTTCACGAGTGCAGGAGTGCTTGCGAGGCGAGTTCGAAGGTTCGATATGTTCGCGTCGAGCTGCGTGGTGACGTTCGATCGGCGCTTCAGGTCGCGCATCTCGGCCTTGTATCCGCGTTTGAAGTACGGTACCTGGGTAGTATCGTCCTGAATCATCGCGAAACCATGTAGCCATAGATCGACGTGCTCTCTCGACCTTACTGGCCAGGTTGCCGCTGGCGGTGATGCCTGACCAGCCGTTCCCGACGGATCCGGGATATCGGTTGTAGTTCCAGCTGATGCGCAGGCCGTAAGCGCTGCCACGACTCCGGCCATCGTTGCAACACGCGCTATTCTCGATCGCATTTTTTTTCTCCGGGTTTCTGCGCTTGGCGCGCAAAGGCTAAAGCCCGGTTGCCGATCCGGGCGATTACATGGCTTCCACTACGAGCGCTATGCCCTGGCCTCCGCCGATACACGCGCTTCCAAGGCCATAACGCTTCCCCTCGGCACGCAGTGTATGCAGTAGATGGGCCGTGATTCTCGCGCCTGAGGCGGCTAATGGGTGACTCAGTGCGATCGCGCCACCCTGGCGGTTGAACTTTTCCGTGGGGATCTCGAGCTCTCGCTGAACTGCACAGGCCTGGGCCGCTAACGCCTCGTTCACTTCGATGATATCCATTTCGTCGAGAGTGAGCCCTGCGGCCGCGAGCGCCTTTCTCGATGACGGGACGGGCCCGATGCCCATCACTTTGGGGTCGACGCCGGCAATTCCCCATGAGACCAGTCTTCCGAGCGGTTTCAGGCCGCGATCGGCGGCGTACTTTGCGCTCGCGATGACCATGGCGCCTGCTCCGTCGCCGATACCCGACGCATTTCCGGCGGTAACGACACCGTTCTCCTTGAAGACAGGCCTGAGTTTCGTCAGCCCCTCGAGCGTCGATTCCGGGCGCATGTGCTCGTCGCGCTCGAACATCTCTTCCTTCTTCGTCTTCGGATTTTTCACCGGTACCGTGACGATTTCATCTGCGAAAGCACCACCCACCCATGCGTCACGCGCGAGATGCTGTGACCTCAGCGCGAATTCATCGACGCACCCGCGATCGAGATTGTAGCGTACGGCGAGATTTTCGGCAGTGTCAGCCATGGCTACGCCGGCGTAGCTATCACGAAGGGCGTCCCAGAGGCTGTCTTCGAGCTGCGGGGACTTCCCAAACGGAACGCCCCACCGCACTCGAGCGACGTGCGGAGCCTGTGACATCGAGTCAGCACCACCGACGAGGCAGAGTTTCGAATCGCCAAGCAGGATTTCCTGTGCGCCGCTCACCACGGACTGAAATCCTGATCCGCACAAACGGTTTACCGTCAGTGCGGAAGACTCCTCCCGCATGCCCGACTTCAACGCGACATGTCGCGAGAAATAGACCGAGTCTGCAGAAGTGTAGAGGACATTGCCGAAGATCGCGCTGTCGATCTCGGACGCGTCGACGCCCGCGCGTTTGATCGCTTCCTTCGCCGCGTGTGTCGTGAGCTCAGTGACCGGAATGTCCCGCAGTGCTCCGCCGAATGTGCCGAACGGCGTGCGCACCGCCGAAAGGAAGACGACGCCTTCGTTAGTTGTTGTCATTTTGTGTTCGATGTTGTAGAGCGAGCCTCAGATCCTTCCTGTTTACCCTACGCCTCGTCCGCACGTTGCACAGAATTTCCAGCCTTTTTCGAGCTCGCTGCCGCATGCAGGGCACCGCGAAATCGAGAGATTATTGCCGCAGTGCGGGCAATAGATAACTGCCCGGCCTTCCGGGAGTGTGCCTCCGCAGAAGCGGCATCCTTCGGCGACTGGCGCGGCGTTCATCATCGATGTGAGCGCCGCGGGTGCGGAAGCCGATGCCTCCCGTGGTGGCGGCGGTGCTGCCGGAGCTGGCGGCGATGCAGGTGATGCAGGCGATGCGACAGGGAAAGTTGCGTTGATCGATGCCGAAGACGCAGAGCCCTGTTCACGGGCGAGTGCCGCAGATTCAGGAGCCGGCGCGGACGCCGCTGACCCTTCAGGCGCTTCAGTGCCCGCTACAGTCAACGCTCGAATGCGACGCAAAGCTTCAGGGGCAAGGGACACTTTCGAAGCAGCGAACTCGCGGAATGCACCCGGATCCATGTGCGGCGATTCGACTTCGGCCTTGAGCTTGTCGCGCATCTCCGGATCGGTCATCAGGTAATCGCGCTCGCCCGAAAGAAGACGCGAAACTGCGATCTCGTAATCCTGATTCGTCTCGATGCCGAGCTCGCGGCGGTGATGACGATATGGAATCAACGTCTCGTAGAGCTCCTGCACAGTAAACGGCAGGGTGAGGTACTCTGAATGGCTGTGCCTGATGTTGCT
>JBDSPG010000228.1:0-6007 GCA_039912685.1 Longimicrobiales bacterium | reverse complement strand
GTGTCAGCGCGGCTCGATCACTTAGCAGCATTGTACCCGATACTCGGGGGGCGATACGGACACCGGGCGAAAGCGAGAACACGTCCGCACGCAGGCCGCCTCGCAGGCGGACACGCTTTAACGCGGTGATCGCGCCCTCGGCATATGCGCCTGTAACGTTTCCTTCGGCGCGCGAGCGAACGAGCACGGAGTCGCCGCCACCGATTTGCGAAACCGCCTGGTACTCGAACGCGAGACGATCATGGGACAGGCCGAAGTACGCGCGGACAGGTCCGACCGCGCGATCGATATCGGCGGCGTAGCGAACGCGGTCGGCGATGCCGATCGTCAGCAGCGGCTGCAGGCCGCCGAGCGGAAGCTCCGTCTGGAAGTGACCGCCGCCAACCGTGAGGAGCAGATTCGTATTGCGATGGGTTCCGATATAACGCAGCGAGCCCGCGGAATTGCCCCACTCCGCATCGTTCACAACGGCACCACTGTCGATTCTTATGCGCTCGCGGTTCCAGAACCCCATTGCACTGATACCGGAGGTCTGTCCGATCGCGCCATCGACGCGCGCCAGCGCATCGCCATAGCCATAGGGGAACGCGCCCTGGAAGAACGGGCCGGTACCAAGACCGTGGACGGTGCGGCCACTCGCTAGAAATGCAACACGAGGGCCGATCGGGCCTTCAACGCTTCCCTCGGCGGCCAGCATGTCGACAGCGAGTCGCGCGTGCGGTCGCGTCGTGCGGCCGCCGCGCGTCTCCATGTCGAGAACGTAGGACAGACCGCCGTCGTACTTCGACGGCGCGCCACCCAGATACAGCGTGGCGGAACGCAGTACGTCGGCATCGAGCGCGTGGATCAATCCACCAATGTGAAATGGTGCATACACGGGTGCGCCATTGAGCAGCACGAGCTTCAGGTCGGCCGTGCCGCCGCGCACCCACAGCACATCGGCAGGATCGACAGGGTCGCGGCCGGGCACTTCGCGCGCGGCCTCCGCCAGACCGAGCTCTGCAACGCCGGGCGTCGCCTCCATCGCACGCGCTGCGGCGGCGCTTAGCTCGGAGTTTGATGCTGCAAGTGTGTCGGGAAGGCGACTGCGGGTGGCATTTCCCGTTACGAACGGAATTGCGACGGGTCGGATATCGAGGGTGAAGTCGAGTCGCGGATAAACCGGTCCGAACAGCACGATCTCGATTTCGAGCGGCGCGTGATCAATGTGTCGCGCGCGGATGACCTGACGACCGAGCGGTACGTCATGCAATACGTACACACCGTTGATGTCGGTCTGCGCTGCGATGCTCGGTCGCGAGTTGACGATGACTTCCACTCGAGCGTATGGGAGCGCGCCGCCACTCTCACTGCGTACCTGTCCCGATACCGTCGCACCAGCGGGTTGCTGGAACGCGGTGAACGCGGAGAGAGCAAGCACGAGCGGTGTCACCATAAAGGTCATCTGTCTGGTAGATAACACAAAGGGACCCAGCCGGGCAATCGGCGGGTCCCCTGTTCAATACGCCGCTACACGCTTCAGGATCCCGTGCGGAACACAATCTCGTCGCCATTGCGACCGGCGGTGGGCCCGAGAACTCGCAGCTGATCGTTCTCCTTCACCAGGAACGGTCTGCCGTTCACTTCGATGAGAACTGACCGCAAAGCGCGTGGCAAGCGGATTTCGGCATCTGAAACACCCAGATTCAGGATGTCCATGCGGCCGGTCGCATTCTGGAGCGTGACGTTGTGCGCGCTGGAATCCGTCTGCACGGTGGCAAGCGGCGAGTCGACGAGGCGCACGGTCAGACGCCCGGCACCCGGCGTCGTGTTGACGTAGACGCGGACCGCACCATTCACCGGTGTGATCGACATCTCGGCGCCCGGCACCAGCACGCGCTCGACGGGTGCGACCGGCGCGGCCGCCTCCGTCGGGTTGTCCGCAGTCGGCGCGAGTACCGCGCTGATCCGCTCCACTCCCCGGCCGATCAAACGACGCAGCGGCGAGCCCGGTATCACGGCGGCAGCGCCTACCGCAACCAGGAGCAAGACGGCCGCAGCGCGGGCGAGTGAACCGGCCGCGAGCCGGCTGAATCGTGTCGCAGAGCGCGCGCTCGAGATCGGCGTGGCAGCCGTCTTATGCGTGCGCAGAACCTGCTCGCGCGCTGCACCGATCTCGCGCGCAGATTCGATCGCCGACATTCCATCAAATTGCGACATCGCGTCGTGGAACGTTGCCGCCGCGCCACGCAGATCCTTCAGATCCTCCCCGCATGTCGCGCACGCACTGACGTGTGCAACCAGCTCGGCTTCCGCCTCACCCGTTACCTCGCCATCTATGTACGCCTGCAGCAGGCCGTCACCCGCGTGATTCATCTCTTTACCTCTGTGGCCTCATAAAGCGCCGTAAACTTGCGTAACGCTCTCGCGATCAAGGTGCCCACCGACGCAGGGGCCACGCCTATCACACTCGCGATCTCTTCGTATTTGAATCCCTCTTCCCGCATTAACAGCAGCTGGCGATCGCGTTCTGGAAGCTGATCAAGCACAATTCGCACCGCGCTCACGCTCTCCTTTTGCTCCACTCGTTCGTCCGCCGGCATCGGTCGGCTCACCAGCGGCGGTGCTGCAGCCAGCAGGCGAATTCGACGCTCCGACTTCCTCGCACCATCCCGGACCAGGTTCGTTGCGACCGTGAACAGCCACGGCCGAACCTCCGCTTCCGGTAATGTCTGCCGGAGAAGTCGCACAAACGCTTCCTGTGCTACGTCTTCCGCTACATCCGCGTCACCCGTCAACCGCAGCACGTAGCGGTAGACCGACGGGTACAACGCCTCGAAAAGAGCGGCGAAATCCACTGTCTCCCTTACGGAACCGTCAATCCAAGAACGTACAGGTCGCTGTCACCGTGACAGTCCCGTCCCAACGAACCAAGACTGGCTCCCATCAGCTGCCCACGGCCCGGACTGGAACCCGGACCCGTGTACGTTCCCACTCCAACACCAGGAAGACGGTATCCGTTCCGCCCGCCTCTGTGCGGATGGTAAAGGTCTCCTGCATGGCTTCCAGGCGTTCGGGCTCAACCTTCGCCCTGCCTATCTCCTGGGCCTGGATATCCGGCTTGTACTGGCTCTCGTGACCCCATTGGGAAATCGATCGGTTTACGATAATGGACCATTCAGTTGCGCCGGGCACCGTATAAAGGGAATAGCTGCCTGGCTCCACGCGGAGTCCCGCGATCTCGGCTGCGAAAGGCAGGTGGATGATGGTCGGCTCGTTGGCGCCGGTCCGCCACAGGCGGTCGAGGGGCACGAGGCCGCCGAAGATGACGCGGCCCTTGGCCGAGGGCCGGCTGTAACAGACCTGTGCTACGCGGGAGCCGATTGTGATCCTGGTCGAATCATAGGGGCTGGCGCGTTCGTTGAGGGCTTCACTGCCCTGCTGCGGTTCGCAGGCGAGCGGCACCTCGGGCTGGGTGACGACCTGGCCCGACGGGCCCGTCCCGGAGGATTGTGTCGCTGTAGAGCATCGCGTGCAGCTGGCTGCGAGGAGAACGGCGGCGAGCGCCGCGGTTCGACTGCAACCCCTCATGAATTCTCCTGTCATCGACCTTCCATGTTCAGCGACGATAGTACGTAAGGCCCATGGCTTCGCGCACCTTCGCCATGGTGTCACCCGCGATCGCGCGCATGCGCTCGTTCCCCGTGTGCAGAATGTCCTCGACTATGTCGGGCCCGCTCTCGAGCTGACGGCGCTTTTCGCGCATCGGCGCAAGCACGCTTTCAATCGCTACGATCAGCTTCTTCTTGACCTCGACGTCGCCCACACGGCCCTCGCGATACCGCGTCTTCAGATCCTCGACCTCAGCAGCATCCGTATTGAACGCGTCGTGGTAGACAAACACGGGATTCCTTTCGACGACGCCTGGGATGTCCGCGCGCACGCGTGCGGGGTCCGTATACATCTGCATAACGCGTCTGCGTACTTCGTCCTCGGTATCGGAAAGCATGATCGCATTGTCGAGTGACTTCGACATCTTCTGCCCGCCGTAGATGCCTGGCAGCGTGGCGACCTCACTGAGCAACGCGTCCGGCTCGGGAAACGTGTCGCCATAGAGATAATTGAAGCGACGTGCGATCTCGCGAGTGATCTCGACATGGGCGAGGTTGTCCTTGCCGACGGGCACGAGATCGGCGCGAGGCAAAAGGATGTCTGCGGCCTGCAGAACGGGGTACCCCAGGAGGCCGAAGGGCATCGCCTCGAGACCGGCCGCGGAGGCCATGTCCTTGATCGACGGCAGTCTCTCAAGGCGTGGCACTGTGACGAGCATCTCGAAGAGCAGATTCAGCTCGGCCGTCTCCGGCACTGCAGACTGCACGAAGATCGTTGCACGCTCCGGATCGATGCCCGCCGCCAGATAGTCGAGCACCATCAGACGGATGTTCTCCGGCACCAGCGCGAGTGCGTCCTTTTCAGGCCGCGTAGTCAGGGTGTGGAGGTCAGCAACAATGAAAATGCACTCGTATTCATCCTGCAGTCGCACGCGATTCTGCACGCTGCCTATCCAGTGGCCGAGATGGAGGCGGCCTGTAGGGCGATCACCGGTCAGTATCCGTCGACGTTTTTCTGCGCTCAACTACAGCTCCTCTTGCAGCATGTGACTCACTGCTTGTCTCAGGTGACGATTTTTGACGTCGCAAAAAGGGCGATCAGCTCGGCGTCGAACAGATGATGAAACCGGCTCCGCTGCACGAGCGCAACGCGCATTGTGCGGTCCGGTGCACTGGCATTTGCGAAGTCGATCGATTCCAGCATACCCAGTCCGAGCGCACCGGATCCCGCGGCGCACCGCCCGCTGAGCGTTGCGATCCACACTACGCCGTCGACTTCGACCTGTCGCGTGGGGGATGGAGCCAACGGTGCTGACTCGTTCCGCGGCGCAACGGACACATCAGGCCCATCAGACGACATGGGTGCGCTCGCCGCGATAGTCCACGTACAAGGTCGAGTCCTCGAACAGCCGCAGATGAGACAATATTGCGCCGGCCGGCAGCCCGCCCGCGATACGAGGCCACAGATACATCGCGATGTTCTCGGTCGTCGGTATCTGCGCGCCCGCTGCGAATTCAGGTACCACATGGTTGAGATGCTGATGATCCAGCGGCACGGTTACGACTGCGTGGAGCAGCGCATCGAGTGCTACCAGATTGACAGCGAACCCCGTTTCGGGATCGACCTGGCCTTCGACGGTGACCGCGAGGCGATAGGCATGGCCATGCCCATGCGGGTTGCTGCATGCTCCGAAGACCATCCGGTTCCGCTCATCCGACCAGTCCGGGCGGTGGTATCGGTGCGCTGCCGCGAACGAGATTTCGCGCGTGAGAGAGACGATGGGCATGCGTGAAGGTATGGAACTGTAGCGTCGGTCGTCCAGTATGTGGCCCGTTAAAGAGGTGTAGGGGGGCGCGAAACTTGCCAAACATTTTCAACAACGTAACGACATACGGGTGCTGACGCTCTCCCCATAACCCATGGCATTCGATGCAGGTATCCACCTCCAAAGAGCGTACCGCGCAAGGCAAAGCGGATGCCCTATCGACAATACTCGTTGCGGAAGATCACCTCGACAGTCGTGAGGCTCTGCGAGCGTTGCTCGAAGCATTCGGATATCGCGTGCTGGTGGCGGTCAACGGGCAGCAGGCGGTGCTCATGGCGGCATCAGAGCTGCCAGACCTGGTCCTGATGGACATCATGATGCCGGAGATGGACGGGTTCGAGGCGACACGTGCGATCCGGGGGGATGCTCGCACGTCGCGGATCCCGATTATCGCGGTCACGGCAATGGAGGGAGCACAGCAACTGGCGCTTCAGGCGGGTGCGGACGATTTTGTGAGGAAGCCCGTGGATATCCGCGGCCTTGTCGCAAAGGTTGTCCAATTCCTGCCACCCCCCAGGGTTGAGTGAACGAATCAACAAGCTTCGACGCCGAAGACACGCCGCCGGGTGCAGCAACTGAGCTCCCCCCGGC
>JBDSPG010000192.1:0-4073 GCA_039912685.1 Longimicrobiales bacterium | reverse complement strand
GTGCGTCCGGCTCAAGCAGTGGACATTGAGTCGAAAGGCTCAATTTGAGGACGGTCCCAGGGCGCTCCCGCCGGGGACGGTCAGTGTAATGGCAACCGTTAAGGAAATCCTCCTTGGTCTGACAGATGCGGAATGGGAATTTGCCCAGGATCTCGATGGAAAGTGGGTCGAGCTGCCGTAATATCGTTTCACGAGTGGGATGAATCCCGTTCAATTTGAACTGGTTAATTATATGAAAACATCCGAGTTTCCCGCGCCCATGCAGCATGAATGCGGCGGTGATTTTTCCTTGGTGGAGGAACCGGGAACCTTCCTCGTACATAACGTTGACGTTCCCATTACGCAGCGCTTTTGGCGCTGTGCCAACTGCAACGAAGAACTTGTAACGGAAGAACTCGCCGACTTGGTTGAGCAGGAGGCCGCAGCAGCCTATCGCAAGGTCGCGAAGCGCCTCGGCCCAACGGAGATCCGCGCCATTCGGGAAAATTTGGGCCTCACGCAGGATCTGTTCGAGCGTGCGCTAGGCTTGGGACCCAAAACGTTTGTACGCTGGGAGTCCGGCCGTGTAATTCCTGGCCGCAGCATGGACAACCTGCTCCGCGGTATCGAGCGCGATTGCGGCCTCTTGGTCTTTCTCGCGGGGATCCATGGCGTTGAGCTTCCCGACAGCTGCTCCGCAGGCATAAGCCACATTGTCGATAGTCGTGTGTGGCCGCGACGTCTTGTGGCGCGCATAGCGAATGCTGCCGATAAGCAGGGGACTGATATCAATTCGTATTTGATCATGGTCCTGACGGAATACCTCGCCACGGCGGAGAGGGCGGATGCAGCGCCTTTAGAGCAGATTCTCAGGAGCGACTACGGAACTAACGCACCCGAGGAAGACTGGATGCGGGACCACAATGAAGTGATGCGTGAGGCGAACGACGGTTCACGGGACGTCGCAGCATGAGTGACCAGCAAGGGTCCCAGGCATTCGTTGGCGCCTCCGATTTTAGAGTGCGTTATGACGCCTTCATTGCGGGCCTGCATATTCAAGGTATACGTATTTCCGATGCGGATATTAAGGCTCCTCATCCATACGGATCTGAGCCACACAGGCAGCTGGAAGGACGCGTCGCAACGTCTAACAACTATGCGAATATGCAGGGCGGGTTCTTCGCGCGCAGTACGCTGGCTTTTGACGGAGTATACGCTGACGAGGAGCAACCGCGTGTAAGTATCAAAGTAACGGTCGAAGTCGGTTATCTGGCCGCCGTTCCCATGTCCGATGACATTTTTGAGGTTTTTGGTATCCGCAATCTTCCCTTGAACACTTGGCCGTACCTGCGTGAATTCGTGCAGAGTGCCTTGGTGCGCGCTGGGTGGCCGGTCTACACGTTGCCCGCGTTCAAGCCTGCACCGCTGCAGCTGCAGCTCAATCTGCCTTCTGGTACGTAATACGGCTCCCTGTCGAATCACCGGAAAGCCACTCCGAACACGATGACATCGACGCGGAGAATATCTGAATGAAAATCACGATCAGCCCCATCCTGACCGAAGCGGACTACGATGCAGCTCTTGAGGAAATCGCGGGCTTGATGGAAGCGAAGCCTGGGACACGCGAAGGCGCAAAGCTGGATGTTCTCGCGACGCTCGTCGAAGCGTACGAGGAGAAGCACTGGCCAATAGATCTGCCGAATCCGATCGACGCCATTCGAGCACGCATGGAGGAAACCGGACTTCGTCAGAACGCCAAGCCCGTATTTGCTGACGGGACGGATTCGCATCAGTCGACGAGCGGCTCAGGTCCCTCGAACGTGACGTGAATTTGCTCTGGAATACTTGACCATTATGGTTTAGTAACAGTACCTTTATAGTCATGACCGTTTCAATTGCAGACCTCAAGGCGCGGCTTAGCGAGTACATAGCGATGGCCAGGCGCGGCGAAGAAGTGGTCGTGACCGACCGCGGGCGTCCCGTAGCCAGGCTGGCGCCTCTCCGGGAATCCATGTCGGCCGACACACGGACAAGTGAGCTGGTGCGCGCAGGCGTAGTGCGCGGTCCGACGCAGGCGATCCCCCTGGACTTTCTGACAGGGCCGAGAGTGTCTGACCCTGAGGGTGCTCTCATGAAGGCTCTACTCGATGAACGGAGCGAGGGTCGGTGAGGTTCTGGGACAGTTCAGCGCTCGTTCCGCTGCTGCTGGATCAGCCGTCGTCAGCGCGCGCCCTGGAATTGCTTGCCATCGACAGTGAGATGATCGTGTGGTGGGGCTCGCCGATTGAATGCTGGTCGGCGCTGCACCGCCTCGAACGGGAACGTACGCTCACTGCGGAGGACGTTGACGAAGCTGCGGCGCGTCTCAGCACGCTGAGTAGCAGCTGGCATGAGGTCGCACCTGTCGAGGAAGTCCGACTGCAAGCCAGACGGCTCCTGCGACGTCATTCACTCCGCGCTGCTGATTCGATGCAACTCGCGGCGGCACTTGTCTGGGCGGGCCTGGGTGAAGAACGCGAACTCGTGACGTTCGACGAGCGCCTGAAAGTCGCGGCCCGATTGGAGGGCTTTGTAACTTGATCTACCGTGAGACTGCCGAGGAGCTCCCCCTGCCCGCTCCACCCTCATGGCCCGAGCAAAGCTGCCGGTATTACCGCGATCCCATCACTCCTGCGGTACGCCGCCGGTCCAGCGTGGATGACAACGCTCTCGATCAAGTCTTCGCCGATCTGTTCTTTGAGCCACTTCAAATGGCGCACGTCCCGGTCGGCAATGGAACCCGAGAGCTTCACTTCAATTGCCATGACTCGTGCATCGCGTCTCTGGACGATCAAGTCGATTTCCTGCCGCCCGTTTCCCGTGCGCAAATGACGCGTTTCCGCCTCCGCCGCCTGGGCGTAAACCCGCACACTCTGCGTGACCAGAGATTCGAACAGGTGGCCGAGTAGTGCGCCGTCGCGAGGGATCGCAATTCCGGTATTGTCTCCGCTCAGCAGCGCATCGATATCCGTTCCGAGGAGGCTCACCGCCAGAGCCGGATCAGCGAGGTGATGCTTGTCGGGTTGTGTCAGCCTTGCAATGTGATTCCGCGATGGCAGCCACGCCGGCACCGGATCCAGAATCCATAATTTCTCGAGAAGGGACCTGTAAGCCAGGACACTGTCGCGGCCCGGCTTGTCCGTCATACCCGACGTTGCCGCGTTCCGAATTGTCTCCAGCGTCGCCGTTGTCGCGGTTGCGGCTGCATACGCACGCATCCATCGGCGCACGTTGTCCGGACTCCTCGCCACGAAGCCGAGTTCGGGAAAGTCTTTGTCGACGATGCGGTCAACATAGCTGTCCATTTGAGCGCGTAGCGCGCGCCCTGAAACGCCACGAAGTGCCGGAAACCCGGACCGTACGATCTCCTCAGCATAATCGCGCAAGGATATGCCGGTGACACCGGCGATCGGCGGTCTGTCTCCCCGCAGCAGCGCCGCCATGCTCACTGTCGGTGCCTCGATCCTTCGTTCCGCCAGGCTCATCGGGCGCATACGCAGTCGAATGATTCGACCCGCACCCGAGTGTGTCGGCGGTCCGGACGGCTGCGCCGAACCCGTCAGCAGGAATCGGCCTGGAGTCGGGTCCTCGTCCACGGCTCGGCGAACCGCATCCCACGACCCAGGTACACGTTGCCATTCATCGATTAGAATTGGACACGGCCCCGTCACGGCCAGAGACGGGTCTGCAGCGACAAGTGTGGCCTGGGCCTCCTCATCGAGCCGGCGCACGGTACGCGCGCGCTGCAGAGCCGTCAGGGTCTTACCCACCCCTTTCGGCCCCTCTAATGCAATCGCGCTCACCCCCGCGAGCAGTTCGTCCAACTCCTCGTCGATGGTCCGGCGCAAGTAGGTGTGTGCTCGACCCTCCGGCATGACGTCCCCCATACCCGACAGTACAACCAAATCTAGACCGTCAATATAACCATGCTATGACCGTCATGTCAACCACAGATGCTCCGATGTCTCACGCCTCGCATATATTGCCGACCTCTCTTCCTTCGTGAGCACCGAATGACCCTCACCCGCTGGACATCCGAGCAGGCCGCGGCGATC
>JBDSPG010000188.1:0-3612 GCA_039912685.1 Longimicrobiales bacterium | reverse complement strand
TTATCCATTCGAAGGCCATCCGTTCCCGCACTGGGCTACGTTCGGGGGCTGGCTCGCCGGCGCCCGCAACTGGCATTTTGCCATGATGTGGGTGCTGGTCGTGAACGGGCTGATCTATCTCGGCTTTGTCTACCTGCACGGTGAATGGCGCGACCTCGTACCACGCCGCGGTGACCTGCGTGACAGTTGGGAGATGATCAAGTTCTACCTGTTTGTACGCAAGCGTCATCCGCATCAGGGTAAGCACAATGCGCTGCAGAAGGGCGCGTACTTCGCGCTGCCGCTTCTGGGCACCGCCGCCGTGCTCAGCGGTCTGGCGATCTGGAAGCCCGTGCAGCTCGCAATTCTCACAAACCTGCTCGGTGGTTACGTATGGGCCAGATACTGGCACTTCATGACCATGACGGCGATCATCGCACTTTCCGTAGTTCACATTTTCATGGTATTCGCGGTGGATCCGTACTCCCTTCGTTCAATCGTGACGGGTAAATACAACGAGAGCCGGTCGCCCGAGGCACGGAACGCGCGGCCGTTCGTGAATCTGTTTGCCCGCGGAAGCGAAGCGGCGGACGACGTGGAGTCCGCGTCGCATTCTAATGTTGTGGAGGTGGAGTAATGGATATCGATCGGCGCAGGCTTCTGGCGCTCGGCGGAGCGTCCCTTGCTTCTGCATTCCTCGCCGCGTGCGATTCGGGTGGGCCGAAAGCAGCGCGCTCACTGCTCAAGTCGGCGGCTCGTCAGAATGAGGTGCTCGAACGTTTTCTGATGCGGCACACGTCGATGGACCACGCAGGCAGCAGCAGGCTCGCAGGCCGGGCATTACCAAGCTACTTCATTTCCAAAACCGTTCCCATGTGGGATGTCGCTCAGCGTGGACCGTGGGCGCTGGAAGTGACGGGTGCAGTCCGCAAACCGCTGCGTCTGACAGTCGACGACCTCCGCCATTTGCCGCATCACACGCAGAAGGTGAATCACTACTGTGTTGAAGGATGGACGGCCGTCACACAGTGGACGGGTGTGCGGGTGTCGGCCATTGCGAAGGCCGCTGGCATCACGTCCGATGCGCAGTACGTCGACTTCCAGTCGTTCGACTCCAAATACCATGAGAGCTGGGATATCGAGAGCGCCACACATCCGCAGACCATGATCGCGTACGCGCTCGAAAATCGATTTCTCGGTCCTGCGCACGGTGCGCCTGCGCGCCTGCACTCACCCGTCAAGCTGGGATACAAGAATGTGAAGTACCTGACGCGGCTGGTTTTCATGCCGAAACGGAATGGCGGGTACTGGAGCGATGCCGGCTACGAATGGTACGGCGGTACCTGAAGGATGGTCGGGAAGAAGCGTCAGCCTTCCCGACTGATCGCGGCCCGAATACGATCTCGCGCCACGGCAAGGTCCGCTTGCGAGATCGGTGCCGCACGCAGCGTCTGCAGAAAGCTACGGCAGAACTCGACATGTTCCGTGCAGCCCGTGCACGTTGCGAGATGATGTCGTATGGACGCGTCCGCATCCGGCGTGGTCTCGCGATCCAGGTAGTCCCATAACTGACGTACCACGTGCAGGCAGTCCATTGTCGTGACTTTCATGTGTCTACCCTTCCTTCGGCAATCCGTGGTTCGGCCGGCCCGCGCGATACCAGCCCCGCGTCCTGAGCGTATTCAATAAGTTTCTCCTGCAGCACTCGCCGCCCTCTGAACAGGCGGGACCGCACGGTACCGATCGCGACGTCCAGAGCCTCGGCTGCTTCTGCATAGGACAATCCCTCAATATCAACGAGTGCAACAGCGGCGCGCTGGCCGTCAGGTAACTGCGCAACCGCCCGTTCGATGGCGGGTGCCAGATCGATGCGGACGAAGATGTCCTCGTATCCGCCCTGTTTCGCAGATACGTGCAGCATCGCACTGGCCACTCCATCGAGTTCCGGCTCATCGCTCATCGCTACAACACGCTGTGCGCGCTGCCGCTCCCGCAGAAAGCAATTGCGACAGATCGTGAACAGCCATTGCTTGCCGTTGCTTCCCAGTTCGTAGGAATCGCGTGCACGGAAGGCCCGCAGGAATGTCTCCTGCGCGAGGTCATCTCCATCCGCGTGGTTCCGGCACAGGAAGCGCGCATAGCGGAGAACGTCCGCGAGATACTCCAGCATCTCGGTCTCGAAAGGCGACGCGGAGGTTCGATCAGTCATCACTATGAATAATGCACTGATCCGCCCGCGAGTTCCATGAGCCCCTCATGGAACCATCGGCGCATCGTGTGCCTTTGTGTGTGCATGGTCACAGATATCTTGACGAGGCTGTCCACCAATCCTGCGGCTGCACTACCGGCTCTTTTCATCGGTGGCGTGTTGACCAGCATGACGCCCTGTATCTATCCGATGATCCCGATTACGGCCGCCGTCATCGGGGGTCAATCGGTGGACACCAGCCTTTCGAAGCGGCGCAGGATATTGTTGACTGCAGCGTACGTGCTCGGCTTATCCCTGGTATACGCACTACTCGGCCTGATTGCTGGGATGAGCGGCTCCATGTTCGGCGCCGTCAGCTCGAGTCCATGGACGTCTCTGTTGCTTGCCAACCTGCTGATCCTGTTCGCCTTGATGATGCTGGATGTGATTGCCGTGCCCGTTCCGCAGCGGCTCCTCGCGCGCGCGGCCGCGCTTCACGGTGGTGGCCGTGTGGCTGCCACATTTGGCATGGGCGCCGCATCCGGTCTTGTCGTGGCACCGTGTGGCGCACCCGTCATGGGCGCCGTCCTCGGGTGGGTGGCTGCAACGCAGCAGGGTGCGCTCGGATTCGTCTACCTGTTTGTGTTCTCGCTCGGGATGAGCGTATTCCTGGTTGTGATCGGTTTATCCGCCGGTGCGATGGCCGCGCTGCCGCGTGCCGGCGCCTGGATGATCCGCGCCAAACGAATATTCGCTGTCATCATGCTCGGCGTCGCCGAGTACTACCTCATCACATTGGGACGGTACCTATGACCCACGTACATCGCGCATCCGCTCGCTACCTCGGCCTCTTGGCATTCGCTCTGATCGCGAGCGTTCTGCCTGCCGGCGCACAGGTGAAGGGTCTCCAGGTCGGAGACCGCGCGCCAACTGTCGTCATTCAGACACTCGACGGCAAAGCGGCAGACCTTGCCGAGTACGTGGGCAGGAAACCAGTTCTCATCGAGTTCTGGGCCACGTGGTGCCCGCTGTGCCGACAGATGGAACCGACGATCACGCGCATCATCAACGAAAACAAAGACAAACTGGAAGTGATCCGTATTGTCGTTCCGCAGAATCAGACACCGGAAAAGGCTGCAGCCTTTGTTGCGAAGAATGAGTTGCCAGGTCTGTTCCTGTTTGATGCGGAAGGCGCGGCGTACAAGGCATTCGCCGCATATCACACGTCGTACATCGTGGTGCTCGACAAACAGGGCAAGGTGATGTACAGCTCGGACGGCGGAAAGCAGGATCTGGATGCAGTTGTCGCCGCCGCGATGGCGAAACCATCACGTTGACGCTGATCTGGCGTCGTACGTGTAGTCAGAGATCATCCACACAATGAAGATAATGACACCCATGGACAGGTAGAACGTCCGCGCGACCCCGTCGAACAGAATGAAGCC
>JBDSPG010000149.1:0-5650 GCA_039912685.1 Longimicrobiales bacterium | reverse complement strand
GCGCCGAGAACCAGGCCGAAGCCTGCAATCATGCTCAGTGCGCGCACGGCACCACGATTCGTTTTGATCATTTTCATCATCCCGGATTACCTGCTGATGGTGCCCCAGAGGCCAAAGCTGGCATCTGTTGCGGTGGACGTGACGAGCATGGACTTCGGAAGCTCTATGACGATCGCGAGCGCGTTGAACGGACGCAGCAGATCCACACCAGGACTGCGGAATGCAGTCGCCGTCTGTGTCTGCGGCACCGAGAGCGGGCCCGTCGACGGACGACGGTCCGGGATGATCTTGAAGAACTGCTCGAGATCGATAAAGAACGGATCTGCGCGCAGCCCCGCGAACACCTTGGTGGTGCCCGACGTCGCCATCTGGCCGACCGTGCCCGTGATCTTGGTACCTGTCGTTGAAGCTGTGCTCTTCTGACCGGTCATCGACGGCGCAACCGGGCCCGTGATTGTGTAACCGCCGGCGTCGTTGAACGTCGCCTGAATCACCAGGTCTTCGATGCCATCGCCCGTGCGATCGATCTTGAACTGATAAAGTAGGTTCGGATCGAACGCTGCCGCTGCGCCCGACGCGATCGGGGACGACGTCGTCATCACCAGCGTGATCATGTCGGTGCTCGTGCCGCCGGCACCCGGGAACGCATAGACGTCATTGATGTCCATCCGCGGGTTGAGTTCGACTTCCGGCGTATCCTGATGGTCTGACGCTACGACACGTCCGACGCCCAGCCCAACGGCGCCAACGCCGAGTGCGACCAGGGCATACTGCCGTAGCTTGTTCAAGGGATGCGGTCCTGCCATGTAAACCTCCACCGTGTGTACTGAGAGTGCCGGCAGCGTCCGGCGGTATCGGGTCTTGCCCGCCGCCCCAACTGCTGGATATTTAATGCAGCACCTTGTCTGCACAGACGAACTGAGGCATGTTTCATGCCGCAGTTGGGGTACACAATCCAGTGGATGAAAGTCGACCGCCTTATGTCCAGAATGTCACGCGAGCTCGCGGACTCGATCCGCCAGCAGATCCTGAACGCTCTCGATTCGGGGCTGTGGCACCGTGGTATTCGTCTGCCGAGCACTCGGGAGATGGCGGATCAGCTGGGCGTTGATCCGCGTCTGGTGGCGAAGGCTTATCGGCAGCTGGGGGAGGAGGGTCTCGTAGAGTTGCGCCCCCGATCGGGTGCCTACATCGCGGAGGAGTCGACGCCGATCCGGGGCGCACCGAGCGGTGTGAGTGAGGGCTGGATCGTGCGTGTGCTGGAGGAGGCGGTTCGGCATGCGACGCCGGTTGACGGTATTGCGGAGTGGATCCGTCGGGCTACGCAGACGGTGCGCCTGCGCGCATGTGTGATCGCCCCGACGGCCGATCAGACTGCGGGGCTCGCGCGCGAGCTGCGGCTGTACTACGGCATGGAAGCATCCGAAGTAGCGGTCGAGGAGGCGCTGGCTGGTGAGATCCCGCTGGGATTGCGGCAGGCGGATGTCCTCATGACGGTGGAATCATGCCGTTCGATCGCGGAGCAGAACGCGCTTGTGCTGGGGGTGCCATGCATCTGCATCACGGTACGCCAGGACATTGTAGGGCCTGCGTGGGACCGGTTCACGCAGTCACCGACGTTCGTGATCGTGAGCGATGAGCGTTTCGGCCGGATGCTGGTGGAGTATCTGTCCGTGGGGTCGGGTGCGGAGCGTGTGCAGGTGCTGGTTGCAGGCCGTGACGATCCTGGGAAGATCCCGGAGAGCGCGATTGTCTATGCAACGCAGAGTGCGCGTAACACTCTGGGCGACGCGCACATCAACGGCAGCGTGCTGCCGCAGGTGCAGGTGATCTCGAAGGAGTCGTCGACAGCGATTCTGCGGTTCCTGGTGTCAGCGAACCTGAGCGCGATCCGTGCGCGGGAGCAGGTTCGTTAGTCGCGGCGCAGTGAGTACAGTGTGCGATGTTCGATCTGCACGGTGACGTGATCGATGCCGAAGCGCTCGTGCATGCGATCATGGATCGACTGCAACACTTCTTTGTACTGCATCGGATCGGCAATCACGGCGTGACCGCTCATGGCGAGGTATCCGCTGGTGAGGGTCCAGACATGCAGGTCGTGCACCTCCTCCACACCGTCAATCTCGCCGATCGCGCTGCGCACTACATTCAGATCAATGTGCGATGGCACTGCTTCAAGCAGGATGTCCACCGACTCGCGCACGAGGCGCCATGAGCTCGCGAGAATGAGCAATGCAACGATCGCGGAGATGATCGGGTCCGCAGCGGTCCATCCGGTTGTGATGATGATGATGCCGGCAGCAATCGCGCCGACGGAGCCCAGCATATCACTGAGCACGTGCAGGTACGCGCCGCGCACGTTGAGGCTGTGTCCGGCGGAGCTGTGCAACAGAAACGCCGCCGCGATGTTCACGCAGAGACCGACCATGGCGATGGCCAGCATGAGCGACCCTACGACTGGCTGTGGTGAGACCAGCCGGGTATATGCCTGCCACAGGATGAGAAGGGCAATGACGACGAGCGTCATGCCGTTCACGAATGCGGCAAGGATCTCGAAGCGGTGGTACCCGTAGCTCTTTTGCTGTGTCGCGGGGCGGCGTGAAAACCAGAGTGCAAAGATGGAGAGCGCGATGGCGGCAACGTCGCTGAGCATGTGACCGGCGTCGGCAACGAGTGCGAGCGAATTGGAGAGAAGACCGCCGACGAGTTCCACGACCATGAAGGCGGCCGTGATCACCAGCACGGTTGCGAGCCGGCGCCGGCCGAGCTCGCGATGGTCGTGTGAATGGCCGGCGTGATCGTGCGAATTTCCGGCGTGGTCGTGTACGTCGCCGGCGTGATCGATTGACGAGCCCGTAGGTTGCTGCATGCGCCACAGTAACCGGCTTGGCAGCGTGGTGCAACGGCGGGGGACGTACCCAGTTTTCGCGGTTGCAGCCGCTGGACACGGCCGCTAGCTTGAGCGGTACCAGGGAACCGGACTTTTCCGTCCAAACTGCCTTGTGACAATCTTTTAGCATCGAAGCTGAAGTCCATGTCATTCGTTCATCTCCATACCCATTCCGAATACTCGCTGCTGGATGGTGCGAACCGTATTGCGGACCTGATCTCGCGCACGAAAGAGCTCGAGATGCCGGCGCTCGCGCTAACCGATCACGGCTGCATGTACGGTGCATGGGAGTTCAACGAGAAGGCGAAGAAGGCGGGGATCAAGCCGATCCTCGGCATGGAAGCATATGTCGCGCCGGGCGACCGCCGGGTGAAGAAGATGGACGGGCCAGGCGCGCCCGACGAGAAGTACTACCACCTCGTGATGCTCGCGCGAGATGCCGAGGGCTACAAAAATCTCGTCAAGCTGACATCGATCGGATATCTCGAGGGTTTCTATCACCGTCCGCGTATTGACCGGGAGGTGCTGGCGAAACACTCGAACGGGATTATCCTGTCCTCGGCATGCATGGCAGGTGAAGTGGCACGACACCTTGCAGCAGACCGATGGGATGCCGCGCGCGACGCAGCTTCGTGGTACGCGAACCTCTTCGACGGACGCTACTACCTCGAGGTGCAGGCGCACGATTCGCCGGGACAGCACAGCCTCAACGAGAAAATCTTCAAGCTGGCCGCGGATCTCGGCCTTCCGGTTGTTGCGACGAACGACGCGCATTTCCTGCGCGCGGGCGACCATGACGCACACGATGTTCTGCTCTGCATCGGACTCGGTAAGGATCGCGACGACAACAATCGCATGAAGTACGACGGCGGTTTGTACTTCAAGTCACTCGAGGAGATGTCGTCCCGATTCGACCGCAAGGACGTAATCGAGAATACACTCGCCATCGCCGACAGTGTCAACGTCGCATTCGAAAAACGATATTACGTGCCATCCTTCCCGCTGCCGGAAGGACTCACGAACGAAGCGACATTTCTCCACAGGCTCACATACGAGAAGGCGCGAGCGCGTTTCGGTGATCCGCTGCCGGAAGGCTGGAGTGAGCGTCTCGAATACGAGCTCGGCGTCATCTCCAATGACAAGGCAGATTACGCGGGCTACTTCCTGATTACGCAGGACTTCATCAACTGGGCGAAGGAACAGGGCATTCCGGTGGGACCGGGCCGCGGCTCGGCAGCAGGATCACTGGTCGCATACGTGCTCGGCATTACGGATGTCGATCCGATTCGATTCGACCTCCTGTTCGAACGGTTCCTGAATCCGGACCGCGTGTCAATGCCCGATATCGACATCGACTTCTGCTACGAGCGTCGGGGCGAGGTCATCGAGTACGTGCGCGAGAAGTATGGCCGCGACAGCGTTGGCCAGATCATCACGTTCGGCACCATGAAATCGCGCGCCGTAATCCGCGATGTCGGCCGTGTCCTCGGCATGGAACCGTTCGAGACGGACAAGCTGGCAAAGCTGATTCCGAACGCACCCAACATGTCGATGACGGTAGCGGAAGCGGCGGAGAAGATCAGCGAGCTGCGCGCGCTCGTACAGTCCGACGAGCGCGTCGCGCAGTTGGTAACGTACGCGGAGACACTGGAAGGATTGTCGCGTCACGCGAGCGTGCACGCGGCCGGCATCGTGATCGCCCCCGGTCCGCTGCAGGACTACGTACCGGTGTGCACGCAATCCTCGCGTGGTTCCGGCGCCAGCAACGGCGATGCTGACGAGAACGTGCTCGTCACGCAGTGGGACATGAACGCGCTCGAGGGCGCGGGCATGCTCAAAATGGATTTCCTCGGCCTTAAGACGCTCACCGTCATCCATGATGCTGTAAACGCAATCCGCGAGCGGCATGGCGCACTTCGTCATCCGGTGACCGGTGAGGAATACGCCCGCATCGAGGATGTGCCACTCGACGACCCGGCAGTGTACGACATGCTCGCGCGCGGCGGTACGACCGGTGTGTTCCAGTTCGAATCATCGCTCGCAACCGACAAGCTGCGTGCAATGAAATGCGACCGCTTCGAAGATCTTGTTGCAACGAACGCGCTGATCCGGCCCGGTCCCCTCGACAGCGGCATGACGGACGTCTACATCCGCCGCAAGCTCGGGAAGGAACCGGTGAGCTATCAGCATCCGAAGATGGAGGAAGCGCTCGCATCGACATACGGCGTCATCACGTATCAGGAGCAGCTGATGCGCATGGCGCAGGTGCTCGCAGGCTTCACCCTCGCGGAAGCGGATGTACTGCGCAAAGCTGTGGGCAAGAAGGATATGGTGCTCATTCAGAAGGAGCTCACGAAGTTTGTCGACAAGGCTGTGGCAATGGATGTCGAGCAGCGCACTGCGGACGACATTGCAAACCAGATCGAGAAGTTCGGGCGCTACGGCTTTAATCGCAGCCATGCCGTTGCATACGCGCTGTTGAGCTATGAGACAGCATGGCTCAAGCGTCATTATCCCGCGGAGTTCATGGCTGCGCTGTTGTCATCGGTTGTCGACAAGACGGATGACGTGGTGCACTACATCGCGGAGTGCCGCGAGCTCGCGCGCTTCGTGCCCGACCAGGCGGACGGTGTGCGCGTGCTGCCGCCATCCGTGAATGAGTCCGGCTGGAAGTTCACACCGACATCTTCCGATACGATTCGGTTCGGTCTTGGCGCGCTGCGCGGGCTGGGGGCAGGCGCGGTGAATTCGATCCTTGAG
>JBDSPG010000131.1:0-3124 GCA_039912685.1 Longimicrobiales bacterium | reverse complement strand
GGCCGTTGCATCGGCATCATTCGCATCCGCGGTGCCGAGCGGGCGCGAGGCGGCGAAATCTGCGCATCTGCGACCGCGCGGCTGGATTGTCGTGTCCGGGCTCGCAATGCACTGCTGCAGGTCTGAGATTTCCTGACCGACGGGGACGCCCGCTACACTGAACGCGGCGCGCGATCCGTAATTGCACTGCACGAGCACACCGACGGTGTAACCGCCTTCATTGACTGTGAGCTTGCGGGACGCGGTGCCGATTCCGCCTTTGAAGCCGTGGCAGCGCATGCCCGTTCCGCCACCGACATTGCCCTCCGTCACCGCACCGCCTCGTGCGCCCTCGAGCGCCTCGAAGACGTGCGCAGGCGTGACATGGAAGCCGTTGATGTCATTCAGACCGCCGTCATACGTCTCTGCAACCACAGGGAGTCCCCAGGGCTGCAGACCCGGCCGTTTCACCTGCCACTGCAGAATTGCATCGCGCACGACGCCGACACTGTGCGTATTCGTGATTCCGATGGGACCCTCCAGCAGACCGCTCTCCTGCAGCCACGTGGTGCCCGTCATCTCGCCATTGCCGTTCAGCGTGAACCACGCGCCGAACACCGGGTCCGCGCTCGCCTTTCCACGCGGGTGCACAATCGTCACGCCGGTGCGGACCGGGCCCTTGCCGACAGTGAGACGGCCTGAGCCGGAGATGAGCGTAGCGTGGCCCACCTCAACGCCAGTTACGTCCGTGATGGCGTCCAGCGCGCCGGGCGTACCGCCAATCAGAGGGCTGATGCCCATTTCGCGGGCGCGTTCCTGCGCGGGGAGCGGGGAAGTCACCGTCAGGAGGCTCAGGGCCAGCAACCATTGCTTCTTCATGTCATCCTCGAGGCTTGTGGTGGGGCCAGCGTACGGACGGAGCGATCCTGCGGTTACGCTCTCGCGTGATCCGCACGCCAAGACTTGATCGAGGCCTTGATGGCCTTCGCATCGTGGATATTCTCGGCGAGCACGCGGCGCGCGAGATCGGCGAGCTCTGCATCCGACGCGAACCGCATCGCAATCAGCTGGCTCTTCGTAAAGGTGTCGATGTGCGGGTGCATCTCCGTAGGCAGAAGCCTCGCCAGCCGCAAGCGCTCTTCCAGACGAATCACACGGTCCTGCACCGCCAGCGCAAACGCCCGCGCGTACCAGAAGAGCAGCGTGAGGATGATCGCCATGCCCAGCTGCAGCACGGTCACACGGGACACATCCTGCGTCACGCCGTAGGCGGACCAGACCAGGATGACAAGCGTCAGCAGTCCGCCGAAGTAATGATATGCGGGAACCATGCGTGCGTGATTGGCTGCGGACTGCTCGGGAACGGTGGTGCTCATGAGGTCTCCGATCGAGAGTTGACGGTCGCCGCGGCCGCGTAGCGATAGCGGCTGCGTTCCAGCAATGTAACTTGGAGGGTCCAGAACTCGTCCAACTTCGGCAACCGCCGCGCGAAGGCCTGCCGGCGCCGGACGCCGTCGCCGCCGCCGGCGTCAGCCCTTGCCCTGAAGCCGCGCAATCTTCTTTCGCACTTCATCCACGCGCGGCTGAAATTCCGCGTCCGCCTTCTGCCACAGCTTGAGCACTGCGGCATAGCGTTCGATCGCCTTCGCCTTGTTACCCGCACTGACGTGCAGATCGGCATCCTGGAGCAGCCGGTTTACGTAGACATCCACGTCATAGTACCGCATCGGTTCCGGCGCATTCAGATACCGTTCGAATCCGGCCAGTGCGGAATCCGGCTTGCCGAGCCCCATCCACGCCATCGCAACCAGATCCTCCATGCAGGAGTTGCAGGAACGAATGCGGCTCAGCTCCTGGAACAAGGGGAGCGCAGCAGCAGCGTTACCCTTGTGCAGAAATTGATAGCCACGCGCGAATAGGAGCGCTTCCTGTGTTGGCTTCTGCCGCTCGAGTCCGCGCATCGCATCGTCCGCGCAGACAAAATCGGCAACCGCTCCGCACAGGTTGGAAAGCCGATCATACGGACGGCGTTCGTCGGGAAGCGATGCCAGGGGCACTGCCCGCAGCGCTGCCTGTATCTCGCGTTTCGCTCTCGGAATGTCCTCCCGGATATAGACCGACATACTTGCCTTTTCGAGATCCATGTTCAGCCGAGTCAGGGGGTCATTCATGCCGAGGTCGATCCTCATCTCCTGGGCCATCGCATTCGCCGCGGCGAGGCGCCCCTGTGCATTGGCAGCGAGGATGCGTCCGCCTGACATGAATGGCTTTGCGGAACGATTGTCGCGGAATCGCTCGAGCCCCGCTATGGCGAGCGAGTCTGCAAGGTCCCACTTCTGCTGCGCTCCGGCCCACACGATCGTCCCGAAATACACGCCTATATTGTTCGGGAGGGCGACGAGTGCACTGTCGAGCGTGGCCTTGGCTTCATCGATGTGCCCCTGCCAGTACTGCACTACCCAAAGCATGCTCCAGCTTCCGCCATCAGCATCAGCTCTCTTCGCCCGACGCAGCAGCACCTCCGCCTCGGCCCATCGGCGATCCTGCGCAAGCATCGCGGCGAAGGCATTCAACGTCGTGACATCCAATGAATCGACCGCGAGCGCCTGGCGGTGCGCGTCCATTGCTGCTGCACGGTTCTTTCGAACCCCCGACTCATAGGCTGCAATCGTCTGAAAACGCTCGAGATCCGTGAGGTGATCGCGCAAGTCGAATGCACGCGTCAACGCCTTCGTGCCGCTGTCACCCCGCGTCACCACGCCGAGCCGGCGCCATGCGCTTGCGAACAGCGTGTCCAGCTGCACTGCTTCAATGAGCAGCGATTTTTCACGCATGACATCGGCCGTTTCACGCCCGACGCGTATCGCCTCCGAGTATTTGCGGAAAGCAGGGAGTGATGCCGTGGTCACTTGCGCGAGCGGCTTCTCCGCGCGGATTGTCTTCAGCGACTCGCCCATCTTCTCGCGCATGGTGCGCGACAGACGATGCACAGCGGGAATCAGATCCGTCGAATCCTTTGCGGTCTCGCTGAATGCGACCAGAATGGAATCCTGCGCAGACAGTACGCGTGCAGAGAGCAGATAACTCGCGCCCGCGACCTGCTTGACGTCGCCTGAAATAATTGCCTTGTACCCGTCACGTTCCG
>JBDSPG010000123.1:0-3052 GCA_039912685.1 Longimicrobiales bacterium | reverse complement strand
GTATCCCGGTGAAATTGACGCTTGTATCAGCACTCATGTTCGCCTCCGCTGTTTGCTATGACATCCAGTTGGTTCCCGCTTCGCGGTTCCACTTGGTCGTGAATTTTTTGGACTGTGTCCACAGCTCAATCGAGCCGCGCCCCGTGATATCGCCGACGCCGAACTTCGAGTCGTTCCACCCGCCGAACGAGAACGGCTCCCGCGGCACCGGCACGCCAACGTTGATGCCGACCATGCCTGCACTCGCGCGCTCCGTCACATACCTCGCCATCCCGCCGTTCTCCGTGTAGACAGATGCGGCGTTCCCGTAGGGCGATGCATTCTCGATCGCGATCGCTTCATCCACGTTCGTGGTCCGGATGATCGCGAGCACAGGACCAAAGACTTCCTCCTGTGCAATGGCCATCTCGGGACGCACATGATCAATCACGGTAGGACCGACAAAATAGCCGCCATCGCGGCCGGGCACGGTAATGTTGCGCCCATCGAGCAGCACCGTCGCACCGGCGGCCTCGGCCTCTGTGATATACCGTTCGATACGCTGCTTTGCTTCGGCGGATATTACCGGTCCCATCGATTTGCCGGGCACGAGCGCGCGCGCGTGCTCGACCAGCCGCGCGATGATCGGATCCATATCGGACACAGCAACCATCACGGAAGCAGCCATACAACGCTGGCCCGCACAACCCGACATCGATGCAACGACATTGCTGGATGTCATTTCGATCTCCGCATCGGGAAGCACAATGAGATGATTCTTCGCGCCACCAAGTGCGAGCGCGCGTTTCAAGTTTGACGTCGCTCGTCGATAAACGATCTGTGCGACACGCGTCGATCCGACGAAGCTCACTGCGGCTATGTCGGGATGATCGCAGATGGCCTCCACCGCGGCGGTGCCGCCATGAACGACATTCAGCACTCCGCGTGGCAGACCCGCTTCTTCGAGGAGCTCGGCAATCCGGTTGGCGCTCAGCGGCACCAGCTCGGATGGCTTCAACACCATGGTGTTCCCGAGCACCAGTGCGTTCGGGATCGTCCAGTTCGGCACCATGTTCGGGAAGTTGAACGGTGTGATCGACGCCACGACGCCAACTGGATACCGCTCAACCCTGCACTCCACGCCGCGGCTCACCTCGAGCACTTCGCCGGACGTGATCTGGGGCAGGGATACCGCGAACTCAGTCAGTTCCATCGATTTGAGAACCTCCGCCTCCGCCTCCCCAATCACCTTCCCGTTTTCCTCGGAAACCAAGGCGGCCAGCGATGCGAGATCGCGCTCGAGCAGTTGGCGGTAGCGGAAGAAAATCTGGACGCGCTCCTTGATCGGAGTGTTGGACCAGCCCGGGAGCGCGCGGCTGGCGGCGCCAACGGCTGCATCGACCTCGGCCCGGCCAGACAGCGGGACACGCGAGATCACTTCCCCGGTGGCGGGATTGAACACGTCCTGGCGCTCCGCATCGCTATGGATGGCGGCGCCGTCTATGTGGTTCTCAATTTCCGGATATTTCTGTGTGGCCACTGCAACGAGGGTCATGGTCCGCCTGCGGTGTGGCTGGGAATCGGAGGTAATGATCGTAAAGTCCGGCCGTCCCCGCGTGGAGCCGTTCGGGCTGTCTAGACCAAGATATCGTTCCAGAACCTATTATGTCAGGGACTTCGGAATTCGGCCATGCCGATTTCGCGGTGAATGTCCTCAGCGTCGGGTCGGCGTCGAAAAAACCTTCTAGGCATGTACGTGGCCCCGCCGCCGCTGACCTGAATGGCGCGTTTGCTTGCGTGAGCCCCTGTGGGACGTCACTTTCAGACCCCGGCGGACGCGCTCGCAGCCGCCATCATAGAGTGCCAAACCACCCGATACGAAGGAACCAACTGATGACCGGACAGAGCGTCATTGCCCTGGGGGGCACATGCTGAGCTTGTTACAAGCCGTTGAACACGCGGGAGGCGAGGCGAACCTCGTTCTTCCCGACCTGTCGTCCGCGCAGTTCCTTGGCATGAGTGGATCGGCGCTGCTCAGCATCGGACTGCTCGTATGTCTCGGAGGTCTCATCTTCGGAGTGATGGTTTACCGTCACCTCGCCGCACTGCCGGTCCACAAGTCGATGCGCGATGTATCCGAGCTCATCTACGAGACCTGCAAGACTTACCTCGCCGGACAGGCGCGTTTCCTGGCGATCCTCGAAGCATTCATTGCCGTCATCATCGTCGGCTATTTCGGGTTGTTGCGCCACATGGACACGGTGCAGGTCGCGGCAATTCTGATTGCCAGCGTTGTCGGCATTCTCGGCAGCGTCGGCGTAGCATGGTTCGGCATGCGCGTGAACACCTTCGCGAATTCCCGCACGGCATTCGCCACGTTGAAGGGGCTTCCCTATCCCGCTTATGCGATTCCGCTGCTCGCGGGTATGTCGATCGGAACCATGCTCATCAGCGTCGAGCTCGCATTGATGCTCGGGATCCTGCTCTACATCCCCGGAAGCTTCGCAGGTCCTGTGTTCATCGGCTTCGCCATCGGTGAATCACTCGGTGCTTCCGCGCTGCGCATCGCCGGTGGCATCTTCACGAAGATCGCCGACATCGGCGCGGACCTGATGAAGATCGTATTCAACATCAAGGAAGACGATGCTCGTAATCCAGGCGTAATCGCCGACTGCGTCGGCGACAATGCCGGCGACAGCGTCGGCCCGTCCGCGGACGGTTTCGAGACCTACGGCGTCACCGGCGTCGCATTGATCTCGTTCATCCTGCTCGCCGTCGGCACCGAAACCAATCAGGTGCAGTTGCTCGTATGGATCTTTGCAATGCGCATCATGATGGTCATCGCCAGTGTTGGCTCATATGCGCTCAACAGCGCATATGCCCGATCCAGGTGGAGTGGTGCTGCGAAGATGAACTTCGAGACGCCGCTCACTAGCCTCGTATGGATCACTTCGATCGCTTCCGTGGTACTGACTTTCGTGGTGTCGAAGCTCCTGATCCCAGGCTTGGGTATCGAGCAGGGCGGCGATGGCTCGCTATGGTTGGTTCTGGCCGCAATCATTTCCTGCGGTAC
>JBDSPG010000106.1:0-10306 GCA_039912685.1 Longimicrobiales bacterium | reverse complement strand
AGTTCGGCAGCGTGTAATCCGCGCCGATCTCGTGACCGAATTCCTTGAGCGGTGTTGTTACCGCTTGCGCCTGCAGCGAAGTGGGCAGAACGAACGCGAAAGCAGAGAGCGCGAGGTTGCGGACAATTCGAGCAGACATACGCATCCTGTCGGCAGTGGTCGTGGCAAACCTGGGATGCTGGAAAGAATAGCGCGCGCCTGTCGTGCGGGCGAGTAGTTCAGCCCGCACCGGGGGCGAGTAGCTCAGCTCCGGATGAGGTCGCTGCCTGTCCAGATTCTCGGCGAGTCTGTCACTCGGCGGAGGATGAAGTAGCTGACCACGACCATCAGCAGCAGCGAGACCATGGCAACACCCTCCGAGTGAGCGGCGATCCGCGCCGTCTCGATGCGATTGAGACCGGGGGCGCTGCGCGTCACCACCAGAGCGGCAATGTTGCCGAAGAGGAAGGGTCCGGTGATCGCCGAGAAACGACCGACCATTCCGTACAGACCGTAGAACTCCCCGATGCGCGCGGGCGGTGTGAGGCGGAGCATGTACGGGCGGTCCGCGGCCCAGACGCCGCCCATTGCCAGGCCGGCTGCGCTGCCCAGCACGTACATCGTCCACAACGGCAGTGTCTCGATACCGATCAATGCCGCAGCCGTGAAAATGACGATCCAGATGTAGAGCACGTAGTTCAGCGTGCGCTTCGGGCCGATGCGGTCGCTCAGCCACCCCCATGCGAATCCGCCGAAGACCGCGAAGGTGATGGCAATTGCCATGACCATGAAACCTTTGTCCTGGGCTTGTTTCTCCGTCAGGCCCGCGGTTGCAATGGCCATATTCGTCGTGAAGACCAGCATAAATGTGATCACTGTGTTGATCGCATCCGTGTAAAACATGCGACCGATCAAGAAGCGGAGCAATCCCGGATATCTCTGGCTCTCGCGCAGCGTTCGAATCGTCTCCCTGGTCGATTCCACAATCATTCGAAAGCTGAATGGCTGCGGGCGCGGATTGCCTCGCTCCTTTACGAACAGGAACGCAGGAATGGCAAACAGGAGGAACAGCAGTGCGATGTAGGTGAAAACCCAAGGGCTGTCCTTGGCTACAACGAAGCCCAGCCCAATCGCAATGTAGGATCCGAGGTAACCAATGCCGACTCCGATACCACCGACTTTTCCGCGGTTCGCTTCTGTGGTCACTTCGGGAAGTAATGCGTCGTAGAACTGTAGTCCGGCCTGGTACGCGATGTTGGCGAGAATGAAGAGGGTGGCTGTCAGACCGAACTGCACGTGACCCATGAAAGCAGTCAGGAGCACGCAGATCAGCGTGCTCGCGATCAGGAACGGAACACGCCGACGAGCACGGTCCGTCATGGCTCCGAGGAGTGGCGATGCCACGAAAATAATCGCCATGGAAACTGACGTGATATTGCCCAGCAGGACATCCGCTGACGCCGGCCGTCCCGCTCGCACGTATGCAGGAAAGAATGCGGACACCACGCCCATGGAAAAAATCGTATTCGCGAGGTCATACATGACCCAGCTCGCAACAGAACGCCGCGTGATCACATGCTCGCCAGCCACAAGCAGCTCGCCGGCGGTGGTGCCTATTTCAGCATCGATTGTGCTCATTGGGCCTCGCGGGGGTGCGCATCAGACGATGGGCGAATATGCTTCCGCGCATGCAACCAGCGCCAGAGGATCAATGATGGACCGCATCCGCAGATACAGCTTCACCCGCGCGGCAACAGCTGCGCTTCCTGTCCTGTTCGGGCTCCTGCTCGGAGGTTGCGAGGCGGATGGCACAGACGCGGGATCATCGGCTTCGACCGATTCGGCAGCGATCTCGGCGCCCGGCGGTGGCACACCGGCGCCAGCAAACGGGACGCAGCTGGTGCTCGCATCCACTACGTCCACCGAGGACTCCGGGCTATTCGATGTCCTGCTGCCTGCATTCCAGCGCGCGCATCCGGAGCTCACTGTGAGACTCATTGCGGTCGGTACCGGACAGGCGCTGGAGCTAGGCCGTCGCAAAGACGCCGATGTCCTGCTCGTTCATGCGCCCGCGTCTGAATCAGAGTTTGTTTCCGCGGGCTATGGCGTGCGGCGGTGCGCGGTCATGTACAACGACTTCGTACTTGTCGGTCCGGTGGGTGATCCCGCTAGCATCAAGGGACTCCGGGATCCACTCGAAGCGCTGCGCCGTATCGAGCGCTCGCGGTCTCCGTTCATCTCACGAGGCGACGACAGCGGCACACACAAGAAGGAGCTCGCGCTTTGGGAAGAGGCGCACATCGCACCGCAAGGCAGCTGGTACATGGAGGCCGGTCAGGGAATGGGTGAGGTGCTGAATATCGCTGCAGAGAAAGCAGCGTACACACTCACCGATCGCGCGACATATCTCAACGTGAAGGACAGGAACGCGCTCGAGGTGCTGGTCGAGGGCGACAAGCGGCTGATCAATCAGTATGGTGTCATTCCGGTTACGGGAGCGCGCAATGCTGCGGGTGCTGAAGCGTTCGCCATGTGGATTACATCGCAGGAGGGGCAGCAGGTGATCGGTGATTATGGTGTAACGAAGTTCGGCCGGCCGCTGTTCGTTCCGAATGGCGCGGGCTGCGGGAGTCAGGCCGCAACGCGATAGTCCTCACCGCGGATGGCAACGAGGAATGCCGGCACAAGGAATAATGTGATGGGCGTGGAGAGTGCGAGGCCGCCGATGACGGCAAGCGCAAGCGGTCGCTGCATCTCCGACCCGGCACCAAGGCCGAGCGCGAGTGGCAGTAGCCCGAAAAGCGTGCACAGCGTGGTCATCAGAATGGGCCGCAGCCGCACTCGTGCCGCTGCGCGGATCGCAACGCCGAGCGGTTCTGCTTCGTACCGCATGCGGTGATGTGCGAAGTCAAGCAGGATGATGCCGTTCTTCACGATCAAGCCCACCAGCAGAATCATTCCCATATAGGATGACACATTCAGCGGTGTGCCTGTCAGCAGCAGAAGTGCCAGCGCGCCGACGAAGGAGAGCGGCGCGGCGAGCAGGATGACAAACGGCTCGATGAAGGAACGGAACTGGATGAGCATGACCGCGATAACGGACAGCGACGCCAGCAGCAATACCAGCAGCATGCTGTGAAACGCCTGCTGCTGGCCGGCATACTGACCACCAATCGCGACGCGCACGCCGGCGGGCGGCGGATTCTGCGCGAGCACGGTCTGCACATCGCCAATCACGGCGCCGAGTGAACGACTCTCCACGCCAGCCGTCACGGCAAGCATCTGCTTCTGGTCTTCGCGAATGAGCTCGGCTGCGGACGCACTGTCTGAGAATGTCGCGATCGCGCTCAGCGGGGTGGACTCCGAGTGGTCGGCACCATACACGGGGATTGAGCCGAGCTGTGCACGATCGTACCGGATCGAGTCCGGCGCGCGCACCCGAATATCGATCGTCTTTTCGTCACTGCGCACCTGCGCCGCGGTCGTCCCCAGCAGTGCACTGCTCACCTGCGCAGAGACCTCGGCGGGTGTGAGTCCGAGCTGCCCGGCCGCGGCCTGATCGATCGTGACGATCACCTCCGGTGATGGGTCGGGCACACCGTTGTACAGATCCACGATACCGTCGATCGATTCGATTTTAGTACCGATGTTCGCAGCATATGACCGCAGCACCTCGAGGTCATCACCGAACAGCTTGATCTCCAGCGGGTCCGGTGTGCCCGCCAGATCGTTGATGACGTCAGACAGGATCTGGATGAACTCGACTTCCATCCGCGGCACGGCAAGCTCCACCTGCCCACGCACATCATCGATGACTTCGAAGATGCTCCGTGTCCTGTCGCCCGTTGGCTTCAGACGGGCCACGATGTCGCCGCTGTTCTGCTCCGTCGCAAACATCCCCATTTCGGCGCCGGTACGCCGGGAGGTGCCGACAATTTCAGGAGTTGCTCCCAGGATCTGTTCGACCTTGTGCAACTGCCGGTCGGTTTCTGCGAGCGCGGTTCCGGTGGGCGTCGTGTAGTCCAGGACGAATGCACCTTCATCCATGACCGGCAGGAAGCCCGTGGATACGAAGCGGTTCGCGAAATAACCGGCCACGATCAGGAGTACCGCGACTACCGCGAGCATGCGCGTATGGTGGAGAATGCTGTCGAGCACTCTTGAATAGGCCTCCGTGATCCGGTCGAGGCCACGCCCGATTGCATCACCCGCGCGCTGCGTCGACGCGCGGAATCCTGACGCGCTGCGCTCTCGCGATTCCGCGGGTTCGTGTCCCTTGACGAACTGATCGGCAAGCAGCGGGACCAGCACAATGGCGAGAACGAGCGAGACGAGGACAGCAACCGACAGTGTAATCGAGAGCGCCGCGAAGAACTGACCTACCACACCCTCGAGCAGAACAAGTGGGAGAAATACGACGACAGTGGTCAGCGTGGACGTCGTCACCGGCCACACCAGCTCCGCGAGCGCATCACGGATGGCAATGCGGCTGTCGGGCGTGAACGCGCGATGCCGCGCGATGTTCTCGGTCACGACGACCGCGTCATCAATCACAAGGCCGATGGCGATCGCCATACCGCCCAGGCTCATCAGATTGAACGTGCGGCCCAGCAGCTTGAGCCCGAACACCGTAATGATCATGGTGAGCGGAATCGCGAGCGCACTCAACGCAGTAGTGCGGAGGTCGCGCAGGAACAGCAGGAGAATGATGACTGCGAGTACAGCACCAATCAGCATCGCATCCGCGACCGAGCGCACGGCCTCGCGCACGAGGGCCGCCTGGTCATACACGCGCTGAACGGTGACGCCCGCAGGCAATGTGGCCTGAATTGTTTCGATCGTTCGCGCCACGCTGTCGGACAGTTCGAGGGTGTTGCCGTCCGGCTGGCGCGAAATGTTGATGAGCGCAGCAGGTTTGCCATTGCCGCGGATCAACCGCACCCGTTCCTCCGCAGCCAGCTCGACTGTCGCGACATCGCGCACGCGCAGGGAGACGCGCAGCACCACGTCCCCAACCGCGGTTACGTCGTGAGCTTCGTTGTCGACCAGGATGAGGAACTGCTGGTAATCGCGATCCATTCTGCCGACAGCATGCACACCGAGCGCATCGCCGATGGCGGTCGCGACCGCGTCATACGACAAGCCGAGCGTGGCGAGGCGGGCGGGGTCGGCAATGACCTGCACCTCGCGGATCTCGCTGCCCTGGATGTCGACGCGGCCGACGCCCGGGATCCCCGCGAGCGCCGGCTTGATGCGGAAGCGCGCGATGTCGTACAACTGGCCGGGATCCGCGCCCATCACGTTGTACGTCACAATTGGAAAGAGCGAGGGCAGCATCCGCTCGGTTTCGATCTCAACGCCTTGGGGCAGGTCGCCGCGAGTTTCGTTGACGCGGGATTCAGTCAGCTGCAGTGCAACGATCATATCGGTCTGCGGCGCGAAATCGAGTGTGAGTTCACTCGCCCCGCGGAACGTGCGCGAGCGCACACGGCGCACACCAGGCACGATGCTGACGGCCTCTTCGATCGGTCGTGTAACACTGAACATCTGCTGACGCGCGCCCAGTGACGTGCCCTGGGCGACAATCGTGATGCGCGGGAAGTACAGTTCCGGATAGATCGAGGATGGCAGGCTCATCGCCGCAGCGATACCCGCGCCGGACAGCAACGCCACGACGAGGTAGATGAAGCGTCGCTGCGCGAGAAGCGTATCGAAGAGTTTCACCGTCCAGCGCCTGCGGTCGCGGCGGTGTCGCTGGCCGGGGTTGCTTCCCGTTTCGGCGCATTGATGTGCGCTCCATCGGATACGCCATACGCGCCAGTGGTCACTACGCGTTCATTGCCCGTGAGACCGGCCGTGATTTCCGCGAGCGCGCCATTGCGTTCCCCGACTGTGACTGCAGTCTCGTGCGCGATGTTTTTCGCATCGACGACGAACACGTGCACACCATCTTCGCCCGGCACGAGCGCCTCGACGGGAATGACGACGGCGCGGGCGTGGTCACCTACCGTGATGCGCCCGGCAATCGTCTCGCCGGGGCGCAGCGTGCGCCCGTTCCGGGCCGGCGTGACGCGCACTTCGACACTGTGCGTCACGGAGTCTACGACGGCGGCAATACCGCGGACGGTTCCGGCGCCAGCCCAGCCGCCGGCTGCAGCAGTGGTGCTCAGCTCCACGGCGGCACCCACCATGATACGTGCGGCTTCGGCCGGTGACACATGGAACATGATCTCGAGCCGCAACGGATCCACGACCTCGATGAGTGACTCATTGAGATCAACGGGTTGCGACAATGCGACGTCGACGCCAGTGACCACTCCGCTCAGTGGTGCCCGCAGAATGGCGAGCGACTGGATGCGTCTCGCCTCGATGAGTGCGGCGCGGGCCGTGCCCAGGTCAGCCGCCGCGGCCTCGACATCCTTGCGTGGCGCGATGCCCTCCGCCTGCAGACGCGTCTGGCGCGCAAGTGCGCGCTCCGCCTGCTCGAACGCAGCGGCGGCCTGCGCTGTCTGGGCATTGAATACGACCGCGTCCAGTTCGATCAACGCCTGACCTGCACGCACATGATCACCTTCACCGACAAATACGCGTACCACGCGCGATGCAGCCGGCGCGGCGATTCTGCCGAACGCGCCCGGCCTCGGCTCGACGGTGCCGAGCGATGGTATCGTGATCGCGAATGACCGGATCTCCGCCGTCGCCGTTTCCGCTTCGACCTCCGCGGTCTCCGCTTCGGCCACCTCGCCGCTCCCCCGGCGGCGGAGTGCGTAGACGATTACGGCAGCGACCAGAATGAGTGCCAGTGCAATGTGAAGCCGCCGATCGCGCAGTAAAGACCGGCGCTTCCCTGCTTCCAGTTGTGTCTCCATCAAGGCCTCAAGCCGCTCGTGCGTGCAAGTGTGAATGCGGACTGCGCTGCCCAGAGCGCTCCCAGGTCTTCGTAATACTGACGCAATGCGTCGCGCGCACTCCGCTGCGCCTCGATCACTGCCGCCAGCGTGTATTCGCCTTCGCGATAGGCTGTCAGTGCACGCGCGGCTACTCGCCTGGCGTCCTCGAGGCCTGCGCGGTCCTGCTCCAGCACACTCTGCTGCACCGCACGCTGCCGCTCCGCCAACGCGAAGCCCAGACGGGCCTGCTCACGCAGCTGCTCCTGCACGGCAAGCGACCGATCGCGTTCCGCGCGCGCCTCGGCAATCGGGCCCTTGCGCTGGTCGAATAAAGGAAGCGGGATGGCAAAGCCAATGGTCGGGAGAAATCCACGCATATCCGGGTCCCCTGTCTCGAAGCCGGCGCGGATCGAGATCTCGGAGAAGCGCGCACTGCCTTGCTCCGCTTTGAGCGCGAGCTCCGCGGCCCGCGCCTCCAGATCCGCCTGCTGCAGCGCAGCGCCAGGTGCACTGCGCAATTGGGAAGCACCAACCGCCGATAACGGCAACGCTACGAAGGAATCGGCAGCCGCCAGGACGACGGCTGCGCTATCCATGCCCATCAGACTCTGCAGCTCGAGTGCTGACGTGGTGATCGCGAGTGAGTCGATCGCCGCAGCGCGATGCAGCCCTGCGGCGGTCACGCGCGCGAGATCGACATCGAGCTCCGCTGCATCGCCCGCATCGCGCCGCGCGACCGCAATCCGCACCAGCTCGTCGCCGTCGCGCGCGTTCTGCGCAGACAGTCCCGCAATGGCCTGCGCAATGAACACACCTGCATAGGCGGTCTCGACATCATAGCGCAGCCGCGCATTCTCGATGTCCAGCCCGAGCGCCGCTGCCGCCGCCGTGAAGCGCGCCGCATCGATGCGCGCCTTGCGCAGCCACGGGAACGCGATCGGCTGCTCGACCTCCAGGTGATAGGGCGGTGGTGACTTGCTGTAGCCCAGCGACAGCGTGGGATTCATGATCGCACGGGCCGTCACCAGCCGCGCGGCTGCCGCCGCCGAGTCCGCGCGCGCAATCCGCAAACGGCGGCCGGATGTCTGCGCCGCCGCAATCGCTTCGTCAAGCGTGACGCGCCGTTGCGCTGTCGCCGAAGCCGCACGCACCGATTGCCCGGCGGCGAGCACACCGAGCACCAGTGTAATGCGGACGGTCGTTGTACGTCGCCTTCGAGCTGTTGTCATGTTGATGCTGCTTCGGACTGGAAGAGGACGCGCATGTCAGTGCCTCCCGACGAGGGCGACACGACTTCGATTGTGGCATTATGCAGCTCCGCGATCCAGCGCGCTATCGAGAGCCCGAGTCCAGCCCCCCCTGTGCTTTCGCGAACATGCTCTCCGCGGGTGAACGGCTCGAAGAGATGCTCGACCTGTCCAGCCGGAATCCCGGGCCCCGCGTCAAGCACGGACAACACACCGTTCCCGTTCGATCGCGTGACGGACACGTTCACCCGGCCACCGGCGGGCGAGAACTTCACGGCATTGTCAAGCAGGATCATCATGAGCTGTCGCAGCAGCGCCGGGTCACCACGCACGGGAAGCTCGTCGAGCTGGTCGATGGTCACGCTGATGTCCCGACTTTCGGCCAGCACCCGCGCAGCATCCGTGGCCTCCATGAGAATGTCATCGAGATAGAGCGCCTCGCGCGCTACCGGCCACGCGCCGGCATCCGCACGCGCGATGACCAGCACGTTTTCCAGTACACCCGCCAGCCGGCCGGCCTCCGCGTGTATCGCGCGTAGCGCGTCCACATACTCGGCGCCATCCCGCGGCCTGCGGAGTGCGACCTCGGCATGTCCCTTCACTACCGCCACCGGGGTGCGCAGCTCGTGCGCCGCGTCCGCCATGAACTGTCGCATCCTGAGAAACGCTTCCTCGACGGGGCGTATGGATCGCTGAGCCAGCAGCCACCCACCCGCGCCGCACAGGATCAGCGCAAGGACGGCCGCCGCCGCGAAACCGTTGACGACATTCGGATAACGATCCTCCACCTCGATTACATCCGCGGTAGCAGCGCCGACAAGCGTTCGACCATCACCGAGGACGAACCGTCGCGCATGCACCCGCCATGCCGTGAGCGGCTCCGGCATGTCCGCTTCACCCGTCGCGACCCCAGCGCTCGCCGCTCTCCGGGCAACGCCACGCAGCCAGTCATTGGCGGTGTCCGGATGCAGCGGGCGACCGGATATGTCGAACACGTACAGGTTGCGACCCGGTATGTGCAGCGCATTCAGTGCACCCAACTGCGAGCTTTCGGCGGGATCCGTACGATCGCGAGTCTGTACGGCAGCAATCACGGCATCGACTGAGCTGGCCAGCGAACGGTCCAGCTCGCGAGAGATCTCGCGCGTCGTCACGAACAGCGTTGCAAATGCGAACGCCACGAGCACCGCGGCGAATACGGCGATATACCATATTGTGAGCCGCAGCCGCAGCTGTGACAGGTCCCGCCTCATGTGCCGAACCGGTACCCTGCACCGCGCAGGGTATGAATCAGTTTCGGCGTGAAACCGTCATCCACCTTGCGCCGCAGTCTGCCGATCAACACTTCTAGCACGTTGGAAAACGGATCATGATTCTCATCCCAGACGTACGCCGTAATCGCCGCACGATCCACGACGCGATCCGCATGCCGGACGAAAAATTCGAGCAGCACCCACTCCTTCGACGTCAGGTCGATGGAGGCTCCGGAACGCTCTATGCGACGACGTCGTAGGTCCACCTGCAGGTCGGCCAGCTCGAACGTTTCCTCTGCCCAGGCAGTCGGGCGCCGCGCGAGAGCGCGCACGCGCGCGAGGAGCTCGCGGAAATCGAACGGCTTCGCGAGATAGTCGTCCGCGCCGCCTTCGAGCCCGGCAACCCGATCTTCCACCGATGCGCGTGCAGTCAGCAGCAGAACGGGTGTCTGCTTCCCGAGAGCGCGGTACTTCGCGCACAGTGCGAGGCCGGTGCCGCCGGGCAGCATTACGTCGAGGATGATGACATCGTAGTCCGCACCCAGCAGGCGGTCCCACCCCTCACCATATGTCGAGGCGAATACCGTGTTGATCCGTTCGTCCGCGAATCCCCATTCGAGCACGCGACGCATACCCGGATCATCCTCGACGATCAACACACGCACGGAGTCACCGCGACGACATGGTCAATGTGAAGACGACCCGTGAGCACATATTCGCTGTCCGTGTCGAGAGAAAATGTGGCCAACCCTACGTTTAATCTGCACCCGCGTGCCTGACAGGATGGTAACATTGGACAGAGGCCGCCACGGCCACTGTAATCGAGGAGACAGGTGCCGGAGTGTACGTTGGTTCCCAGTGAAGCAATGCAACCCAACCACGGAGCTGTATTCATGAACAGATCATTATTGCTCTCGGCCTGTCTCGCCCTCGCTAC
>JBDSPG010000070.1:0-4245 GCA_039912685.1 Longimicrobiales bacterium | reverse complement strand
CCTTGCCGCGCGAGAGTGTGGAGTTTCGGCGCCAGGTAGGTTTGGTCGCCGAAGCGAACGGCACCGTGATCGGCGCGCATCAGTCCTGCACCGATGCGCATGAGTGTGCTCTTGCCGCTGCCGTTGCGCCCGAGAAGAACGGTAACGCGGCCGCTCCACGCCCAGACCGATGCAGACTTCAGGATCTCGCGACGCCCAAAGGATTTGCCAATGGAATCCGCGGTGAAGAGCGGCTGCGCGCTTACCATCTGGATCGCGCGAACATCAGTGCGCACGAGAGTACGGCTGCCACTGCGGCTGGAACAACGACGAACGTGATCGGCGCTACTCCGAGATTCGCAACAAAGATGCGCTCCCGTCTGATGCCCGTCTCGATATAGGCGAGCGCTGCTACCACCGCAGTGACGGACAATGCGGCAGTGGGTGATGGTGACGTGACTCCGGTCAGCGTGGCCTCGACGTCCTGTGAGCCACGCGCCAGCAGCATTGCAAGCGTAAGCTGGATCAACAACCAGAATGTGACGCCACGCAGCAGCAGCCGGCGCCCGTATTCGGCGGGAAGTCGATGTTCGAGCGAGTGACTGGAGCGTTGGGGCGTGGGACGACGCCACGGCAGCACGGCCGCCGTCGCAAGAATCAACATCCAGACTGTTACAATGAAGAGACCGCCCATCTCACGCGCCTGCTCTACCACGGCGTTCTTCATCTCGAAGGATGCGAACAGGTCGGCGCTGTGCACACGACCGCGAACGTCAGGCAGTATGCTGAGTGTCCAGGCGAACGCGATCAATGCAATGGTGATTGGAAAGAGCGGGTGCGTCCGACGTCGCATTTCGAGAATGCATGCAACGGCAGCAGCGCCGTAGACGATCATCCAGCGGAGTGGGTCGGGGTCGTTGTACTGAACGGCGACAGAGAACAGGAAAGCGAAAAACAGCAGTGCGTTGGCGGCCGTCCACAGCGTCCGTCTCATGGTGGCGTGTTCAGATCAGGCGACGTCCGAGCGAGATTGCGATCCGATGCCCGGCGCGTCGCTGTGTGCGAGTGTGCCAGGTGTGACTTCCGCGATCACGGGCGAGTGATCGCTCATGCGCGTCCATGGTTCGCCCTGCGGAATCTCGCACGAGACGATGCCCCATGATTCCGGCACGAGCAGAACGTCGCAGTGATACGGAATTTCGACGTCGCGGCTCCAGCGCAGCGTCTGCGGCAGCGGCAAATCCGGGTTCGCAACGCCCCAGCAGCTCACGAGCCCGAGCTCTTCCTGCAGCTGCTGCAGAATCAACAGCTCGCTCGGTGTTGTCGGCACGAGCTCATCGGGTTGACGCAGACCTGCGGAAACGAGATTGAAGTCTGCACCGATCACGAGCGGCGTGTCGAGACGCATGCCGCTGATCGCCGTGACGATGTCCTTCACGAGTGCAGGATACTTCTTGCCCGCGAGTGTCGGTGCGTGAATCGACAGCGCTGATACGGCGCCGATGTTTTCGACATCGGCAACGCAGCCGCTGATCCAGCCCGCATGAATCGGGACGTTCAGCTCCTCGACAATCCGTCCGCGAACCACAACGGCAGAACCCCAGTCGCGACCGTTTACGCGCCGCCACATTGCTTCGCGCTGCCCTTCCACGAGTCCCTTCACGCGTGTTGCTTCCTGCGCAAAGATGATGTCGGGTGCGTACTCCTGGTCGAGGAGATCCCAATGGCTGCCACCACCTCTGCGTCCGCCGAGGTGCAGATTATATGTGACAAGCTTCATGCGACTTCCAGTTCGGTGGGGGAGCTACGGGATCTGTCCGGGCGTCATGACTGGTTCAATATACTACGTCCGGCGGTTCCCGGCGAGGTGATGTGAGGCACGCCTCAATTGCCGCTGCGAATCGGGCCGGCGACGCGGGATCGTGTACGAGCAATAGAGGGCTCGAGACGATCGGTCTCCCGGTTGAAGTTCTGGCTGAGTCGTGTGCGGGGGTCGGGTCGCGGTGCATATTGAGGGTGAAAGGGAGGGACCGAATGCTGGCAAAATCAATCGCTTTGGCAGTGGTGGTGCTGGTCGCGCAGTCGAACCTGGTTCACGCGCAGACATCGCGCGGCCCGGCCGTCCGGCTCGAACGCGGCATGGTGATCACGAAGTCGGTGCGTATCGCGCCCGGCTCATACCGTCTTGGCGCGCCAGCTTCGATGGATTCAGCGGTCATCACGATTCGTGGCAATGACCTCGAGGTGGACTTCGCGGGGTCAGTGCTGCGCGGCGTGCCCGAAGGTTCGGATCCCGACATGGCGGCGGGCGTGGGCATCCGGATCGAGGGTGGCACGAACGTGCGCGTGATCAATGCGCGCGTGCACGGCTACAAGGTCGGTCTGCTGGCGCGTGGCACGCTCGGCCTGAAGCTGATCGACAACGACTTCAGTCACAACTGGAAGCCGCGCCTGATGAGCGTGGTGGAGCATGAGAGCCTGAACGACTGGCTGTCCCATCACAAGAATGAATCGGACGAATGGCTGCGCTTCGGCGCTGGTGCGTACCTCGCCGACATCCATGGCGGTGAGATCCGCGGTAACGTGATCGAGCAGGGGATGGAAGGCCTGATGCTGGTGCGCAGCGACAGTCTGCTCGTCTGGAATAATGCGATCGAGTACAACTCCGGTGTCGGCATCGGGATGTACCGGTCGAGCGACAACCGGATCATGCACAACCACGCGAGCTTCAATGTGCGTGGATTCAGCCGGTACTACAGGCGTGGCCAGGACTCGGCGGATCTGCTGATGTACGAGCAGAGCTCTCGCAACATTGTTGCGTTCAACCAGATGACGCATGGTGGCGACGGCCTGTTCCTGTGGGCGGGCCAGTCGACGATGGATACGGGTGTTGGCGGCGCGAACGACAATCTTTTTTTCGACAATGACTTCAGCTATGCGCCGACGAATGCAATGGAGGCCACGTTCAGCCGGAACACGTTCGTGCGTAATGTGGCGAAAGGCTCTGACTACGGCCTGTGGGGCGGGTACAGCTTCGACTCGAAGATCATCGACAACGACTTCACGGGGAACAGGACCGGCGTAGCAATCGAACATGGGCAGAACAATGTGATAACGGACAACCGCTTCAACGCGGACACGGTTGCGTTGTATCTGTGGGGGAATCCGATCGAGCCGTCGGAATGGGGATATCCGAAGCATCGCGATACGCGAAGCCGGGACTACGAAATCGCGCGAAATACATTTCGGACATCTCGGGTGGCGTTGCGCATCAATGGAACGACGGGCGCCTCCGTCACGGGCAACCGCTTCATCTGGGTTGATTCCCTGCTGGTGGTGCGAGACAGCTCGAAGGTTGGAATGACCGGGAACGACACGTCAGAACTGCGTGCGACAAGTGTGGGGGATGGCCTGGCACATCGTGGCGGGCCCGAGATCCCGGGGATGCCCGCGCCACTTCCGAGTGGACTTTCGCATCGGCGTTCGGTGACAGCGGGTCCGGTTGTGCGGAATACCGCGCCAGCTGCGCCGCGTAATGCCATTATTGTCGATGAATGGGGCCCGTACAGCTGGAAATATCCACGCCTCTGGCCAGTGGACAGCACGCGTGCGAACCCATTGAGGCTGCTGGTGCTCGGACCGGCGGGGCGTTGGCGTGTTGTGTCGCGGGACGGCGTGCAGAGCGTGTCGCGAACAGAGGGGGCTATCCACAGCGCGGACATTGTATTCAACCCGCTGGCCGTTCGCGACACGATCGCCGTGGTGCCGGCTGCCGGGGGCGAACGCGACTGGCGTATCGAGCTCGAGTACGTCGGCGGTGAGACGATATCGCCTCGCGGAGCGAAGCTCGCCGTGGGCAAGCCGTACCGCTTCACATGGAGTCACTTCGAACCGATCGCACATTGGGACGTCGCATTTCACATCTGGGGCGACAGCACGGACCCGCGAAGCAAGGCCGAGGCATTCACTGCGCTGTTGAAGTCTACGCCGCTCATGACACGCTCGGAACCGCGTCTCGATTACATGTGGTATGGCCCTGCGATCAAGGGCATTCCGCCATCGAAATGGGCGGCGGTTGCGACGTCGACAGTGACGCTGTCCGCGGGTCATTACACGCTGCGCTCAATCAGCGATGATGCGGCGCGGGTGTATGTCGATGGCGACCTTGTCATCGATGACTGGGCGCCGCACGAGTCGAAAGTAAGCAGTGTGCCGATCGCGGCAGGACGTCACGACATCCGCGTGGAGTATTACCAGTTGGATGGG
>JBDSPG010000395.1:0-2815 GCA_039912685.1 Longimicrobiales bacterium | reverse complement strand
ACCAGCGGCCCCGCCCAGCTTATGGCGAGAACCGCAACCGCCAGCACGAGTGCTGGCGGCAGGAACGGCCTGGCGGACGCTACCCGCGCATCGTTCAGTGCAGCGGGTCCAGTGCGGGTTCCGGCTGTTTATGCTTTGCAGCATAGTCCTTCGCCAGCGTGAACAGCGCTGCGGGATCCTTCGCCCGTTGCAACAATGCTGCAGCTGCTATGACCTGCGGGTCCGCGCGGTTCACGCGCTGACGCGTACCCTGCTGTCCCCACTTCGAGTAGCTGATCTCGTATGCGAGATCATCCGTCAGCCAACCGCTCGCCGCGTTGTACACTGTGCGATCCACCTTCACACCCTGCTTCTGCAAAACGCCATAGAACTCCGCCACCATCTGCGGCGTTACAACGAAGCCCTGCTGGATGTTCGGCGTGCGTCGCAGATACTCGACTGCGAACGCAAGCCGCGCCGTCGCATACTGCTGCCCGAATTTGGCGACTTCCTGCAGGAACACACGCTCCGTCGCAGTGATCGTATCAAGTGCAACGATCAGGTCTGGAACGATGCCGCCGCCACCATACACCGTGCGGCCACCGTCCGTCTTGAACGTCGGCTTGTCCTTCGTCGAGTCATTCGCCGTGAGCGAACCATCTTCGCCTTCCGCGGCCGGCGTTTCAGCTGCACCGATGCCGTACGGCTTCTGAATTGAACGACCGGACGGTGTATACCACCGCGCTGTCGTCAGCTTCAGATAATTTTTGTTGTCAGGTAGACGGATGACTGTCTGCACGGAGCCCTTGCCGTATGTCGTGCGGCCAAGCACCAGCGCGCGGTCGTGATCCTGCAGCGCACCCGCGAGGATCTCCGCCGCGGACGCTGTACCCGGACCGACGAGTATGACGATCGGCATGTTCGGGAACTCGTCTGCATCGACTGCGAGCATCTTCTGGCTCTGACCGACAACGCGGCTCTTCGTCTCGAGTACGAGATCACCGCGCTCGAGGAACAGGTCCGATACCGATCCACCCTGATCAAGCAGGCCGCCCGGATTGTTGCGCAGATCCAGGATCACGCTCTTCGCACCTTCCGACTGCAGCTTCTTCAGCGCAGCGCGCAGCTCTGTAGTCGATGTCTCCGAGAAAATGCTGAGCTCCGCGTACCCGACGCCGTTGCCAACCATGAACGCGCTCGGCACTGCGCGGATGTGAATTTCCTCGCGCACGATGTTGAACGGCATGCGGTCGGGAACGCCTGGTCGTGCAATCGTCATCTTCACCGGCTTGCCCACCGGACCGCGCAGCTTCGACATCGCCATCTCATCCGTCCAGCCCTTCGCCGACACACCATCCACTTCGATGATTGCATCACCCGCGCGCAGACCGAGACGCTCGGCCGGCGTTCCCGGCAACGGCGAAATCACAGTAACGAAATCACCGCGCTTCCCGATCTGGATGCCGATGCCGCCGTACTGACCTTCAGTGTCCGTGCGCAGCCGTTCGTATTCCTTCGCCGGCATCAGGACGGAGTGCGGATCGCCGAGCTCCTCCAGCATGCCGTCGATCGCCTTCTGATACAGCTCGCCCGAATCCTTCGCGTCGACGAACTTCTCCTGCACTTCGCGCAGGACGTTCTCGAACAGCTCGGAATTCGCGTATACGTTCTTCTTCTGGTCCGCTCCCTTCTGGAGGAACCAGCCGCCCGTGCCGAGCGCGACAAGTGCAACAACGACCGGCGTGAGAATTGTCCGCTTCATCTTCATCCGTCCTCCTGGACGTCTTCGAGTCTACTGCTGCCCCGTTGTACCCCGCGCGTACCGAAGGTTTCTGGGAACGAGCGCCGCAGCTCCTCCAGGATCCCTGCGTGCACCGCTTCGGTTGCGACCGTCGCATCAATCCTTCGCACATTGCGAGCCTCGCGCGCGAGCAGCCCATACGCCTCGCTTACCCGGTCATGGAAGGCGCGGCCCGCCCGCTCGATTCGGTCCTCACCGGGACGGGACGTGGCGCGCCGGGCCTCGCCCACCGACTGCGGAGCGTCCAGCAGCAACACCAGGTCCGGTTCCAGACCGCCCGTCGCAATCGCATTCGCCCGGCGCACATCCTCCAGCGGCAGACCTCGACCGTACCCCTGGTACGCGATCGTCGAGATGTCGTACCGATCCGCCACCACGACCTTCCCTGCCGCAAGCGCGGGACGAACCAGCTCGTCCAGCAGCGTGGCCCGCGCCGCGAGCATCAGCAGCAGTTCCGTCACCGCGGGCATTGCCTCCGAGTGCAGCAGGAGCCCGCGTATTTCTTCGCCATGCGACGTACCGCCGGGCTCGCGCGTCAGCAGATGCGGAATCGAAGCCGCCGTCAGCCAGTCCCCCAGCAGCCGCGCCTGCGTCGACTTTCCCGAACCTTCAATGCCCTCGAGGACGATGAACAAACCTTTTGATTCCATGCATTACTATGCAACGGTGCGGCTACCGGCGAAAGGCGCCAACAACGGACCGCGACCGTGCTGGGCGACTGCGGGTGCTGCCCGCAGCAGTTTCACACGAAGATCACAAAGGCGAATCAAGACCACGATGAAAAATAAATTATTTTTTTCTTTGTGGTCATTCCGTACCACGTCGTGAGCTTCGTGTGAAACTCTCGAAGGGCACACTAAAAAAACGGGCACCGTCACCGGTGCCCGCTTTAGTAACAAAAATCCCGCGAAGCCTCAGGACTCGTAGTAATCCAGTCCGAGGTGCGTGATGACTTCTTCGCCCATCATGTGACGCAGCGTATTCTTCAGCTTGGTGTGCTGAATGAATAGGTCATGCTCCGGATACAGACCCGGT
>JBDSPG010000386.1:0-3165 GCA_039912685.1 Longimicrobiales bacterium | reverse complement strand
CATGTCGGCCTTGTTCATGTACACGATGATGTACGGCACCCCCACCTGCCGGGCCAGCAGGATGTGCTCGCGCGTCTGCGGCATCGGACCATCCGCTGCGGACACAACCAGGATCGCGCCGTCCATCTGCGCTGCTCCCGTGATCATGTTCTTCACGTAGTCCGCGTGTCCCGGGCAGTCCACGTGCGCGTAATGACGCGACGGGGTCTGATATTCCACATGCGCGGTCGCGATCGTGATGCCACGCTCGCGCTCTTCCGGCGCCTTGTCGATGTTGTCGAAGCTCACGAAGTCCGCGAGGCCCTGTGCTGCCTGGATCCGCGTGATCGCTGCCGTCAGCGTCGTCTTGCCGTGATCGACGTGGCCAATCGTGCCCACGTTCACATGCGGCTTGTTACGCTCGAATTTCGCCTTACCCATGTCGTTTCCTAGCCTTTGATCTTCGAGATGATTTCTTCAGCCTTCGACTTCGGCACTTCCTCGTAACGCGAGAACTCCATCGAGTAAACCGCGCGGCCTTGTGACAGCGAACGCAGCGTCGTGGAGTACCCGAACATCTCCGACAGCGGGACAGTCGCGGAGATGATCTGCGCACCCGCGCGCTCCGACATACCACCGATTTTTCCGCGACGGCTGGACAGATCGCCGATCACGTCACCCATGTAATCCATCGGTGTCACGACCTCGACATCCATGACCGGCTCGAGCAGAACCGGTCCCGCGCGGCGGCATGCTTCCTTGAACGCCATCGAGCCGGCGATCTTGAACGCCATTTCGCTCGAGTCGACATCATGGTAACTGCCGTCGATCAGCTCGACGCGCACATCAACGACCGGGTATCCGGCGAGGATGCCCGTCGACATCGCTTCCTTGATTCCTGCTTCCGTCGGCCCGATGAACTCACGCGGCACGACACCACCGACGATCTTGTCCTCGAAAACGAAGCCGACGCCCGGCTCCTGCGGATACATGTTGATCACCACGTGACCGAACTGACCGCGACCGCCCGACTGGCGAACGAACTTGCCTTCGACCTTTTCCGCCGGCTTGCGGATCGTCTCGCGATACGCAACCTGCGGGCGACCGATGTTCGCGTCGACCTTGAACTCGCGCATCATGCGATCGACGATGATCTCGAGATGCAACTCGCCCATGCCCGCGATGATCGTCTGGTTCGTCTCTTCGTCCGTGTGCACGCGGAATGACGGGTCCTCTTCCGAAAGCTTCTGCAGTGCGTTGCCGAGCTTGTCCTGGTCAGCCTTCGTCTTCGGCTCGATCGCGACGTTGATGACGGGCTCCGGGAACTTCATCGATTCCAGGATTACCGCATTCTTTTCGTCGCACAGCGTGTCACCGGTGCGCGTGTCCTTGAGACCGATCGCAGCAGCAATATCGCCGCAATACACGGTCTCGATTTCTTCGCGGCGGTTTGCATGCATCTGCAACAAACGGCCGATGCGCTCCCGCTTGTCTTTCGACGAGTTGTAGATGTACGAACCGGCCGGCAGTGAGCCGGAGTAGACACGGAAATACGTGAGCTTACCGACATACGGATCGGTCATGATCTTGAACGCGAGCGCTGCGAATGGTTCGTCATCAGCCGGCTTGCGGATGATGACCGAGTCATCGTGATGCGGTTCGTGGCCGGTGATCGGCTTGACGTCGAGCGGCGACGGCAGATAGTCGATGACGGCGTCGAGCAGCTGCTGCACGCCCTTGTTCTTGAATGCAGAACCGCACAGCACCGGAACGATCGCACCGGCGATGGTCGCCTTGCGGATCGCGCGGCGCAGCTCTTCCTCGGACGGATCGTGACCCTCGAGATACTGCGCGAGCAGCTCCTCATCCAGTTCGACCACGGCTTCCACCAGCGAATGACGCAGTTCTTCGACCTTGCCCTTGAGTGCATCGGGCACCGCGCCCTCGGTCCACGTCGCACCCAGAGACTCGCCGTCGAATACGATCTCGACGCGACGCACGATATCTACCATGCCGGTGAACAGCTCGCCCTCGCCCAGCGGGTAGTGTACCGGATAGACATTCGCGCCCAGGCGGTCCTTCAGCATGCCGACAACATTCATGAAATCGGCGCCGACACGGTCCATCTTGTTCACGAATGCGATACGCGGAACACCATAACGGTCAGCCTGGCGCCATACGGTTTCCGACTGCGGCTCTACGCCGCCGACTGCGCAGAACACTGCGCACGCGCCGTCGAGTACGCGCAAAGAGCGTTCGACTTCAATGGTGAAGTCGACGTGTCCGGGCGTGTCCAGGATGTTGATGCGATATTCGTCGCCGAGGCGCTTCCAGAATGCGGTCGTCGCTGCCGACGTGATCGTGATGCCGCGCTCCTGCTCCTGCTCCATCCAGTCCATCGTCGCAGCACCTTCGTGCACCTCGCCGATCTTATGGATCTTGCCGGTATAATAGAGAATGCGCTCCGTCGTCGTCGTCTTACCCGCATCGATGTGTGCCATGATGCCGATATTACGGAGTTTCTGCAGTGGTGTATTCCTAGCCATTTCTTCTATCTATTCCGACTACCACCGGTAATGAGCGAAGGCCTTGTTGGCCTCTGCCATACGGTGCGTGTCATCCTTCTTCTTGATGGTGTTGCCTTCATTGCGGCTCGCCGCCATGAGCTCATTCGCCAGACGGTCTGCCATGGTCTTGTCGCCGCGCGAACGCGAATACGAAACGAGCCACTTCATGGCGAGTGCCGTACGACGCTCCGGACGTACTTCGATCGGGACCTGGTACGTCGCACCACCGACACGGCGGCTCTTCACTTCGAGCATCGGCTTCGCATTGTTCAACGCGGTCTTGAACACGTTGATCGCGGGCTGACCGGTCTTCTCTTCAACGACTTTCATCGCGTCATAGAAGATCCGCTCGGCTGTGGACTTCTTGCCATCCAGCATGATGCTGTTGATGAACTTGGTGACGCTCGTCGAACCGTACTGCGGGTCCGCGGGCGTCTCGCGCTTTACTGCACTTTGGCGGCGGCTCATGACTTCTTCGCCTTCGGCTTCTTGGTTCCGTACTTGGAGCGGCTCTGGTTACGATCGCCCACGCCGCTCGCGTCCAGTGTCCCGCGAATGATGTGGTAGCGAACGCCCGGCAGATCCTTCACACGACCGCCGCGAATCAGCACGATCGAAT
>JBDSPG010000296.1:0-9151 GCA_039912685.1 Longimicrobiales bacterium | reverse complement strand
CGTTCGGTCACGTGACAAAGGGCATGGATGTCGTGCGTCGCATCAACGCGTCCCCGGCCGGGGCGCAGAACCTCACACCGGCGATCCGGATTCTGGGCATGACACGCGTGAAGTAGGTGCGAGCGCGCGAAACAGCGGTTCTCTCAAACCTCGGGGGGAAGGCCGGTCAGCCCATTGACGCGGCCGTTCGCCGCGCCAATACTCCGCCTGTGATTCCAATCTTTCCGGCATCGTCTGCGATCATTGCAGCAGCGGTGTCACGTTGAGGATTATCGGCGGGCGTTGGGCCGATACCAAGCTGGTCTCCCCGGCAGGGCGCGTGCGTCCGACGTCCGAAGTGCTGCGCGAGGCATGGATGACGGAGCTTGGTGACCAGCTGAAGGGCAAGCGCATCCTCGACCTCTTCGCTGGCAGCGGCGCGCTCGGCATCGAAGCGCTATCGCGAGGCGCCCGCTACGCAGACTTCGTCGAAAACCATGCTTCTGCACTGCATGCGCTGAAGGCAAACATCGCGAAGATCCGAGCTGGCGGTGATGCTCGCGTGTTCAAGCAGGACGCCATCGTGTTTGCAGAACGCCTCCCTGCGGGGAAATACGATATTGCATTCGCCGATCCGCCGTATGGCTCCCTGAAGGCTGACCGAATTATTGAATACTGGATGGAAGTCCCGTTTGCGAATGTTCTCTGTGTCGAGCACGCTGTGGATCACCAGCTGCCCGGTCGCGGCAAGACGCGCAAATTCGGTGACCTGGCGGTCACGTTCTACTTCCGCCGCAAATGACTCCGAACATCGAAGAGTTTCCGATCATCCTTGAGGTCGATGTAGCGTGGGGCGAGATGGATGCGTTCGCGCACATCAACAACGCGGCCTATTTCCGCTACTTCGAGAGCGCGCGCATCGCGTTTCTGCTCGCAATCGGTCTTGTAGACCTGGCCGCGAATGATGGCATCGGTCCTATCCTCGCCAGCACCAGCTGCGTATTTAGACGACCACTCACCTTTCCCGACCGCATCCGTGTCGGCGCCCGCGCGTCCGAAGTGAGCGACGATCGCTTCACGATGGAATACATCGTCGTCAGCAATGCGCTCGACGCAGTTGCCGCGACCGGAACGGGCGTCGTCGTCGCGTATGACTACAACCGCGGCGCAAAGGCGTCGATTCCGTCCGCCGTTCGCGCACGCATGGATTCGTTGTGCTAATATGACATCATGAAATGGATGATGGGGGGGATCGGCGCTACGGTCGCGGGATGGATCGGCTGGTACCTCGCGGCCCCATTCGGGATGGTCACAGCTTTTCTGGTGAGCACGGTGGCCAGCGGGTTCGGCATGTATTACGCCGCTCGCTGGGCACGGCGCAACCTCGGCTGAGCAGTCGCGGGTGAGCGCCTATACCGTGAGGACTTTCCAGGACGCGGCTGCGTTTCTCCAGCACGCGGGTGACTGGATGCTCACGCATGAAGCCGAGCACAACCTGCTGATCGGGCTTGTGCAGCAACTCGTGGCTGGAACTGCGCTCTTCGACCCGCCGTTCTATCTGGCCACTGTCGAGAAGGACGGCGCCATCGTTGGATGCGCGTTCCGCACACCCCCGTACAAGCTCGGCCTGACGCGCATGCCCTCGGACGCAGTTCCAGCGCTCGTAAAAAGTGTTGCGAGCGCGTATAACTCGCTGAACGCGGTCATGGGTGACGAGACGGCGTCGAGCCAGTTCGCGCATCGCTGGTCGAAACGCAGCGGCTCGCAGGCGGTGCGCGGTATGGTGCATCGTATCTACGAGCTGCACGCAGTCACACCACCGTCACGCATGCCGCTGGGGGTTATGAGACTCGCGACAACGCGGGACACACCACTCGTCGCGCGTTGGATCGATGCGTTCTCCGAGGAGTCAGGTGTGCACACTGCGAACTCTGAGGGACTCGCACGCGCGCGCATCAAGCAGAGCGCGCTGTATCTCTGGGAAGTCGTTGGCGTGTCAGTATCAATGGCCGCGTGGTCCGGTGAGACGCCGCACGGTCGGCGCGTGGGGTACGTCTATACGCCGACCGAGCATCGCGCTCGAGGCTATGCGACTGCACTCGTTGCGCAATTGAGCACGAAGATTCTCGAGGATGGCTGCCGTTTCTGCTTCCTCTACACGGATCTGGCGAACCCTACATCGAACTCCATTTACCAGCAGATCGGATATCAGCCGATTTGCGATGTCACGGACTGGGTCTTCGTATGACGATGCGCTTCTCGTTTCCGCACCCAATGACCCTGCTCGTCGCATGTATTGCGATTGCAGCAGCCCTCACATGGGTGATACCCGCGGGCGAATTTGCGCGACAAGAGGATCCAGCGAGTGGCCGCAGCGTCGTCGTGCCCGGCAGTTATCACGCAGTAGCAGCGACACCCGTCGGACCGTTCGAGATGCTCATTGCACTGCCTCGCGGTATGGTGGAAGCTGCAGAAGTTATTTTTCTCGTCTTCATGACGGGAGGTGCGTTCACAGTTGTCGATCGCACCGGCACGATTCGCGGTCTGCTGGAGCGCCTCGTCCGTTCGCTCGGGAAGCACGAGATGCTTGTCATCCCAATCGCGAGCATCGCCTTCGCCGCCGGTGGTGCGCTCTTCAACATGAGCGAGGAGATCATTGCACTGGTCCCCGTCCTCGTGCTGATCACGGCGGGTCTGGGCCTTGATGCAGTGGTTGCCGTCTCCATGAGCATTGGTGCAGCCGCGGTGGGGTCGGCGTTCAGTCCGATCAACCCGTTCCAGGTCGGGATTGCGCAAAAAATTGCGCAGGTCCCGCTGCTGTCCGGCAGCAGCTACCGCATCGTACTGCTCACGGTTGCACTCACGTTCTGGATTCTCGGCACCATGCGCTACGCCCGGAAGACTCGCGTTGAGCCGGCCTTGACGTCGCATGAAACAGAAAGGGTAGATGCGACATCCGCGGACGGAACGCGCCACGTCGTCATTCTGCTGATGGTGCTCGCAACATTCGGCACCTACGTGTACGGCACGCTGAAGCTCGACTGGGGCTTCAACCAGATGTCCGGCATTTTCTTCCTGATGGGCGTGCTCGCAGGGTTGGTGGGCGGACTCGGTGTGGACGGAACTGCGAAGGCCTATGTGGATGGATTCCGAGACATGGCCTTTGCAGGACTGCTCATCGGCTTTGCGCGCGCGATTTTTGTGGTGCTGAATGATGGACACATCATCGATACGATCGTGAACGGCGCTTTCCAGCCGTTGTCCGGACTGCCGGGAACGGCATCCGCGCTCGGCATGATGGGCGTGCAGGCACTGATTCACGTGCCCGTACCGAGCGTCAGCGGTCAGGCGGTGCTCACCATGCCGATTCTCGCGCCGCTCTCGGATCTCATCGGTGTCAGCAGACAGATCACGGTGCTTGCGTACCAGATCGGCGGCGGCCTCTGCGACCTTTTGACACCGACAAACGGCTCGCTTATGGCGGTACTCGCCGCCACAACCATCCGGTACGACCGCTGGCTCAGGTTTGCCGTGCCGATGTGGTTGATGCTCATGGCTATTGGTGGGGTGGCCATCGTTCTTGCCGGCGCCATCGGGTACCATTGATGATTCGCGCCTTACCGAGGGGCTGGCCGCGCGCGGAGCGGAACGCAAGATTGGGATGAATCCACCAGTCAAAGGAGTGAAATGCTGAACCGTCGTGAAATTGCAGGATTTGCAACCGCAGTCGTGATGGCAGCGATGGGATGCGCGCAGTCGGTGCCGCAGCCGGTCCCGGCTCCCGCGCCGGCACAGCAAGTGGCGCCGGGTGGACGAGGTGGCGCACCGCAGGGACAGGCGCAGATACCGGTGATGCCTGATTCGATCGCGCAGCAGAATGACCGCTGGGTGGCGGAGCTCACGACACAGATCGCGGGCAGGGAGAATCTGCCGGCGGAGCAGGTATTCAAGGATATACAGCTTTTGCAGGGCACGCCGGCGAACCGCATGCTGGCGATCATGAACGTGGGATACTCGCGATCGCTCGGTGTATCGTGCGCACATTGCCACAACACGGCAGCGTGGGAATCGAATGAGCGGACGCAAAAGAAGGAAGCGCGCGGCATGATCCGGATGGTGAACATGATCAACGAAGGGAACAAGACGATTCCCGAGTTCGGCAATGATCCACCGATCGTGAACTGCACGGTATGCCATCGCGGATCGCGTCGTCCGGTGCGCAACATGCCGGCACCGGGTGGCGCGCGAGGTGGTGCGCCGGGCGGACAGCCCGCTGCGCCGCCTATGCGGACAACGGATTGAGCGGAGGAAAATCGCCGGCGCGTGGATCGCGCCGGCGATTTTCTCGTGGCGCACGGATGTCCGGCCCCCGTTCGCCGCACTCCACCCTCATCTGCCTGCATGCGATCCCGGCCTCGCGGACATCGCCCAACGTTTGGTCCCCGGAGAGTGTCATAGTAGCAGTGGGCGAGGCGCAGTCAGCGGCTCGGCCCGGCATTGTTTAAAGGGTTATATTCAAGTCCATGAGTAACTTGGCGGAATTCCGGAGCATCTGGTGACCATCCAGCAGTTCGTAGAAGAGTTACAGCGACGGCACGTATTTCGTGTTGCCGGCGCGTACCTCGTCGCGTCCTGGTTCATGCTGGAAGTCACGAAAACGATCGCCGAGCTGCTGGACTGGCAGCAGACGATCGCGCGCTTCGTGCTGTACGTTGCGATCGCCGGGTTCCCGCTGATGCTCGTGTTGTCCTGGATGTTCGATTTCACGAAGGACGGCATCATCCGCACGCCCAAGTGGGACTCGGGGAAGGTGCCAACCGATCCAACGACTAATGCTGGCGACGCCGGCGCGCTAAATCTCGCCATGGCGGGTGCGACAGCTACGCCGGCACCGAAGGTCGTTTTATCGGCGAAGGCAACCGGGATGTTCGGTCTCGGTGCGCTCGTCGCCATCGTTACGCTTGCCGCGTATACGCGTACTCATATGCCCGTGACATTTCGAGGTGGTGTGGCTGGAGACAGCTCGGCGCTGGTGAGCATCAAGTCGATTGCCGTACTGCCGTTCGAGGATCTCAGCCAGGAGCATGACCAGAAGTACTTCGCAGATGGCATGACGGAAGAGCTGCTGAATCGCCTGGCGCAGCTGGACAGCGTGCAGATCGTGTCGGGCGAGGGGTATGTGGGTCCGAGTGGTGGCGGTGACCTGCGTTCGCTCGCCAACCGGTTGAATGTGCAGGCCGTGCTGCAGGGCAGTGTTCGTCGCTCGCAGGACAGTCTGCGCATCACCGTCAAACTGATCAATACTGCGACGAACGGCGTGCTGTATTCGGAGCAGTTCACGCGGGCAGTATCGAACGTATTCCAGGTGCAGGATGAGATTGCAGAATCCGTCGCGAGCTCGTTGCAGCTGCAGCTGAGCAGCGGCCTCGCGCAGGCGAATGGCAACCGCGGGACGAAGAACGCCAAAGCGTACGAGCTCTATCGCAAGGGTGATGACGCGCTCGGGGCGCGAACAGAGGAAAGCCTGCGCCGGGCAATCGACTTCTTCCAGCAGGCGGAGAAGCTCGATGCGGGGTTTGCGCTTGCGTATGCGGGGGAAGCGCAGGTCTACGCAGTGCTGCCGACCGTCAGCCCCTATTCGCTGCGGGATGCAGGACGTAAGGGCAACAACGCGGCAGCAATCGCGATTGGTCTGGACCCCACGCTGGGTCAGGCGTTTGCTGCATTGGGCCAGATTGCGCAGAACCTCGACTGGAATCCGGCGGGCGCGGAGAACCATTACAAAGCCGCGATCAAACACATGTCGAGCTATGCCACGGCCCATCAGTGGTATGCGGAGACACTGGCGATGCTGGGGCGCACGGATCAGGCCGTAGAGGAGATCAACGAGGCCATCAAGCTGGCACCGGCGTCACCTGCTTCACTGAATACGCTGGGGTACGTGCTGACGATCCGCGGCGATCTCGACAGTGCGCTTGCGGTATTCCGCTCAGCGGCCGCGGCGTACCCCGATTACAAGCTCGGTCATCTCACGCACTCGCTGACGGCACTCACCGCGAAGCAGTATTCGGAGGCGGAGACGGCGGCGCTCGCCTATGCAGGCAAGGATGCGAAGATGGCGACAGCTCTCACTGCGGTGATTCGCGGCGCTGCCGGTACTGCATCGGTCGCGGCAGGTCGCGCTGCGGCGGCGACGCTGGAGCCGACGCTGGGCCCAGGCTTCACGGCTCTCTGGTTCGCTGCGTTGGGTGACAATGCGACGGCGTTGCGCCTGGTGAAGAAGACCTGGGATGCGGGGAACGACGCGAACTTTCCGTACTTCGTGATCTATCCGCTGCTCAGGCCGCTGCACGACTCGCCGGTCTACAAGGAGATCGTCAGCAACATGGGTGTCGTTCCCGCACGCTGACGTCAGGGCGCTGGCGGCATGGCGTGTTCGTGCGCCGCACCCGCTGGAACCCCCGGAAGTACACCGCCATTCTTGAGCATGATCGCCCGGAAGATTGCCTCGTACCGCAATTCCGTCATCCCATCCATCTGCTTCACGAAGCGCGCGATCGCCCAGATCTGATCATCGCTGTGTGACTGCTGGAAGGACGGCATGCCGGAGAACCGGATGCCGTTGCGGATGATCCAAAAGAGTTCCGGCTCTGATCTCACGCGCGCCGCACGCGCCGACAGCTCCGGCGCAGCAGGATTCAATCCCTCCCCGATCTCTCCCCGCGGCACACCCGGCGCGCCGTGGCAGACCACGCACTCCGTGTGGAAGCGCAGCGCCGCGCTCTCGATTGCAAGGGAGTCCACGAGCGGCGGCACGACTGCCGTCGCATGAGAACGGATGGAACGGTCCGCGATCGTACGCAGTGCCGCTGCCGCGATGCCTTGCTGACGGCCGGCCGCACTCACGTTGTACATCCCGGAGTAGACGCAGGTCGCGGTGAGCAGGACGCTCACCAGGCAGGTTATGACGACGGCGAGCAGGATGGTGCGCGCATTGCTGTTCATGGGCCCTCACGCATATTGCATGGGCGACTCGCCCACACTCGTGATTGAGGATCGGCCATGTCCCGCGCATTCGTCAAGGAAGACGACGACCAGTATGAGCCCGTGCACACGTTCGCGCTGCCTGCGCCCGGCTCACCCGGCTACGCGGCGGCGGCAGCTCGTGTGCTGCTCGATGCCGCGCGCGACAACGTCACCGCACAGGCGGAGGCTGCGACCGGATACCGCTGGGGACATCCCGATCTGAAGCCGTTCGTCGCCGAAATTCTCCGCGACATCGAAGCACTGCCATTCGAGGAACAGGATCGTCGGACCATGCAGGTCGCGCGGCGTTACCTGCGTGCGGCGGTCGCGGAGTAGCCGTGGAAACGGAGCTTTCAGCGGTGACGTTCCGCCTCGCAGGACCCGATGATGCCGCGTCGCTGTCGGAATTCGCGAGCGTCGTATTCCTCGAGACGTTCGGTCCCGACAATACGGCGGCGGACAGCGAGGCCTACCAGGCCTTGGCGTTCTCGCCTGCCATTCAGGCGACGGAGATCGCGAGTCCGGGTGCGATCACCGTGCTCGCCATGGACGCAGATCGCATCGCCGGCTATGCGTATCTCGCGCCAGGCCCTCCCGACACCGTCACTGTGGAGGCGGACCCGATCGAGATCAAACGATTCTACATCGGCAGCAAACATCATGGTCGTGGTCTTGGCAGGCGCCTCATGCTCGACGTGTTCGATCGTTCCAAAAGCGCGGGCGCGCGCACGATCTGGCTCGGCGTGTGGGAGCGGAATGCGCGGGCGATCGCGTTCTATCACAAGCTCGGATTCACGCAGATCGGAACGCATCCATTCCGTCTCGGCAGCGATCTTCAGACCGATTGGGTGATGCAGAACACGACCGCACTGCGTTAACAGTGCGCGCACAAATGCAACAAATGCAAAGAAAAACCTTGTTTATTGCACGTCGTGCGTGTACGCTTGTTGCACTGTAGATGTGTTCGCGGTGATGAACACCGCAAACAACTCGGCCACAGGACACAGGAGATCGACGAATGGCTACACGTAAGAAGGCAGCAAAGAAGGGCGCCCGTAAGGCCGCTCGTAAGGGAACGAAGCGCGCAGGCGCGAAGAAGACGGGCGCGAAGAAGGCAGCCCGCAAGGCACCGGCAAAGCGCGGCGCAGCCAAGAAACGCACCGCCAAGAAGGCCGCACGCAAGACCGCAAAGCGCGGTGGTGCGAAGAAGGCCGCAAAGAAGACCGCCAAGCGTGGCGCGAAGAAGGCAGCCAGGAAGCCCGCAAAAAAGCGTGGCGCAAAGAAGGCAGCTCGTAAGCCCGCGAAGAAGGCAGCAAAGCGCGGCGCGAAGAAGGCAGGCCGTAAGCCCGCCAAGAAGCGCACAGCGAAGAAGGCCGCTCGTAAGCCCGCGAAGAAGGCAGCCAAGCGTGGCGCGAAGAAGGCCACCCGTAAGCCCGCCAAGAAGGCCGCGAAGAAGGCTGCCAGGAAGCCCGCAAAACGTGGCGCGAAGAAAGCAGCCCGTAAGCCCGCGAAGAAGGCCACCAAGCGTCGCACGACCAAGCGCGCACGCAAGGGACCGGCACGCAAGGCCGCCGAGGCAGCAATGGAGAAGGCCGGCGAGATGGTTTCCGGTGGCGTCGACATGGTGAAGTCGGCAGCCGGCAACCTGATGCGGTAACGCTCGGTTGCGAGTATGGAGAGCGCCGGCAGTCGAGAGACTGCCGGCGCTTTTTACATCCTTTGTCCGTGTCGCCCATCCCCCGTCGATCCCGGTGGGGCTGCGGACAACAGAAACAGGCGCGCTTTGGTTAGCCCCGGCGTTCTTCCTGATGACATACAGCGTCGATGACAACCGTGGCCGTCAGGATCACGAGCGCGTCGCCCGAGTCAATAACCTCAATCCCATAGGTATCACTCCATGCAAACCACTGCTTCGACACCCGTGCAACCACGGTGTCACCGCGGGTGAATTCGTATTCGTAGTCGAGGAAGTTGCCGGTGGCCTCGAGGTCATCGGGGCCGGGGACATCGACGGTGAAGCGGCACTTGAAGAAGGTAAAGAGCTCCTTCTTCACTTCGGCGATCATCGCGCCGGCCCCGAAGACCTCGTAGGTCGGTCCCCATGAGAGGAGGCGCTGCTTGATGAAGGCGAGTTCGTTCCCGGACA
>JBDSPG010000288.1:0-30290 GCA_039912685.1 Longimicrobiales bacterium | reverse complement strand
TCGCCCTGGTATTCCCCTTCACTGCATCCGCGCAGTCACTTTCTTCGCCGTACCAGTGGATCCCGCAGCATCAGAGTGCGGGCGTGTTCGCGCAGTATATGTGGCCGAGCGGCGGGCGTCTTGGTGCCGGACCGAATGCCGGTCCCGGCGTGGGGCTGCGCTGGGGCATCGACATCAGTGGACCGCTCGCGCTCGACATCGAGGCGAGCTATTCCCCGCTCACCCGCCCGGTGGTAGACACCGCGGCCGTCTCCGTGACGGACTCGAGCTACGTGGTGAAGGGCGAGGCCGATATGAACCTGATCCATGCCGGAGCGAATGTCCGGTTCAACCTGACCGGCGCGCGCAGTTGGCATGCAATTCAGCCTTTCGTGCTCTTCGGCGGCGGCCTCGCGATCAATCTCTCGGGTGAAAACGGCGACGACACAAAGGTCGCGCGGGATGTGCGCTTCGGTTTCGGCACGAGTTTCGCCGGACAACTCGGGGCTGGCTTTGAATGGTTTGCCACACCCGCGGTCGCGGCACGCTTCGATGGCGGAATGCTGCTGTGGAAATTGAAGGCGCCCAGCGCATTCATCGCGAACAGCGGCGCCGACGTGATCCCTGCATCGGAGTGGGAGCGGAACTTCAAAGTGTCCGCGGGACTCGCGGTTCATTTTTGACGGGCGCGCGGGCAACGCTCGCGCTCGTAAAATTATGGATCTCTTCATCGATACCGGGCGCGAAGCGCTGCGCATGCTGTTTGGCGGTGACCCCTACCTGTGGCAGGTGGTGTTGCTGTCGCTGCGCGTGTCGGGGATCGCGGTGCTACTCGGGGTTTTGATCGGCGTTCCGATCGGCACGGCCGTTGCCCTCGCTCGATTCCGTGGTCGTCCGCTTCTCATTGCCCTCATTCACACCGGCTTCGCGCTACCTCCCGTTGTCGTGGGTCTCTTCGTCTACATGATGCTGTCGCGCACGGGTCCGGCGGGTGGCCTCGATCTGCTGTTCACCACTCCCGCCATGGTCCTTGCGCAGGCAGTGCTCGCTGCGCCGTACGTCGCCGGTATCACGCTCGCCGCAGTGCAGGCAGTGCCGCGTGACGCGCTGATGCAGGCACGAGCGCTCGGCGCCACCCGGACACGCGCGGTGTTGACGATCCTGCGCGAGGCGCGACTCGGCATCGGCGCCGCTGTGGTCGCAGGGTTCGGCGCGGTGATATCCGAGGTCGGTGCGGTCATGCTCGTTGGCGGCAACATCGCCGGCAAGACACGGGTCATGACAACGGCGATCGTGCTGGAAACGCGGCGTGGTAACTTTGCGACGGCCATGGCGCTGGGGCTGCTGTTGCTCGCGATTGCATTTACGGTGAACGTCCTGATCACGCGTGCGCAGCAGGGTCGTGTGACGTGGACGAACGCGCGTGGCGAGCGTCCATGGAGGTGAAGCGTCCGGTCCTGCGTGGTGAGCGCATCGTGCAGCGCTACGGTGGTCGCACCGTGGTGGATGTTCCGGAGATCGAGGTGCGCGCGGGCGAAGTGCTGGCCGTCCTGGGCCCGAACGGCGCGGGAAAGAGCACACTGTTCCGTATCCTGCTGCTGCAGGAGAAGCCGTACGCTGGCGTTGTCTCATTCGACGGCCGTGAGGTACGCGCGGGCGATACTTCGGTCATGCGACGAATGGGGGCGGTGTTTCAGCGCGCGTATCTGTTCGATGGTACCGTCACGGCGAACGTCGCATATGGTCTGCGCGTGCGGGGCATTGATCGCGCGGAGGTTTCGCGGCGCACGACCAGCGCGCTGTCACTGCTGTCGCTCACGGAGTTCGCGAAAGCGGATGTTCGCACATTGTCCGGCGGCGAAGCGCAGCGTGTGGGGCTCGCACGGGCGCTGGTGCTGGAGCCCGAGCTGCTCGCCCTCGATGAGCCGACACTGCATCTCGATGTCACGGTGCGCAGGAAGTTTCGCGAAGACATCGAGCGAGTGGCACGCTCGCATGCGCGCGCTACGCTGCTGATCACGCATGACCCGGCCGATGCGTTTGCGCTCGCGGATCGCGTCGCGGTGATGGAAGGCGGCCGCATCGTGCAGGTCGGCACGCCGTCCGAGGTCGTGCTCCACCCGGCGACGGCGTTCATCGCGGAGTTCACCGGTGCCGAGCTGATGCTGCACGGCGTTGTGGACCGTCGCGAGGAAGATCTGGTGCAGGTCACGTTGTCGGGCGGCGCCTCCCTCTGGGCGATGGCGCCCGATGCCCGGGCCGTCGCGGGCAGCTCGGTTCACGTGGCATACCGGCCGGAAGACATCGTACTGGCCCCGGCAGGCGCGGCCGGGGAGACGAGCGCCGTGAACCGCTTCGACCTCACAGTAGAGGCGGTCGTGCCGGCGGGCGCGCTTGTGCGGGTGAGGCTGGCGGGCGACGTTGCCTTGACCGCGCTCGTGACGAACCGCAGCATGACGTCGCTTGGGCTGGCCGCAGGCAGCAGGGTGAGTGCGAGCTTGAAGGCAGCGGCATTGCGGGCCTATCCCGCGATGGCGTGACCACATCGACCAGGAGGGGCCCGTGGAAACACTGACGCATCATTCATTCGTGGACCGGATCAAGGGCGCGGCACTGCTCGACGTTGCGACGTACGAAGAAGTGGAAGCGGACACCGGAGCGACGATGGAAGCGGGCGGTGTCATCGCCCTGGTGGCGATCGCGGGCGCGATCGGTGCCATCGGCCATGGCAACAACGCGGTGCTGGCCGGTCTGGTTTCCGGCATCGTGGGGTGGGGACTGTGGGCCGGCATCACGTATATCGTCGGTGACAAGCTCCTCGGCGGCACCGCTTCGTGGGGCGAGCTTCTGCGCACACTCGGTTTCGCGCAGGCGCCGGCGCTGCTTCTGGTGTTCGGCATTATTCCGGGCTTACATCTACTGGTCGGTCTCGTCGTCGCAATCTGGACGCTGATCACAGGGATTGTTGCCATCCGCCAGGCGCTGGACTTCGGCACCGGGAAAGCGATCGTCACGGCACTGTTCAGTGCGATCATTCTCGCCGTGATCCGCCTGTTCTTCTGAGTATCGTGCAACGGCGTAGCGTGCGATGAATAAGGACTGGGCACCGGAGGCACCGGTCTGGTTCGAGGTGAACGGCGGACGCCGCATTGTTACGACGTGTACGCCGGACGACATGCACGCATTCACCGCCGGATACCTGCTGAGTGAAGACTACATCCGTCACGCAACGGAGATCGAGGAATTCGACATCGCGGAGACCGTACCGGCAATCGGCGTCCGCGTGAAGGTGAGCAATGCGGGCGCTATACGCGTGGGCGTGCTGCACCGCCACATTCGCGAGAATGGTTGCGGCCCCCTGCATTATGTGACGTGCGATCCCGCGACACTGTGTCAGGATCGGCCGCTCGGCATCCCCAGCGAAAATGCGTTCCGTGAAATATTCCGCGCGCTCTACGCGGCGGGTGATGCAGCATACCCCGATGGCGGGATGCACACTGCAGCGTTGAGTGATGGAGAGAAACTGCATTTCGTCATGACGGACATCGGCAGGCACAACGCGGTTGACAAGACCATCGGACGCGGCCTGCTGGCCGGCGCGGAGCTGCCGTCCCTCGGGCTCGTCATCACGGCGCGTATCAGCGGCGCCATTGTCGTGAAGGCCGCGCGCGCAGGCTTGTCATGGATTGCGAGCCGCTCGATCCCCACAACACTCGCCGTGTCGATTGCCGAAGCGGCACACCTCCCGATCATCGCGCGCGCAGCGTCAAAAGACGCCCAGGTCATCGGAGCCGCAGGCGGCACGAAGTGTCCGCCAACACAGACTGCGGACGACGACGCTTGAGCCCGCCCTCGCACGATGTAATCGGTTTCATCATCGCCGGCGGCCAGAGTACACGATACGGCAGTCCGAAGGCGCTCGCGGATGTTGCAGGCGAGCGCGTCGTCGACCGGGTGGAGCGCGCGTTGCGCGCCGTGACGTCCGAAGTGCTGCTGATCGCGAACGATGCTGCGCTTGCCGAAGCCATCGGTATCGAAGCACGTCGTGACCGTGTGCCGGGCCTGGGTCCCATTGGCGGACTGGACGCTGCGCTCGCATGGGCCGCGGAACTCGGCGCTCAAGGCATTGTGGTCGCGGGCTGCGACATGCCGTTTCTCCCACCTTCGCTGTTCGCGTCGATTCTCGATGTAGCGCGTGCCACGGATGCAGATGCAGTGCTTCCGGAGAGCGATGGTCCGCGGGGGGTTGAACCGCTCGCTGCGTATTACTCCGTGTCGTGTGTTCCGGCAATCGAAGCCGCCATCTCACGCGAGGACCAGCGCCTCATTGCATTCCATCGCGATGTGCGCGTCGAGCGCTTGCCGCTCGAAGACGTGCGTCGTCACGGCGACCCCGCGCACATTTTCATGAACCTCAATACGACCTCGGACCGCGAGCGCGCGGACGCGATTGCGAGGAATTCCTGATGCGGGCGGCGCGCGCGGCGGAGTGGCTTTTGGTCGGTGATGCCATCGAGCGCATCCTCGCCGCGGTGCCAGCACTGCCGAGCGAGCGGGTGTCCCTCCTCGACGCGGGCGGCAGAGTGCTCGCGCAACCGGCCATCTCTGCGCTTACACTGCCTCCATGGGACAACAGCGGCATGGACGGCTATGCCGTACACGCGGTGGACGTCGAGCATGCGTCCGGCGCTGACCCGGCGGTCCTCGATGTCATTGGTGAAGTCGCTGCAGGCGAGTTTCCGGAGCGCGCGCTCATGCGAGGCGAAGCGCTGAAGATCATGACGGGTGCACCGCTGCCGTCGGGTGCGGACACAGTGATACGCGTGGAGCACACACGCATCCCATCGCCGGACCGCGTGGAGATTCTTGATGTGATGGACGTGCGCAAGAACATTCGCGCAGCTGGTGAGGATGTGCGCGTGGGGGAGACCGTGCTCGCCGCAGGCATCATCCTGCGTCCCGCGGAGATCGGTGTGCTCGCGTCCATCGGCGTGGCGCAGGCCGCAGTCGCGCGTCATCCGCGCGTGGCCATTCTATCGACGGGCAACGAGCTGGTGGATCTCGATGATGCCGCTGAAGCTTTCACCGGACGTCGCATAATAAACTCCAATTCATATGCACTCGCGGCCGGCGTTCGCGCAACGGGCGGTGTTCCCGTGCTTCTCGGTATTGCGCGTGATGATGCGGCCGACCTGCGCTCGCGGCTCGAGCATTCCCTTGATGCGGACGTGCTGATAACGACCGCTGGTGCAAGCGTCGGAGAGCACGACCTGGTAAAGGACGCACTCGAGGAAGTCGGAATGAAGGTGCATTTCTGGCGCGTGAAGATGCGGCCCGGGAGTCCATTCTCGTTCGGCGTGATCGAGCGTAGCGGACTGGCTCCGCTGCCCGTGTTCGGGTTGCCGGGGAATCCTGTTTCCGCCGTGGTAACGTTCGAGCTCCTGGTGAGGCCCGCGTTGCGGCGTATGCTCGGCCGCCGGTGCGTCTATGCCGTCACAGAAACCGTACAGGCGGGCGAGGTCATCGAGTCGAAGCCCGGAATGACACATTTCCTCCGTGCAACGCTACGCCGCGGGCCGGGTGGCTTGCGCGAGGCGACGTTGACCGGCCCGCAGGGGTCGGGCATTCTGACGTCGGTAGCGCGCGCAGATGCACTGCTTGTGGTGCCGCTCGACGTCACAGAGATTCCTGCCGGCGGTCACGCGGCCGCGGTATTGTTACAGGCGGGAGACGACGCGCAGGATACGCTCGGCTTCTGAAACAACACAGGGAGAATAACGTGGATCGCATTGTTCCGGCAGAGTATCAGCCGACGCTGCCGCAAGATCGGTTTATCGTCACGGACGCGCCGGATACCGAGGCCGTACCGATGGACGTTGTATTCGTTGGCGGCGGTCCTGCCGGTCTCGCGGGAGCGATCGCTCTCGCGCGGCTCGTGCGCGAAGACAATGAAAAGGGTGGCGGCATCGGCGAAATCGAGATTGCCGTGCTGGAAAAAGCCGAGAGCCTGGGCGAGCACTGTCTGTCGGGCGCGATCATCAGGCCCGGTCCGTTCCGCGAGCTGTTTCCGGATGTCGCGATCGAGGATCTCCCGTTCCGCGGCCCCGTGCAGGGCGAGCGTGTGTATCTCCTGGGCGAGAAATCGTCGACGCGCATTCCGACGCCACCAACCATGGGCAATCACGGCAACTACATCGCATCGCTGTGCGAGGTCGTGCGCTGGATGGGTGAGCGCGCGGAAGAGCTCGGCGTCAACATTCTCGCCGGGTTCCCGGCCGAATCATTGCTCGTTGATGGCGATCGCGTGCAGGGCGTGCGCACGGTGCCGTCGGGACTGGACCGCCAAGGGAATCCGGGCAGCGCTGCAGAACCCGCGACGGATATCACCGCACGCGTGGTCGCGCTCGCGGATGGTACGCGCAGTCCGCTCGCGCAGGCGTACAACGCGTGGCAGAATATCACATCAGCGAACCCACAGATCTATGCGCTGGGTGTGAAGGAAATCTGGGAGACGAAAAAGCCGCTCGACGCGATCATCCACACACTCGGATGGCCGCTGCCGAAGGATGTATTCGGTGGTTCGTTCATGTATCCGCTCGAGCCGAACCTCGTCGCGATCGGGCTGGTGGCCGGGCTGGATTATCACAACGCAAAGTTGGATGTGCACGTACTGCTGCAGCGCATGAAGCAGCACCCGCTTTTCGCGGAGTATCTTCAGGGCGGCGAATGCGTGGAGTGGGGCGCGAAGACGATTCCGGAAGGTGGATTCCATTCACTCTCATCGCGCCGATCCGGCAATGGCATTGTCGTGCTCGGTGATGCAGCCGGCTTCGTCGAGGTCGCATCGCTCAAGGGCATCAATTACGCGGTACAGTCGGGGATTTTTGCGGCGCGCGCGATCTTCGATGCATTGAAGCGCGGGGATACAACAGCGTCATCTCTTGCGACGTACGACGCTATGGTCAACGACAGCATTATCGCGAAGGACCTGCGCAAGAATCGCAACATGCGGCTTGCGTTCAAGGATGGTTTCTACCTCGGCGGTTTCAAGGCGACGTTGATGACGCTGACCGGCGGAGCGTTTCCGGGCGGGAAGATCGATGTGGAATCGGATGCTGAAGAATCGCGCGATACGTCCGGTGCTGGGCCGGCGATGCCGTCCGGCCCACTGGTTCTGTCGAAGCTCGATGCGGTGTTCAAATCGGGGAACGCTACGCGGGACGACATCCCGTCACACCTGCTCGTGGGCACGGACATACCCCGGGAGGTCGCGGAAATGTATGTGCATATGTGTCCGGCCGGTGTGTATGAGATGGAAGGGGACCGGCTGACGGTCAATGCGCCGAACTGCATCGATTGCAAGGCGACCGATGTGCTGGGCCCGCGGTGGACGCCGCGGGAGGGCGGATCGGGGCCGAAATATCGGCGGATGTGAGCACTTTACAACGGATTTTCACACGAAGTGCGCGAAGGAGCACGAAGGAACGACTTTTTTCTTGTCGCTTCATCGTGCTCCTTCGTGTCCTTCGTGTGAAACCGTTGTTCGTCAGTCTTCCGTTCTACAGCAGCCTACGTCGCATGGGAACCACGCCATCTCGTCGGTCTCGCTCCATGCCCAGCGCACGATGCGCTTGCCGGCGTGCTGTGTGTGCGGATTGTACACGAGCTTTTTCCACGCCCCGCTGTTCCCCATTCTGAAGCGACGCGTTGCGGTGTCCCCGGGAACCGGCGAAGCAATGCGGAAATTCAGTGGTCCCCTGTTTCCCGAGAAGCCAAATTTTGTCCGGAATGCAGCAAGTGCGGCAGCGTCCGTGCCGTCGAACTCGAGATTTGCGACGTGCGCGCCGCTTGAGCTGGTCGGATTGCTGGATCCAATGCCCGATGCGGGCCTGATCGTGCCGAACAGATTGGAAAGCGTGAGCGTTGTACTTCCCTGCGGCAGATATGTCATCATCTGCTGATCATACCAGCCTGGGACCGACCGCTCATTTGTTATGACAGTATGTGACTTGTAGCCCTTGGGTCCCATCTCACACCACGCATCGCCGCACCGGATGCCAATGAACTGGTTGTGTCCTATGGAGTCCCACATCCAGCGCCCCGTCGTGGGGTAGACGCCGCCACCGATCTGCTTCATCCTCTTGACGATCAGAACGGTGGCAGGGTCGGGCGCACCGTTGAACGTCTCAGACGGACAGCCCCCGGTAACAACCGGCTGACGTACCGCAGCCACCCAATCGGAGCCGTCTTCCTCCGTTCCCTTCTGAATCCAGAGACAGCTCAGTGCAGGCTTGATGCTGAGATACGCATAGGGGGCCTCATCGTAATTCAGGATGTCCGCGACAACACCATTCCCGAAGCTGCCGGTCCTGCTTCGCGCGGTATCAACGAGAATCGCGACGAGCGGGCCAAGCGTCGTTCCGGTGATGAGTCTCTGGCAGTCGTGGACTTCGTTGGTGAGGAGATACTCGCTCGAGACCAGCGCGGCATTCCGTATCGTAGCGATCGCGGTATCCTTCGCGAATTTGGTGAACAACTCGGTGTCGCATCGTCCAGCGTGAGCGTGATCCATGAACGGGCGTGCCCGCGTCGGCCCTTTTCCAGTGTCCGGAGCCGCCGCACCGTCTGTCGTCGTGGGCCCAGTGTCCGGCTTCTTATCCTTGTCACACCCTGCGAACGTCATACTCGTGACCACCAGCATCGTCACGCTTCTCCTCACGTTTTTCTGGAACTCGCGGTTTTTCATAGTCGGCTCCCGTTCGAGGTTAGGGTTTCCATACGCTTGACGACTGGCTGCAGTGCGCGGTCCGCGTTTGACCACAGAATAGACACAGCGCGGGCCCAGCGCGCGGCGACTGCGGGCTGGTTGCTCCGCGCCGCAATGTCGGCGCGGAGGATCATGGCCTGGATCAGTGATGCTGCACTTTCGAAGTGCGCGAGTGCGCCGGGCTCGGTCCAGGTGAGGTCGCCGAGCGTGGCATCGAGCATTGCTGCAGCGATGTCTGTATCGCCGAGCGCTGCGTGAAGTGCCGCTTCGGGATAGAGCGCATCGAAGGGCAGCTCCGCGGGGCGGGCACCGCCGCGCACGACGCGAATCCGGCCGAGGATGCGGCGCGACGAAGCGGTATCCCCGCGCGCGAACGCCACCTGCGCCTGCAACAGCGGGTACACGCTGTCTGCTGCCAGGGACACAGACATGGTGAGCGGGTGGTGCGGGAACGCGAGGCTGGCGACTTGATCGAGTGCCGGGTGCAACGCGGCGCCGGCGTTTCCGCGAAGGCGATTGCGGAGCACCTGGTCGAGGTCGTTTTCGTAACCAACGATGCGGTCGCCCGGCCCGCCCATCGCAGCGTACGCGAGCAGCGCCCGCGCCGGAGCTGTGAACGCTTCCGGAATAATTACATCGACTTCGGGCGTGTCCGGCCTCGCAGCGGCGAACAGGGTCTGCGCTGCGCGATCTACCTGTCCAGTGAGCGCCGCAACGACTGCCAGACGGCCGTCCGGGTCCGCAGCGTCGGGTGATGCAAGCAGTGAGTCTGCGAGCGCCCGCGCGCGGGTCAGCTCGGTAACACCGTCGGGCGCACCGAGCCGGACCAGAAGGATGACTTCGCCGACGCCCAGTTCCGTGCGTTGCTCGATGTCATCTGCGGCGAGAACGCGCGCCTTCCGCAACGTTTCCAGTGCGTTGCGCAGCTCGCCCTGCACCTCCTGCGCGACTGCAAGCGCCTGCATCGCCCGCGGGCTTCGCGGGAAACTGCGCGCCCACGCGCGCGCAATGTCGTTGAACGCGGCTCTCTGACGGTCGAGGGCAAGGGCGTTCGCAGTTGACCGCGGCGCTACACGGCCCGCAGCGAAGTCGGCGCGGCGATACGGTGTGAAACCGATGGTATCGGCCGCCAGTTCCGGCCGGGCAACGAAGTCGACGCGTACTGGCTGCAGGGTGTAGCCGTCACGGTAGTGATTGCTGCTCGTATAGAAGAACCTCCGCGCCACGTCGACGGTGCGCGTCGCAAGATCCTGTCGTTCCGTGAGCAGCAGGAATGCGCGACGGTATGCTTCCAGTGCGGCATGCATGCTGCTGCGAAATGACCAGCCGCTCGGACTGCTTACATCCGCTACGACCAGCTTGTCCCGCATCTGACATTCGCCCGTGCCGTACCAGCCGGCGAAATCCTGCGAGTCCGCGGCCACGAGAGCCGCGTACGCGCCGCATGCGGACGAGTACTCACGTCGTCCGAGTTTCCGCAGCCCCTCCGCAATCTGCCGCTCGCGCGTCGAAAGCGCGGGCATGCCGGCGCTCATACGATCGAGCAGGGGCCGAAGGTCATTGGACGCGGCGTCTACGCCGTTCCAGTTCTGCGCCTGCATCAGCCAAAGCGCGGCGCGTGTGAACTGAGGATCGGTGGTCAACGCGTCAGCGAAACGAACGGCGGCTGAGTCCACGGCCCAGCCGAGCAGCGCCTGCTGTCCACGGAGGAACGAGAGCGCGGCGGAATACGATGTGGTTCCGATCGGCGTGTGCAGCTCGACGTCCCTGACGCCGGCGCCGCGAAACAGCAGCCACGTTGCGAGATCCTTGAACATCGCGCCGCTGTTCGGTCCAATGCTCCCGAACTGCACGGTCGTATCGGCGAGAACAGTATCTGCCCGGGTGTCGAGGAGGGCTACATAGAGCCGTTGCATCGCACCGACATTGGTCACCGTGCCGCGGACGAAGCGTCCTGCACCGGATGCCAGCGCCAGCTCGCGCTCCTGCGCGGGTGACAGCGGACCTGTGACGAGCTCGCGCACTTCGATCCCTCGCCATGGCAGAAATGCATCGTGCAGAAGCACATCTGCATCCTTGCCAGAGGGATCGGGAGCCGCGAAGCGCAGGGGCATTACGACAAGACGCTGCGGTGTGAGTGATTCTCGCGTGAGCGCGCGCCACGTCCGTGTGAGCAGCGCCCCCGTCGCAACCAGAATCACCAGCATTGCGGTGGCCGTAATGATCCGGAGCATGCGACTCGAACCGCGCGCTCCCGTCACTGAACCTTCGCGTCGCAGTTTTCCTTCACCGGTAAACTCGAAGATCCATGCGAGGGCAATGACGATGGGAAACGCAACCAGCAGTGTGATGACCTCGATGCTGGTGACCCGATCAATCCCGGAATCCCGGATGCTGAACGCCCTGAGAATATTCGGCGTTGCTTCGAGCAGGGCGAAGGCCGCGCCGCCGAACCACACAGCCGCGCGGACGACGCGGCGTCGATTGAGCTCTGCGAGGAACTGCAGAGGTTTTGCGAGGCCGGGTGGTGAGACCTCGGAACCGGCGTGGATGTGCGATCCACTGCGCGTCGGCTGCGGATGACCCAGTGCTGCAACGAAATCAGCCGCGGTCGAGAAGCGGTCCGCGGGCACTTTGGCGAGTGAGCGGTCAATGACAGCGTCGAGCTCCGGCGAGATCGTCTGCCGGATGAGCCGCACCGATGTAGGCGGCTCATGCAGCACGCGCGCCATCACACCCTGTGTATTGGAGCCGACGAACGGCGGATCACCGGCGAGCATCTCGTACAGTACGACGCCGAGGGCGTAGATGTCGCTGCGCGGGTCGATCGTCCGGTCACCCGTAAACTGCTCGGGACTCATGTACCGGGGCGTGCCGAGTGAGATCCCGGTCGCCGTGACCCGGTCACGGCCTGCCCGCTCGATTGCGGCGGCAATGCCGAAATCCGCGATCTGCGCCACACCGCGATGCAGCAGAATGTTCTCGGGTTTTATGTCGCGGTGAATGACACCGTGCTCGTGGGCGTATGCAAGGCCCTGGCCGATGGCGGCTGCAATGTAAATCGCTTCCTCGATACTGAGCTGTCCCTCCCGTTCCAGCTTCTGCCTGAGCGTCTCGCCTTCGATGGCCGGCATGACGTAATAGAGGGAGCCATCCGCCTCGCCGGAATCGAAGAGTGCGACGATGTTGGGATGGTTGAGGCGTGCGGTTACGCGGATTTCATTCAGGAACCGGTCCGGGCCCAGGACGGCTGCGAGCTCAGGCCGCAGCACCTTTACCGCGACTACGCGGTCATGCCGCAGGTCGTGGGCGAGGTATACCGTGGCGGTAGCACCCGTTCCGAGTTCCCGTTCAATGCGATAGCGCGATGCGAGGGGCATCTCGAACTGGTCGGTCGTTTGATTCATGAGCTCACGCCGGTAGTGGATCCGGCAGGAGTTTCAATGTCCGTCGTTCTGGCGTGGGTTGCAAGAGCCTTGTGCCGGAGGGTTCCGCGGTCCTAGCCCCGTAACGCGGCCAGTACGGCCTCCAGTGTCTTCTTTGCATCACCGAACAGCATGCGGGTGTTTTCCTTGAAGAACAGGGGGTTCTGGACGCCCGCGTAGCCCGTTGCCATGCTGCGCTTCATGACGATGGTGGTCATCCCCTTCCAGACCTGCAGGACGGGCATGCCCGCGATGGGGCTGTTCGGCTCGTCTTCCGCCGATGGGTTCACGATGTCGTTCGCGCCAATCACGATGGACACATCGACGTGGGGAAAATCGTGATTGATTTCGTCCATCTCGAAAACGATGTCATAAGGCACGCGTGCCTCGGCGAGGAGCACGTTCATGTGACCGGGCATGCGGCCGGCGACGGGATGGATGGCGAACCGGACCTTGGCGCCGCGTGATCGCAACAATGTAGTAATTTCGTTGACGACGTGTTGCGCCTGTGCCACGGCCATGCCGTAGCCGGGCACGATCACGATATTCTTGGCGTCCTTGAGCAGCGCTGCAGTATCCGCTGCATCGATCGCGATGACATCGCCCTGTTCGCCTGCATCGGCTGGCGCGCTTCCCTCCGCCGTACCGAAGCCGCCCGCAATGACGGACAGGAAACTGCGGTTCATCGCTTTGCACATGATGAAGCTGAGGATTGCGCCACTGCTGCCGACGAGCGCACCGGTCACAATGAGCAGGTCGTTATCGAGCATGAAACCGGTGGCAGAAGCAGCCCATCCGGAGTAGCTGTTGAGCATGGACACGACGACGGGCATGTCGGCGCCGCCGATCGCCATGACCATGTGCACGCCGAAGATCAGCGCAATGAGCGTCATGATCAGGAGCGGAGTCAGGCCGCGGCCATCCGCGGATTGCTGGACGAACTGCACGCAGAAATAGATGACGAGTAGGGCCAGAGCCAGGTTGAACCAGTGACGGCCTGGCAGTGTCAACGGCTTGCCGCCGATTTTTCCGTTCAGCTTCCCGAACGCGATCAGGGATCCTGCGAATGTGACCGCGCCGATGAGGATGCCGAGATACGTTTCGATGTCGTGGATCGTCTTTTCTGCGCCTGTGGCCGGACCCGCGTGGCCCATGAAATTGGCGAAGCAGACGAGCACAGCAGCGAGGCCGACGAGGCTGTGGAGGATGGCGACGAGCTCCGGGATCTCGGTCATCTGCACGCGTCTGGCGAGCTGGAGGCCGATTGCAGACCCGACGACCATACCACCGATCAGGACAGGGTAATTGTCAGTGACGACGCCGAGCATGGTGGCGAGGACGGCGATCGCCATGCCGATGATGCCGTAGACATTGCCCTGCCTCGCGGTCTCGGGGTTACTGAGGCCGCCGAGCGCGAGAATGAAGAGAACAGTCGCACCGATGTAGGAGACGGTGACCAGACCCGCGATGATTTCTGGGGTCATCAATCGCCTACTTCCGGAACATGTTGAGCATGCGACGTGTGACAGCGAAGCCACCTGCGATATTGATGCTCGTGAGCGTCAGTACCGCTGCTGAAATCCAGAGCACGCGGTTGTCGGTCGAGCTGATCTGCAGCAGTGCTCCGATGATAATGATGCTGCTGATCGCATTGGTAACGCTCATCAACGGCGTGTGCAGCGCGGGTGTCACGTTCCACACGACCATATAGCCCACAAAGCATGCGAGCACGAAGATCGTGAAGTGGGACATGAACTCGGGCGGCGCGGTAATTCCGATGAGCCCGAATACCGCGGCCCCAAGTGTGAAAGCCACCGCCGGCCCGGCGAATTTTCTTTTCTTCGCCACAGCCTCGTTGGCGGCGGAAGCAACGGCCGGCGTTTTCTTGGCTGTAGAAACGGCGGTCGGCGTAATGCTGGCTGCAGCGTCGGCCTTGGTGTGCGCGGCGGATGCCGCGGCAGGAGAAGGCACTGCCTTCAGTTTGGGCGGCGGCGGCGGCCAGGTGACATTGTGTCTGTCGACGACGGTCGCGCCGCGGATGATCTCATCACCCATGTCGACAACTGCGACGCCGTCCTTGCCCTTGCACATGTCAGCGAGGAGATGGCGCAAGTTCGTCGCATAGAGCTGGCTCGACTGGGCGGCCAGACGGCTCGGTAGGTCGGTGTATCCAATGATCGTGACACCGTTGCGCTTCACGACTCCGCCGGGTTCTGTAAGCTCGCAGTTACCGCCCTGCTCTGCCGCCATATCAACGATCACGCTGCCTGGCTTCATCGTGGCGACCATGTCCGCTGTGATCAGCTTTGGCGCCGGCTTTCCCGGAATCAATGCGGTCGTGATGATGATGTCGACTTCGGCCGCCTGCTTTGCGAATAGAGCCATTTCCGCAGCAATGAACTCCGGACTCATCGTCTTGGCGTAGCCGCCTGCGCCTTCGCCTTCCTCCTTGAAGTCCAGCATGAGAAACTCGCCGTTCATGCTCTCGACCTGTTCCTTCACCTCCGGCCGCGTGTCGAACGCGCGTACGATGGCGCCGAGGCTGCGCGCAGTCCCGATGGCGGAGAGTCCGGCCACGCCTGCCCCGATTACGAGCACCTTGGCGGGCGGTACGCGACCCGCGGCGGTGATCTGACCTGTGAAGAACCGGCCGAAATGCTGCGCGGCTTCAATCACTGCGCGGTAGCCGGCAATGTTCGCCATCGAGCTGAGTGCGTCCATCTTCTGCGCGCGTGAGATGCGCGGGACGCTGTTCATGGAAAGGGTCGTAACGCCTTTCAACGCGAGGCGCTGCAGCAGGTCGGAGTTCTGGGCCGGTGCGAGGAAGCTGATGAGGATCTGACCGCTGTGCAGCAGGTCGACTTCGTCCAGGCCCAATGCCTTATGATGTGCCGGCGCGCGGACCTTGAGGATGATGTCGCTCGCGGACCACAGCGTGCGCGGGTCGTCGACGATCGTTGCGCCCGCGGCGCGGTATGCTCCATCATCGAAGCTGGCATCGGCGCCTGCGCCGCTTTCGATTGCAACCGCAAAGCCGAGCTTGATGAGCTCCGTTGCAACCGCCGGCGTAGTCGCGACGCGCATCTCGCCGGCGTGGGTCTCGTTCGGGATGCCGATCTTCATCTGTAGGCTCCGGCGCTGTCGAGCTTGGTCAGGAGTGCGACAGCGGCGTCCCGCAGCTCCATGAATCTCCTTTTGAGGTTGCTGTCCGATGTGCGGGCATTATCATAGGAAGCGGCGAGGAGGACGTCGCGACGCATGGATGCAAGGCTGTACATGATTATGGTTTCCGGAACCGAATCCTGCCAGCGGTTCGTCGAACGGATAATGTGGGTTTCCAAACGGTCGCGACGCGCGGTCGTGCGGGAGATGTACCCGTCGGAGATCAGACTCACCATTGCCCTGCTCGCGTCCAGCCGCGCGTCATACTCGATGATCGCGGCACGCAGCGAGTCATCTTTTATGATCCCGATGTCGCCGGTCTGCATGAGCGCGCGCAGTGTGCCCATCACAGGCTGGAAGTGATCACCGCTGTTCGATGGAATCCAGCCGCGCACGGAATCAACCGGCGGAAGCTCTCCGGTACTTCTCAGAAACTGCACCATCATGCGCATGCGGTGAATAGCCGAATCCTCCGATGCGATTCCGGCGTTCAGGCGGTCACGAGTGACCTCGAGATCGTCGCGCAGCTGGTGCAGATACTTCTGCTCACGATCCCTGTCTTGACGTCCGCTCCACGACGCCTGCGCCGCCAGGGCGATCAGGACGCCGGTGATGATCGTCACGAGCTGCGTGAGCACAGCGCGCCACGGGATTGCAGAGCGGCGATGCGCCGGCGGGTCGGGGGTGTGTTCCGGCGTTTCCATCCGTCAGTGCTTCTGTTCTGCTTTGATTGCTTCCGTCAGCGCCGGAAGTATTTCGGCGAAGTCACCGACTATCCCGTAGTCCGCGATCTTGAAGATCGGAGCATCCGGATCCTTGTTGATTGCGACAATGGTCTTAGCAGATCGCATTCCGGCGAGATGCTGCATGGCACCGGAGATACCGACTGCGATGTAGAGCTGCGGCGAGACGGTCTTGCCGGTCTGTCCGACCTGCTCGCCATGCGGGCGCCAGCCTGCATCCACAACTGCGCGTGACGCGCCGAGTGCGGCGCGCGATCCGAATGCATCGCGCAGCTGCTCGAGCATGGGCCACTGTTCCGGCCCCTTCAAGCCGCGACCGCCACTGATGACGATCGGCGCCTCCGAGACATCGAGGTTGCCGCCGACGGCGGCCTTCACCTCGCGGACCTTGACCTTCCACGCGGAAGCATCACCGGTCATCGCGATCGGCTGCACGGCTCCCGCTGCTGCGCGTTCCTCGGGCCGGAATACGTTCGGCCGGATACTCACCATACGCGGGGATCCATCAAGCGTGATGCGCGCGAATGCGCGGCCTGCATACATCGGTCGGGTGATGACGATCTCACCATTCTCCATTGCGAGACCTGTCGCATCGCCGGCGAGCGGGACATCGAGACGCGCGGCGATGCGCGGAGCGAGGTCTTTGCCGTTCGTCGTCGCACCGAACAGTACTGCGAAGTAATCCGACGACCTGATGTGGTCGGCGATCGCATGGACATAGCCGTCCGGCGAGTAGCCCTTTAGCGCATCGTTCTCGACTACGTGAATGACTTCGGCGCCGAACTTCGCGAGCTGCGTCACCGCGCTGCTCATTCCCGCCGGTCCGATCACGATCGCATGCACAACGCCGCCAGTCTGCTCGGCGAGTGTACGCGCTGCGCTTACCACTTCTTCCGAGATCCGGCGCAGCGAACCATCACGCTGTTCGGTGACCGCAAGTATGTTTGCCATGATTAGAGCACCTTCGCTTCATCACGCAGCAACCGGATCAACTCCGGCACCGCATCGCGGCCTTGACCTACCACGCGTCCTGCGGGGCGATCAGCCGGCGGCGTGAGGTCCTTGATGGTGATGCGGCTGGCGGGAACCTGCGCATCCTTCTCTTCGAGCGGCTTCTTCTTGGCCGCCATGATTCCCTTGAGAGACGGATAACGCGGTTCGTATTCGGCCTTCGTGAGTGTGACAAGCGCGGGCAGTGTCGCCTCAACGACTTCAATGCCGCCCTCGATCTCGCGGTGACATACGACCTTGCCATCCTCGATCGCGATATCGCTCGCTGCCGTGATGCATGGCACACCCAGCAGCTCGGCCAGCATTGGTCCAACTTGCTGCTGGTCATCATCGACGGCCTTCATTCCGAGCAGGATCAAATCTGCAGCGGCATCTTTGAGCTCGGCCGCCAACGCCTTCGCGGTGGCGAGACCATCGATGGACGTCTGGCCCTTCAGCAGGAGTGCGCGGTCCGCACCCATGGCGAGCGCCGAGCGTAGCTGCTCCGCGGCCGCCGGTTCGCCCACGCTCACGGCCATGACTTCGCCGCTGCCCTGCGCGTCGCGCAGCCGGAAGCCGGCCTCGAGCGCGTACTCGTCATAGGGGCTGATGATAAATTTGACGCCGGTCGCGTCGATCGAACCACCGGCAATCTTGAGGCGGGCTTCCGTGTTAGGAACCCGCTTTATACATGCAATAATCTTCATGTTTTTTTTCCCGTTTCGCTGGTTACAGCAGCGCGGAAATGTCGCCGCCACTGCGGGTACAGGCAAGGGCGGGACGGCCGGTCAGGCGGGTCGGGAAGGAGTCTAGAAGACGATCGTGGAGCGGCGGACCACGTAGTGTCCCTGGTCGACCACGAAAAGGAAGCCGAGGGTCGACGTCTCGAGGTGTATCGGCAGCTTGAGCGATGTCGCGCCCGCCGCAACATGATCCCCATTGTAGATCGTTGAGCCGGAACCCATGTAGGTGTTGATTATGGCAGTCGTGATGTTGAAGCTGCGCACGCGATTGTTCCCGGTATCTGCGATATAGAGGGTCTGTCCTGACGCATCGAGCTCCACGTCCGTCGGCGCCTGCAGGCGCGCTGCGACGCCGGGACCCGCGTCACCCCTGAATCCGGGCACGCCATCTCCGATAATGCGCGTGAGCATGCCGGTGGCAAGCACCATCGTGTAGACGGAACTGAGTTCGCGGTCGGCGATGTAGAGAATGCCACCCCCGAGAGCGAGTCCCGCGGGGTTCCCCATGCGGATCGAGGTCGCAGCCGTTGGTGCTGTCGACGCAGTGCCGGTTCCGCCACCTGCAACGACACGGATGATGCCGTCCGTACCGACGCGAAGCACGCGGCCGCTACCCTGCTCACTGATGTAGACGTTGCCGTCAGATGCGCGGACAACACCCGACGGACGGTTTACGGGCGACGTCACGGCCGCGGCGCCGTCTACTGCGTTGGTCGCGCTGCCGGTGCCGGCAAACAATGAAAGCGTGCGAGCTGCGATGTCAAACTGCGAGACACGGTTCTCCACCGCATCGGCGATCAGAAGCCTGTTCCCGGGGACAATGATCATGTTCGTCGCTTCGACGAGACAGAAGCCGCCCGTGGAACAGCCGCCGCCATCCAGGACTTTGACGAGTCTGCCGGAAGACGTCACGGAAAAAAGACGTGCGATTGGCGTGGTAATCCCGTTGACGTTTCTTGTCGCACCGCGATCCGTCACATACAGAATGTTGTCGTCATCGTTGAATGCGACGGCGGTCAGCGTCTGAAAGCGGGACTTCGTCGCGAGCGTATCGATGCGGTTTCCTGCGCTGTCGCCGATACCGGCGACGTTGCGCACCGTACCGGGGGTTTCGCCCAGGACCACAATGGGATCACCGCACGCAGTGCCTGCACCTGCCGCAGCCGCGACGACGAGCAGAAGCGCAATACGTCGCATGAAGACCGTTCCGTTGCTTTGCATGTACGTCATCTCATTGTCCGCTCAGATTCAGGACCCATATGTTCTGATTCGTAGCAGTGCCCCGCGTGAATGCCAGCCACTTCCCATCGGGTGAAACGGAAGGTGAGCGGCCACCCTCGGTCTCTTTGACGGCCACAGGTGTGCCGCCTGCGCGAGCGATGCGATAAATCTGATTGAAATTTGTGAAGTAGATTGAATTGCCCTCGGGCGACCATGCGGGCTCTTGCCCACTCGTGAGCTCAACAGCGCCGGTGCCATCCGGTTTGATCAGCGTGATGACTGTGCGCGTAACTGTGTAGGTCCAGCGTGTGTGCACATCCGGAATGGCCTGCGTGGATCCCGGCTCTGTGCAGAAACACGTCACGCGGACGGAATCCCCACGAACGAGACGTGCGAACGCGATCAGATCGCCGCCTGGACTCCATGCGGGACTGACGCCGTCGCTGGTTCCGGGAATCGGCGTGCTCGCGGATGCTGTCGTGTTCCAAAGGCGAAGCGTGAGACCATCACTGAATGCGATCTGCCGTCCATCCGGCGACCACGTCGGCCTGAAGAGAAGCTCCGAACGTGCGCGGTACGCCGTCTGGTAGGGGAATGCCCGCTGCAGATAAGGCGAGGCCACCCCCGCGGCCGCGCTCTCGGCCGGTCGGCGGGGGTCAGTGCCCTGGAACGGAATGTCGACGCCGGGATCCGCGCCCGCGCCGGCAGTTGCGCCAGCCGCTCGAACGCGGAGCACACCGGTCTGGAGCAATGGCTCGTTGAGGCTGCAAAGGGGGGCGGCTGGCGGCAACGGATCCGCGCATAATGCGGGCGGATTCATGAATCCGAGCTGCACATAGGCAACGCGGTCCCGCTGTGGCGACATGACGGGCAGCGCGAGGGTCGCTGCGGCTACCTGCGCGTCCGGCGCGATCATAGACGCAATGCCGCCGGACCTTGCAATGCGGAGGATCGTCGATGGCTGACGCGGATAGTCGATGAACCCGGCCGCCGCGTAATACACGGTGTCGGCATCCTTCGACCACGCGGGGTTCAGGTCGTTGCCCGGGTTATACGTGAGCTGGACAAGCTGGCCCTCGAGCGGCGTTCGCGCTTCGGTGACGTTCGGCGCGACACCATCCCGGCACGCCGTCGAAACGGCGACGGCGAGGAGAAGGCCGATGCGGGAGACTGTGTTCATCGGAAATTCACCTCAAATCCGAGCCGCAGCTGCCTGGGTTCGCCGAAGTACAATGTCGGGTCGAAGCGGTCGAGTGCGGCCGCGAAGCGCGCGCTGCGAAACTCACCGACGTTGATCAGTCCATCCTTGTTGGTGTCGATCGATGCAGAGTACCGCGCGGACTCCCGCGGAATCGACTCGTCCGGGAGCTTCACGGTGTTGGCCACCTGATCCACTGAAGCAGACGTGGGGCTCAAGGATCCGGTATCGCTACGATATGCGAGCACGTTCTTCAGGCCGAGCAGATTGCGCGCATCGAAGGAAATTCGCCACGCGCACGTCCTGCAACCGAACTTGCCGAGCTCTCGAGTGATACGCATGTCCGTCGTGGACGTCCACGGAAGATACGCCGCACCACGCGTGGTGGTATCGTTCTGGATGGAGGCGCGGCTGACTGGATATCCGCTCTGCGTCACAGTGGTCATCGAGCCCGACCAGGGCGAGTCCTCGACACCCGCGGCACGGCCAGCGTTGATGACGATGTCGATCGAGTGGCGGCGGTCGAATGCGAGCGGCACTTCGCGTGCGTTCGCTTTCACCAGTGTATCGCTCGACAAACCCGACGCGATGCCTGTTGCCTTCTGGATCGACCAGGAGCCGCGGACACCCCAGAAACCGGAACGCGCACGCATGGAAATTTCTGCGCCGTTCACCTTACCGAAATCGTTCGTCGAATACTGCTGTGCACCGGTCTCACCAATACGCAGGCTGCCAGTCAGCACATTCGACAGCTCTTTACGGAAGGCAGTAATCGAAATACCGCCTTTGCCCTCGAAAAGCAGCTGGCTCAGCGCAACTTCGTACGACTTACCCTTCTCGAACGAGAGCGCGGGATTACCCTGGCGTCGGATGTCGGTGCGCAGCGAGTCACCGATCGTGGTATCGAGGAAATAACGGAAGTCCGGCGGCTGCGATACGTAGCCATAGTTGAAGCGCAGTACGCGTGTGTTGTTACTGCTCGCCAGCGGGAATGACACGCCGAGCCGCGGATTGATGCTCGTGTTCCAGCTGTCATCCACAACGGGCGAGAGGAAGTCGTTCCGGTTTTTCAGGAAGTCGATGCCCGAGCGGAAGGCATCCATGCGGATACCGACATCGAAATTGATTTCATCCGAGACGGCGATATGACCCTCGGTAAATGCGCTGACTGTACGGGGGTAGAAGCGTGCGTACGTCGGCGATGAGCCCGGCAGATACGCCAGCACACGCTCGTAGCTTTCGTTCCCGTAGAATTTGCCGTTCGCGCCGACGCGGAGGAGGCTGCCGGTGTTGGCGATCATTTCCGCGACCAGGTCCGCGCTCGCCATGTCGGTGCGCGCCCAGTTGGCGACGTTGGGCGTGCCGCCGGTGAAGAAAAGCCCAATGCCGGCGGGGCCGTACGGTGTGAGCGCTTCCGAGACCGGCGCGGTGTATCCCGGTACTGCACCGCCGTTGGCAAGCTGCTCGTCAATCGGAGAGCGAACGAAGTCCTGTCCGACAAACTTGAATCTGCTGAATCCGAATCCGGCAAGCGTGCTGCGTGAGTCGAGCGCATCCTGATCGACTGCGCCGAGGTACCGGTCGATGCGCATGAATCCCCCGCGCGCGGTCACATGCCAGGCGCTCGTAGCCCGCTGCTTGCTCCACTCCAGCGTTGCCGTCGCAAGCGAACCTGTGATGTTCTGACCCAGTTGGCTGCCTTCGGAGAATCGGAATGCGGGCGTGTAAAGCTCTCGCTGGAACCGGTTGCGCAGGAGTGTTGCTGCAAAGTTGAGATGCGCACCGAGCGGTTTGTCGAAACGCGCGAACGCAATGAGCTTGTCCCCCTGCTGGTGCGGGATAATGGTCGATGTGAACGGACAGTATAGAGACGAGTTCGCGCCCTGCTGCAGGTTCTCGATGGAATTGATGAGTGACTCGTCCGCTTCCTCTGCGTGCAGACATGTCAGTCCCCGCGCGCGTGGATCGGCGTCCAGCATGCCCTGCGCGAGGAAGTCGACATACAGCGCCGCGCCGGTTCCCAGGAACTTGAGGGGTCCGCCCGCGGAGGCGTTGAGCCCGTTGAAGCCGTAGAACATGGAGTTCGGGACCCACTGGTCGGTGGTCAATGCGCCACGAGCCTGCCAGCGCTCCAGGCTACCCCGTCGCGTTACGTAGCTGACCACACCGGACAGGGCCGACCCGAACTGGGCCCCGAATCCGCCGGTCATGACCTCGACCTCTTCGAGTGCGGTAGGCGACAGCTCAAGGCCGAGACCCTGTGTGGACGCCTCGAACTGGTTCTTCACTTCCAGGCCGTCCACCACGTAGACCTCCTGACCGGCCCGGCCACCGCGGAAATGACCGTTTGACACGCCCGGCGTGAGCTCAATGGCCTTCTCCAGCTTGTCGATGGGCAACTCCCTCAATTCGCTTCCTACGGTGATGTCGTGGCTGCCACTGACGTCCGGCTCGATCATCCGGACCCGTCGGGCCTGCAGGGTAACGCTCACACCGGGAAGCTCGACCGGCGCAGTTTCCATCACGACGCGAACCTCGGCAGACTGACCGCCGCGCACCACGAGATCGATGAGCATGGGCCGGTAGCCCAGGCGTTCGACGCGGATGGTCCGTGCGCCGGGTGCCACTGCGCCAATGATGAAACGGCCATCACTGCCGGCCACAACCCTGGTGGTCGTCCCGATGACCTCGATCGAGGCCGTCGCGATCGGGACGCCGGTTCCATCGACCACTCGACCGAGGATATTCCCGGTCGTCTGGGCGTGCAGCGCGTGTGGCATGAACGTGAAGACGGCCGTGAGAAAGACGGCGTGGCACCAGAAGGCGCGGCGGATTTTTGGCGATTGCACTCGTCACTCCGGGTCAGCGTCGGCTGTGGTACCAGACCATACAACGCGCACGGCCCGGCCGAAAGGACAGTTCCTCACCGCGGCGCGCGCGTTGCAATGGCTGCGACGGCTATCTAATTTTCCAGCCCGCCCGCTGCATGCCTCTTTCGGCAGAGTTGGCATTCACACAAGCCCGGTGATTTCGTGTCCGCTTCCCGAGAGAATGCCCGGCCACTCACGATTCTGTGCATGGCCACGTATGAGAAGGGCTTCGAGCTTCTGCGCGCCTGTCGTGCCGAGGGTGCGCGCGTGTTGCTGCTCACTACTGAGAAACTGCGCGATGCCGCGTGGCCGCGTGACGTCATCGATGAAGTGTACGTCATGCCGGACCTCTATGACGCAACAGCGGTCGTCAACGCGGTTTCGTATCTCGCCCGCACTGAACCCATCGATCGCATCAGTCCGCTCGACGAGTTCGACATGGAAATGGCCGCAACGCTGCGCGAGCATCTCCGAATGTATGGCATGGGCGAAACCGCCGTACGCTTCTTCCGTGACAAGCTCGCCATGCGAAAGCGCGCCCGTGCAACCGGCATGCGTGTCCCAGAATTCACCGCACTGCATCATCATCCCGCGGTCGAATCATTCTTCGACCGTGTCAGCGGCCCGTGGATTCTGAAACCACGGACGCAGGCGTCGGCCATCGGTCTGAAGAAATTCGAGGAACGCGAGGCGCTATGGCCTCTGCTCGAGGCACTCGGTGACAAGCAGTCCCACCACCTGCTCGAGCAGTTCGTTCCCGGTGACGTGTTCCACGTCGACAGCATTGTTGCGAACGGCGTCGTCGTTTTCGCGGAGGTGCACCGCTACGGCGAAACGCCGTTCCGCGTCATGCACGGAGGCGGTATTTTCAGCACTGCAACCGTCGATCGCGCATCACCGGAAAGCCGCGCACTGCGCGCGATGAATGAAGACGTCGCGCGCGGTCTCGGCATGACCTCCGGCGTGATGCACACGGAATTCATCCGCGCGCACGAGGATCGCGAGTTCTACTTTCTCGAGACGGCCGCGCGCGTCGGTGGCGCGTACATTGCCGAAACCGTGGAAGCAGCGACGGGCGTGAATCTTTGGCGCGAATGGGCGCGCGTGGAGATCGCGGCGGCCAAGGGTGAGCAATATGAACTCCCGGTGGCGCGGCAGGGTTATGCAGGCGTTCTACTGTCTCTCGCGAGGCAGGCCGCGCCGGACACCAGCGCATACGACGATATGGAGATCGTCATGCGCGTAAAGAAAGATCATCATGCGGGACTGATTGTCGCAGCCGATGATCCGACCCGCGTCACTGCGCTTCTGCAATCCTACATGGAGCGCTTTCACACTGACTTTTATGCGTCAATGCCTGCGCCGGACAAGGCAACGAACTGACTGAATAGAGGCACCGCAGAATGACGGATTGGCAGGAATACACATCACCGGACGGCACGCAGCAGTCCGCGGTCGGCAACATCAAGATTCTGACGGGGCTGGAGAGCGCCGAGCTCGGCAACAAGCGCGACATCCTCGTTTACTTGCCTCCGACATACGACGCTTCGGACCGCCATTATCCCGTCATCTATATGCACGACGGACAAAATCTGTTCGATGCGGCAACGAGCTTCGCCGGCGAGTGGGCGGTGGACCAGACGCTCGAGTCTGCGAGCGAACATGGCCTCGAAGCGATCGTGGTCGGCATCCCCAATGCGGGTCGCGAACGGACTTCGGAGTACAGCCCTTTCGAGGATGCGAAACACGGCGGCGGCCGTGGCGATCTCTATGTGGATTTCCTCGTGCGCACCGTGAAACCCCTCATCGATGCGAGTTTCCGTACGCGCCCCGAGCCGCGTTACACCGGCATCGCTGGATCATCAATGGGCGGTCTCATCAGCATTTATGCGTTCTTCCGTGAGCCAACCACGTTCGGGTTCGCCGGTGTCATGAGTCCAGCGCTCTGGTTTGCGGACGGCGCGGTCATCGAATACATCCGGGAAGCGCCGTTCGCGCCTGGCCGTCTCTATCTCGATGTGGGTACCAACGAGGGCGAGCAGACGCTGCGCGATGTGGAGCGCACGCGTGATGTGCTGTTAGGAAAAGGCTACCGTCTCGGCTGGGATCTGCTGTGTGTCATCGATGAAGGCGCGTCTCACAATGAGGCCGCATGGCGACGGCGGCTGCGCCGACAGCTGGTTTTTCTGATCGGCACGCGGGAAGAGCTGGCGTTAAGCCGCCGGGGTGGTCTGTCGCACACCTGAGGGACGAAGCGGTCCCGGCAGTCAGCGGAACGCCGGAACGCGACTGTCGCTTCCGGCAGCTTCGACGAACGTACGGAACAGTGCGCGCGCGGCCGGATCGCTGTCGATCAGCATCTCCGGATGCCACTGCACGCCGACCACGTACGCATCCCCGCCACCTTCGAGCGCTTCGATCAGGCCATCAGAAGCGGTCGCACTCACGATCAGACCCGAACCGAGCCGGTCGACCCCCTGATGATGCATGCTGTTGATGCGGATCGAATCGGCTCCGACCATCGCATGGAGTCGCGTACCGGGAGCAACCGCCGCGTCGTGCGCGAGGTAGTCACGGGCGAAACCGGCCGTCGGGAAGTAGTCATGTTTGATCGCATTGGGAAAGTACGCGGTGGTATCCTGATGCAGGGTTCCGCCCGCCGCCACGTTCAGCACCTGCATGCCGCGGCACACTCCGAACACCGGCTTGCCTTCCGCAACCGCCCACTTCGCGAAGAGCAGCTCGACGCGGTCACGCGGGATGTCGATGGTGCCGCACAGCGAATCCTTCTTGCAACCGTATGTCGCCGGGTCCATGTCAACACCGCCGGGGATGAAGACGCCATCGAGGCTGTCGAACACCGCACGCAGCACGTCATCATCGGAAAGCAGCGGAATCAGAACGGGCGCTGCGCCTACGGCCGCGAGCGCGCTCACATAGCGTTCATTCATGACCCACGAGTGCGGCAGGTTCGCAGGTATGTTGTCGATGGCCTGCAGCGTCTGGGTCGTCACGCCGATGACCGGGCGCGGGTGTGGCTGTACGTGCATCTGTGTCTTTCCCCTGGATGATTCGCGACTGGACAATCTAATCAAAGTGGCCCGCCGGCTGAACCGCGGGTCCGCCGTCGCACATCAGATCCCTTCGTAGGTCTCGGCAATCAGATGGTCCACGACCGCCTTGTGGTCCCCGCCCGTATCGGCGAACACCTTCAGCTGACGGTCGGCACTGGAGCCTTCGCGCATGATCTTGAACGCATACTCGACCTCATTCCGGCTGCCGAGCTCGTCCACGACATCCCCGATGAACCACTCGAGCAGCTCTGCGATCAGCTGCGGTGCGGGCGCTTCACGTTCGTTGCCGAAGTCAATGATCTTGCCGTCGAGTCCGTAGCGCACGGCACGCCACTTGTTCTCCTCGATCAGGTCCGAGGGATACACGCGGAACGTCATGTTGTCGCAGCGGAGCTTCCATAGCTTCGCGATAATCGCCTGCAGGATGGCCGCGAGGCACACGGCCTCCTCCACGCGGGTGCAGACATCCAGGAAACGGAACTCGAGTGTCGGGAACTCGTGATGCGGCCGCACGTCCCAGTAGATCTTTGAGCCGTTCGGAATGCATCCCGTGCGCACGAGCTTCTGCTGCAGATACTCGAAGTCCCCCCACGATGCCATTGTGCGCGGAATGCCGGTGCGCGGGAAGTTGCGGAAGATGACGCTGCGATACGATTTCAATCCGGTGTTGCGGCCCATCCAGAATGGCGAGCTGCTGGCGAGGCAGAGGAGATGGGGAATGAAGTATCGCGAAACATTCATTGCATCGATCATGAACTCGCGATCTTCGATGCCGACATGGATGTGCGTGCCGAAGATGAGCAGCTGCTTCGCGAGGTCCTGCATGTCCTGATGTACCCCGAGGTAACGTTCGAGCGGCGTGATTTCCTGATCGATCCACGATGAGAACGGATGCGTGCCGGCCGCGCAGATGCGCAGGTCCTTCCTCCCTGCCAGGTCCGCAACGAGGCGCCGCAGCCGCGCGAGCTCGAGCCGCACTTCCGCAGGTGTGCGGCACACGTTCGATCCGACTTCCACGATCGATTGGTGCAGCTCGGGCTTTACTTCACCCAGCGTGACGTGGTCGAGGTGCAGGATTTCGGTGATGTATGAGCGCAGCTCGCGTGTCGCCGGATCGATGATCTGATATTCCTCTTCGATACCGAGCGTGAGTGAAGGCGCTTTCATGCTGAACCTCCCACTCGCGGCTCGCATACGAACGTTGCGAGGCTGGAACCGCCGCCGGCCGTCACATTGACGAGCTCTTCGGTGGACAGACGGGTGAGGCAACCGTCCATGTACGCGCCGTTGAAGATGAATGGCGCCGTGTCGAGCACGCGGTCCGTGATCTGTACGTGGCCATTCAACATGGACGGATATGGTTCGGACGGCAGCTCGATCTTCTCCTGCACGATCGTGGGCTCGAGAATCGCCGTATTGATCGCGTCCGACCATGCATCATCGGAGACAGTCCAGCCGAGTACGATGCCGGTGCCACCGTATTCATCATTCGGCTTGAGCACGAGGTGATCGCGGTTGGAACGGCAGTACTCGAGCAAGTCAATTTTCAGCCCGCCCTTCATTGTCGACCGGTTCTCCACGATGCGTGACCACGGGATATGCATGTCAATGGCCTCGAGCTCCGATCCGGTGAACATGTCGGCGTTGCGTTCATCACTCAGCACCGCAAGTGATGCCTTCTTGTGCAGGATCTTGCATCGGAACGGATTCACCATGCAGACCTTGCGGTCCCTCACTGCGCGAATGATCGGGTGATCCAGTCCTCCGCGTTCCACCAGCTCGGTGATCAGTACGCGTTTGTAGATGAGGTCGATCGGCCGGCCTGCAGCGTACAGGCGGCCATTCGTGTATTCGACATCACGTGGGTCGGCAATGACGCATTCGATGCCTTGCGCATTGAAATATTCGGCCGTGATCACGAACTCGCTGTATGTCGGCACTTCCTTCCAGTCGAGAATAGCGACGACCGGTTTCGCGCGCCGATCCCCCGCCCACTCCTGGTATGCGTCGATCAGTGCGTGCATCACGTTGTGCCGTTCCGGCTGAGGCCGCACCTCATATTTATGCAGGAACTCACGCATGATCGGCAGACCCAGGAACATGTCGGCAAGAATGTCGTTGTATGCCGCGGCCGCCGGCGTTTCGGCATTGTACTCTGTGAACTTCAGGCCGCCGCGCTCGTGGACAAAGAACGCGTCGAGGCGCGAGACTGGGGATGGCTCGCGGAATCCGGGATCTTCGGCGATCAGCGTTTCTTCCCAGTCGAACAGTCGGAACTGCTTGCGGAACGCCGTATCGGTGATTGCGCGTTCGTGGACCTTCTCAAATGCGGGCAGCAGCGCGGTGACGCGATCACGCAGAAATCGATATTGCGCCGCGGTCAGGAAGCGCGGGCGCAATACACTGCACAGCGGTCGGTCCCCGAAGAACAGTCCTTTGCGGCGGAGCTGGTCCTCGAGTTGATGCTGTGACTCCGCGGCAATGTCGTCGTCGAGAAGTGAGTGGTAGTGCTCGATTGCATCGTGCAGCGCCATCAGGTCCGTTTCCCGAAGAGAGTAGCCCAGTTCAGCTCATCGAGCTGCGGCCGCGGCTGTTTCGCGAGCCGGATCGCCATCGATGCCATGTGCTCGACAACCCACTCGAAGTAATGGGGCGTCAGGGAATTGATATCCATGTCCGGCGCGCAGTTCATAAAATCGATGGCGTACGGCACGCCGTCACGGACCGCCCACTCCATGGAGTCCATGTCATATCCCAGTGCGCGCACAAGTGTGAGCGAATCGCGAACAATGCGTTCGCCCAACTCCCGCGAGAGGTGATCATGCTCGACCAGGTAGCGGCGTTCACCGGGATCATATTTCATCGGCAGGATTTCCTGTCGGCCGATGCACATGCACCGAACGAACTGATCCCACTCGATGAATTCCTGCACGATCATTGTGAGCAGGCCGGAGCTGTTGTAGTGGTGGATCAGCTCGTCGAGGGACCGGCACACGTAGACATCGCGCCAGCCGCCGCCATGTGCGTCCTTCAGGATGCACGGCATGCCGATGTATTCGACGATTGCGTTCCAATCGAGCGGATAAATGAGGTTGCGCAGGCTTTCGTCATGCTTGATCCCTGGAACGTACGACTCGTTCGGCAACACGAGTGTCTTCGGAGACGCAAGACCGAGCTTTGTCGCAAGCGTCGCATCGAAGAATTTGTCATCCGCGCTCCACATGAACGGGTTGTTGATGACCGTGACACCCTGCAGCACTGCGTACTTCAGGTACGACCGGTAGTACGGCACTTCGTGCGAGATGCGATCGATAATGACGGAATACGGACACGGCTCATCCATGCTCGTGCCGCCGAGCTTCACATACTCGGCAATCACACCTTGATCGCGGTTGTTCACTTCCTCGATGAAGCGAGGCGGGAATGACCATTCGCGGCCGACAAGAAGGCCGACCTTGAGGGGCTTGTCAGTGGTACTCATCAGTCGGCTCCTCCGGCATACAGTTTGATCATTTCGCGCCACCACGGCCAGTCATGCGACCATCCATCCCACACACGGAACGCGTGCCAGACATTTTTCTGCCAGAGCGCGTTCGAGATATGAATGTTGTCCTGGTAGTGCGGGTCGTCGCGGCCGATAGCAAGAATGATATCCATGCGCCGTAACGCCTCGAGATGTACGTGGTCGTTGAAATTCAGAGCGTAGTGGGACGGATCGTTGCTGTAGACGTTGTCATCGCTGTATCCGCGCGTCAGTTCCTTGATATTGTACATCCCGCTCATGCCGATCACGCGGTTGACAAGGTCGGGGTAACGGAGCGCGAAATTGAGCGCGTGATATGCGCCAAAGCTGGCGCCTGCCATGATGAGGTACGGGGTCGGGTTGCGGTGCTCGCTGAACGGAATCACTTCATTGCGGATGTACTGATTGTACAGCTCCTGCCGCCATGCGCGATCGCCCATCGGTTTTTTCTTGGCGTACCAACTCTCCTTGTCGACGCTGTCGACGCAGTAGAGCTGCAACCAGCCGCGCTCGAGGTGCTCGGACAACGCTTCTGGCATTTTCTGGTCTTCCCACTCGAAGAAGCTGCCCATCGATGTGGGAAAGACGACCATGC
>JBDSPG010000229.1:0-9421 GCA_039912685.1 Longimicrobiales bacterium | reverse complement strand
GAACTCGCCGCCCGCTGACAGCCACTCACCACCGTCGATCGTCACGCACTCACCATTGATGAACGGTGCAGCATCCGAGATGAGGAATGCTGCCAGATTGGTGAGTTCGTCATGCTCACCAAACCGGCCGAGCGGAATCCTCGCCTTCGCCGTTTCCTCCATCTGCTTCGTCGGCATCAGCTGCTGCCACGCGCCCTCGGTCGGGAACGGTCCCGGCGCAATCGCGTTCGTGCGAATCCCGTACGTCGCCCACTCCACTGCGAGCGATCGCGTCAACGCGAGCACACCCGCCTTCGAAACCGCGGACGGCACCACGAACGCCGAACCCGTCCACGCGTACGTCGTGACAATGTTGAGCATCGCACCACCACTGCCGCGCTCGATCATGTGACGGCCCACTTCCGCCGTCATGTTGAACGTACCGTACAGCACAGTTCGGACGACCGCGTCGAATGCGTTGGGTGACAGATCCTCAGTCGCAGCGAGGAAGTTGCCGGCAGCGTTGTTGACGAGCACATCAATGCGCCCGAATCGGGCAATTACACTTGCGACGGCATCGTGGACGGCTCCGGCATCGCGCACATCCGCTGCGAATGCCATCGCCCGGTCGCCCGCGTCGATCTCGAGGAGCGCTGCGTCGAGCTTCGCCTGCGTCCTGCCGATAATCGCGACACGCGCACCCAGACTGGCGAACCGCTTCGCCATCGACAGGCCCAGACCTGAGCCGCCTCCAGTGACGAGTACAACCTTCTCCGCCAGCGCGTCATCCCGGAACATCGAGGTATGCCTCCATTTTCGTGTGGTCTTCTAACGTGCGGTAACGGCTTCACGGAATCAACTGAACGGAACGGAATCAATCGCGGAGGACGCTGAGGTGCGGAGGTACGCGGAGGCTTCCTGCCCCTGCCAGCCCTCGGCTGACGCGCCATGAAAAAAATATTTTTTTTTGGTGGAACGGATTTGCCGAGGTTCACCGGTAATCCCTCAGCGTATCTCAGCCCCTCAGCGCCCTCCGCGATTGATTCCGTAAAAGCTGTTGGGTAAGGAGTGAAACCAGGAGGGAAGCCCCCTCGTAGTGCCCGGGTCAACGTTGATCAAGAAGAAATTCTGGAGGCGCGCCGTGGAGTTCATGATTCCGATTACACTGTTCATGTGCGGGGCCGCCGTCCTCATTCTGCGCCCGCTCACGAAGCAACTCGGCTCCTTCCTGGAGGCGATGACAAAAGAGCGGATTCAGCCGCGAGCGCCGCTCCCCCTGCAGGAGTCGGATTCAGCTCGGACGGTGCTCCTCCTCGAGCACTTGGTACGCCGCCTGGACGTCATGGAAGAGCGGCTCGACTTCACCGAACGTCTCGTCTCCACCAAACAGCACGCCGCACCGCAGCTTTCAGTAAGAAATATGCCCGACATCGGGCTCCGCGAGGAAGCCCTCCACAGCGCGCACCGCTGACCCTTCGCGCTCCAGGTGACCACGCAGGCGGCGGATACTCATGCGTAGTCTGCGCTCTCGGGTGATCGCGGCCGGGTTCGTCTCCGCGCTGACAACCCAGTCCGGTGGGGATTGCTGCAGGCTCTCGTCGTCCCCGCTCTCAGGTTCCACCAGCTCTTCGACTCCTATTCCTGAGGCGACCAGCGCCAGGGCGTAGGCAGGCGCCAGACCTTCCTCCTCCGCCAGGTCATGGATCTGCTCCGCGAACGCGGCGTCGATCCCATCCGAACCTGCGGTCTCCAGCAACTCTTCATGGCGACGGTGGATCCCCGCAGCCTCAATCGCCTGGGCCCGGTCCCTCAGTGCCTGTCCAGCCAGAGCGGTATTACGTCGCTCGAAGGCCGCCCCCTCACCCGCCCGACGGTCCAGTCCGCCTTCTGCCTGACCATGCTGCCCTGCGTCGCTCATATGTTCCCGGTGACCTGACCGCCTGTGGCGCTGAATGGACCTGCTAAACACTGGGGATTCTCCCAGTGCAAGCCATGTTCCGGAGGGTGCGAAATTCAGGGGTCTGATCCTTGCACTTTCAACTGGTGCGGCGTATCCTCTGCGGCTTCTGGAAGAATCCCCGGAATCCCAACGCGTCCGCCGCCTGACTGGACAACCCCGATTGCGCGAACATTTTGTGCAATTCGGGTTAAATCATGTCAGGCAATGAGTTTATGGAGCCGTCTTGCGACGGCGGTTGCCTGTCCCTTCGGTTTTTGGAGTTCGAATGATGCAGCGTTTACTCGACCACAGGCGCCTCGCCGCCATTGGCTTCCTCGCCGCCACCGTGGCTTCCCTGGCGATCGCCGCCCCGGCAGCAGCGCAGGTCCCGGCACAGTCTACACAGTCTTCGGGAGGAAGCCAGTTCCGCGTGATCGTACTGGATCTTGCCAACAAGTCCGATCCGAAGGCGACGCGCTTTGGTGTCAAGGCTTCCGACATCATCCGCAAGGGCATCAGCCAGATGGCCACGCATACGGCCATGGCGGCGAAGGATGTCGATCTCGAGCTCAAGAAGCTCAACGTCCTGAAGACATCATTCGACTGCACGGTCGGCCGCCAGCTGGCGGCGCGCATCGGTGCGCAGGTCACGATGTGCGGTGATTATCAGGTGGATCCCGCAGGCGGCTTGAAGGTCAGCGCGTCCTTCTACACGAAGGAAGAAGCGATCTCCTATGACGTCCTGCCGTTCACTGCCGCGACAGAAGTCGATGCCGCGAACCGCATCGTGCAGGAATTCACGACGTATGTGCGCCAGCTCACACTCGTGTCTGTATGCCAGACGTACACGCAGAGCCAGCAGTGGCAGGAAGCACTCGACAAGTGCTCGCAGGCGCTCGAGCTCAACCCGCGTTCCACACCGTCGCTCTTCTACCGCGCGACTGCACTCGTCAATCTCGAGCGCAAGGAAGAAGGCCTCGCGGCCTACCAGAAGCTGATGGAACTCGCGCCCACGCATCAGGAAGCGATGTACAATGCGGGCGTGGTTGCAGCACAGCTTGGACAGACCGAGCTGTCGCAGAAGTACTTCCACAACTACCTCGAACTCAACCCGGACGACAATCAGGTTCGCGCAACCATTGCAAACGACCTGAACAAGGCCGGCGACCCGCTTGGCGCTGCGCGTCTCCTGGAAGACGGTCTCAAGGCCGACACCGCGAACTACGCGCTCATTCGCTCGATCGGTGACTACACGATGGTCGCAGCTGTGAAGGCCGGTAAGGCCGGTGGCCCGGCAGGCGATGACGCAGCGAAGAACGAAGCGAAGGCGCTGTATGCAAAGGCACTGCTGTCGTACGAGAAGGTGCTCGCGAATCTGCCCGCAGCGAAGCTCACACCGCGTCAGAACGATGACCTGATGCGCTACATGCTGACCGCCTATCTGCAGACCGGCCAGATGAACAAGGCGATTGCACTCGGACCGCGCGCAGTGACCGGTGACAGCGTGACATCGGCGACGTACGTCGTCTACGCAACTGCACTCGGCACCAGCGGCAGCCAGGCCGAAGCCATCGCGGCGCTCGACAAGGCCGGCCGACTGGATCCGACGCTGAAGGTGTCCTTCCAGAAGGCACTACTCGCCCTCGCAAGCGGCGATCTCGATGCAATCGTTGCGTTTGCCAACAAGGCACGCGCTGAGGGAACGTCCGATGATCAGATCGATCAGATCGCCATTCAGCTCGTGTCCGAAGGCTCCAAGAAGTCCGGTGCAACGCAGAATGCGTGGCTCAACGCCGGCAAGGCGCTCGCGAAGTCCGAAAAGCCCGTCGCCATGGCAAACTTCTACCAGGGCTCGGGACTCTATGCACAGGGTGCCGCAATGATTCCGAAGGCGCCAAGGGTCATTTCCAAGGCCGCAGCCCGTCAGGCGATTCCGCTGTTCAATCGCGCGAAGGCTCTGCTCCAGGGCGCCGGTGCCTTCACAGAGGCCGCGTCGAACCGGGCTCAACTGCTCAACGGTATCGACAAGTCCATCACATACCTGAATCAGGTGATCAAGCAGTAAAGCGCTCATCGTCAGGAGACAAGAGGCCGCCGGGAGCACCACTCCCGGCGGCCTTTTGCTGGAATGGAGCGGCCGGGGAGAAATCCCCGGCCGCTCTTTGTCGTTCTGGGGAGTGAATTCCGATTCGATCCGGTTATCCACTGGTGGGGCGAAGAAATACCGAAGATAACGCGCAGTGGTGTCGCGATTTGGGGAAAACTAGGCGTAGTGGGGCGACCCCGTGGTGGAAGGTGGTACAAGACTATTGACGGTGTGGGACAGGCGACCTATCATGGTGGCGCGAGGTGGGGAGATGTGGGGGAAAGTGGGGAAGTCAGCCGTCGGTCCACTCCAAAACTGAGGCGTAATGGCCGGAACCCGGTCCCCGATGCGAGGCGGAAAGTTTCTTGGAAGCTATCTGCATCAGTTGGACGAAAAGGGCAGGCTGAGTCTTCCGGCATCATACCGGCGGGACGCAGCCGATCAGCGTTTCGTGCTGGTGCAGCCGTACCCCCCCGCGCTGGCGCTGTATCCGGAGGTAGAGTGGGCCGCAGTGGAGGAGCGTCTTCAGGAGGTGATGAAGACGGAGCATGGCCGGATCTATGTCCTGCAGGTGATGTCGAGCGCGGTGGAAGTGATTCCTGACGCGCAGGGCAGGATCCTGGTGCCATCGGGCCTGCGCGAGTCCGCAGAGCTGGACGGTCAGGCGTTGCTGGTGGGTGCAATCAACAAAATCGAGATCTGGAATCCTGGCCGCTTCGAGCAGGCGATCACAGCGAGCGCGGCGCAGTTCGGCGACTACACGTCGCAGATCTTCCGCTAGTGGATAGAGACGAAGCATACCACTCGCCGGTGATGGTGGAGGAAGTCCTTGAATACCTGAAGCCCGGACGTGGTGGTCTGTATTTCGACGGCACACTGGGCGGCGGCGGCCATACGAAAGCGATCCTCGAAGCGGGCGTGACTGCGTGCGTGATCGGGGTGGACCAGGACACGGAGGCTCTCGGCGTGGCGGAACGTCGGCTCGAGCAGTTCGGAGAACGCGTGACGCTGGTTCACGGCAACTTCGCTGATGAAGCGGAAGCATTGTCGTCTCTGCTTGCGGGCGCGCTCCTGGACCTCGGCATTTCGTCGCATCAGATCGATGAGCAGTCGCGAGGCTTCTCCTTCCGCAGTGGGACACCGCTCGACATGCGCATGGATGCCACATCTTCGGATCCCACGGCAGCCGATCTTCTGAACGAGCTCAGTGAGCGTGAGCTCGCCGATCTCTTCTTTCATTATGGCGACGAGCGCCGATCCCGCCGTCTCGCGGGCGAGATCGTGCGTACACGCAAGATCAAACCATTCGATACGAGCGACGACCTTACGTCCGCCATGGAGCGTTCCCTGGGATCGCGCCTGGAAGCGCAGGACAAGGCGCGCATCTTCCAGGCTCTGCGCATTGCGGTGAATGAGGAACTTTCGGTTCTCGAGCGTGCGCTGGAAGCGTTGCGCGAACATCTCGGCGAAGACGGCGTCCTTGTCGTGCTTTCGTATCACTCGCTCGAAGACCGTCGCGTGAAGGATGCATTCCGCGAGTGGAGCCGCTCATGCATCTGCCCGCCGGAGCTGCCAGTGTGCGTGTGCCGCGGCCATGCACTCGGCGAAACGCTGACGAAGCGCCCGCTGTCGCCATCGCCGGATGAAGTGTCGCGCAATGTACGCTCGCGCAGCGTGCGCATGCGCGCATGGCGGAAGGCGGCGTGATGAAGGGTCATGGCATGATCCGCACGGCGATCGCATGCGCGCTCTTCTTCGCATCGCTGAGCCTGGTGGTATGGCGCCAGAGCCGCGCACTCGAGACGCTGCGAGCCCTTGATGCGGCACGTTCGGAGCACGTGATGCTTGAATCGTCCCGTGCATCACTCGTGCGTGAGATTCAGCTGTTGGAGAGCCGCAACCGCGTGGTTGCAACTGCCGGAGCACGGCTGGGGCTGCATGTGCCGACCGGCAGCGAGATCGTGATTCTGCAGCTTCCGGCACAGACGTCGGATCGTGACGGCCGCGCGGCACCGCGCATCGCCATGGCGGTGCGCTGATGGCGGAGACCATGCAGGCCCCGGCAGGGCGCCGTCGTCTGATGCTCGCGTCGATGATGGTCGTCGTCTGCATCGTCATTGGCCGGCAGGCGCAGATCCAGATCCTGCAGTCCGGGAAATGGCAGGTCCGTGCGGACGAGATTCACGGCGACACAGTCGCGCTCGAGCCAGCGCGAGGAATGATTTACGACCGCAACGGTGTCCCGCTCGCCGGAACGCACGAGCGTTTCCAGGTCTCCATCGCGCCTCGCGAAATCAAGAATGCCGAGCACGTGTCGAGCGTGTTGCGTGACGTCGGCGGCTTCAGCGATGGCGACGTTCGTCGGATGTTGAATCAGGACCGCAAATGGGTCGTGCTGCCCGGCCGTTTCGATTCGCGTATGAACGGCGCGATGCGGAACGTCGCGGGTGTGTATGTGTCCGCGGTGTCACAGCGTTTCTATCCGCATGGCACGCTCGCACTCGAGCTGCTCGGCGCGGTAAGTGAAGACGGCCATCCGTCCGGCGGCATCGAGCTGGAGATGGATTCGGTATTGAAGGGCACGGCAGGGCAGGCGACGGTGCGTCGTGATTCACACGGTCGCGTGCTGCCGGGCGCCATGCTGCGCACTGTGCAGCCGGTTCCCGGCCGCGATGTCTACCTGACTATCGATGCGGGCTTGCAGGAGATCGCCGAAGCAGCCCTGGCGCAGTCGATCGACAGCACACGCGCCGCCGGCGGCGAGATCCTGCTTGCCGATCCGCGCACGGGTGAGATCCTGGCCGCAGTGAGCCGCAAGAGCGCAACGCGCGCAGCGACATGGCGCGCCGTAACGGAAACCTACGAGCCCGGATCGACACTGAAGCCGTTCACGGTTGCCGCACTGCTGAACAACAAGCGGGCAACCCTGGCGGACAGCGTGTTTGCCGAGAACGGTGCATACCAGGTGAACGGGCGCAGGCTGACGGATACGCACCCACACGGCTGGCTGACGCTGGGCGATGCGTTGCGCGTGTCGTCGAACATCGGCATCGCGAAAGTCGCGACTCGCCTGTATCCGGAAGAACAGTATACGAATCTGCGTAATTTCGGCTTCGGTTCGCCGACCGGTGTCGCGTATCCGAGTGAGTCAGGCGGCATGCTCGCGCGTCCGCGCTCGTGGTCGCGCATGTCGAATGCCAGCCTCGCCATTGGCTACGAGATCGGCGTCACACCGCTGCAGATCGCCATGGCATACGGCGCTCTTGCGAACGGCGGCCTGTTGCTCGAGCCGCGCCTGATCCGCGAAGTACGCGCACGCGATGGTCATGTCGAGCGCAGCTTCGCGCCGCGCACAGTGCGCCGCGCCGCCAGTGCAGCGGTTGCGGCACAGCTGCGTGGAGTGCTTCTCGACGTTGTGGCGGATGGCACGGGCACGCAGGCAGCGGTCGGCACCTATGATGTCGCAGGTAAGACCGGCACGGCGCGCATTGCGGAGAACGGCCGTTACAAGGTCGGCGCGTACACCTCCTCCTTTGCCGGATTTTTCCCGGCTGAGGATCCGCAGCTCGTGTTTCTGGTGAAACTGGACGAGCCGCAGACGGAAATTTATGGTGGCCTCGTCGCGGCGCCCGTGATCAGGTTGGCGCTGGAAGCGGCGTTGGCGGCTATGAGCTCACCGCTCGACCGCAGCATGATGGCGACGCGTGCGCCGGAACTGCCGGATGCAGGCGCGATCCGTCTCGCATCCGCCTCGACATTCGCGCCGCGCTCCCGCAACGAAACCGTTCGCGGCGCTGCGGTGCTGACATTGTCCAGGCCGGCTGCCAAGGCGGTCGATGTGAACGGTCTGCAGGTTCCGGAGACCATGGGCCTCGCAATGCGCGATGCAGTTCGCGCACTGCATGCGGCCGGGTTCCGCGTGAGTGTAACGGGCAAGGGCTCCGTCCAGTCGACGCTGCCGCTGCCGGGATCTGCGCTGATGCGCGGTCAGGTCGTGCACCTGACGGGAGCTGCGCAGTGAGCGCGGCGCATCAGGTGAGCGTCTTGCAGCCGGTGCTGCTGTCTGCAGTCGCGGCTCGTCTCGAGAGTGAAGGCATGCTGCTGCAGTCGCATGTAGGCGACGTTATGCTCAGCGGCATCTCCGATGACAGCCGCGAGGCCACCGCAGGCGATCTGTTCTGCGCGTGGAAGGGCAACGCCATCGACGCGCACGACATGCTCGGATCCGTTGCAGAGGCCGGTGCTGCCGCTGCTATCGTCGAACGACTGACCGATGCCGCGATTCCACAGCTGCTCGTGCGTGACGGCCGGCGCGCCGCAGCGAGTGCGGCCGAGCTGATCTACGGGGAACCGCGCGATGCGCTCGCACTTGCGGGTGTTACAGGAACGAACGGCAAGACCACAACCGTGTGGATGCTGCGCCACCTGCTGTCCGCGACTGCGCCGGCCGCATCGATCGGCACGCTCGGCGCGATCCTGGAGAACGGTGAGCTCCTGCCCGGCAGCGAGAGTCTGACCACCCCGGGACCGGTTCAGCTCGCGCGCACACTACGCGTGTTTGTCGATCGCGGCGTCAAGGCAGTCGCGATGGAAGTATCATCGCACGCGCTCGACCAGGGACGCGTGAGCTCGCTGCGCTTCGATGTCGCAGTGTTCACAAACCTGACACGCGATCACCTCGACTATCACGGCACTCTGGAGACGTATCTCGCGGCGAAGCGCTCACTGATCCGCCTCCTGCGTGCGAATGGCTGCGCGGTCATCAACGCAGACGATGCCGCTTGGACCGGCCTGGCTGGGGAGGCGCCCCGCGCTCTCACGTTCGGTATTGCGCCGGATGCTGATGTGCGGTGCGAGGGTCTGCGCATGGGCGGCTTCGGCTCCGAGTTCACGCTGCGCACGCATGACTCGGCAGTCACCGTGACACTCCCGCTGCTCGGTGACTTCAACGTGCACAACGCACTGGGTGCGGCCACGGCATGCATCGCGCTCGGCCATTCGCCCGCGGATGTAGGTCGTTCGCTGAACAATCTGCCGCAGGTGCCCGGCCGCCTCGAGCGCATCGCGGACACGCCGTGCCCGGTGCTGCGCGATTACGCACACACCCCCGATGCGCTGGAGCGCGTGCTTACCACGCTGCGCTCGCTCACCGATGGCCGGACCATCGTCGTGTTCGGTGCTGGCGGTGATCGCGACAAGGGCAAGCGTCCGCAGATGGGTGCGATTGCGCAGCAGGGCGCCGACATCGCGATCGTTACTTCGGACAATCCGCGGACGGAAGATCCCGACTCGATCATCGACGATATTGTTGCCGGAATGACATCGGGCTACGAGCGCATCACTGATCGCCGCCGTGCGATTGCGCACGCACTCTCGATCGCTGGTCCGGATGACATCGTGCTTCTCGCGGGCAAGGG
>JBDSPG010000203.1:0-4202 GCA_039912685.1 Longimicrobiales bacterium | reverse complement strand
CCCCCAGCCCTTCCGAGGCCCCTACCCCCAGCCCCGCCCGCAACGAGCTCATCTTCATCGGCATGAACGGCTCGAGCATGACCGCCAGCATCGCCACACACCGCGCCAGCGCGTTCAAAGTTTCGTCCAAATGCCCAGCCTGCGAAGGATCCTTCGCCGCCTTCCACGGCGCCCGCGTCTCCACGTACCCGTTCCCGAGCGATGCCAGCTCGATCGCCGCACCAATCCCCTGGTGCAGCAGGTTGGCATCCATCGCAGCACGATATTTCGCGATCGAAGCAGCGAGCACACCATCCATCTCTGCTGATGAACCCGCGGGCACGACACCTTCGCGATACCGTTCGATCATCGATATCGCGCGGTTCGCGAGATTTCCGAGATTGTTCGCGAGCTCCGCGTTGTAGCGTTCGTCGAACCGGTCGAGCGAGAAAACACCGTCGCCGTTCCACGGCACATCACGCAGCATGTAGTAACGGAACGCATCGACGCCGTGTCGTTGGACAACATCGCTCAGCTCGAGCGTGACGCCCTCCGACTTGGAGATCTTCATCCCGTCGATCGCGACAAACCCATGGGCCCACACCGTGCGCGGCAGCTCGACGCCGGCGCTCATCAGCATCGCCGGCCAGTACACGCAGTGGAATCGCGTGATATCCTTGCCGATGACATGAACATCCGCCGGCCAGTACCTCAGGTACGAGTCATCGGGAAATCCGACTGCTGACAGGTAGTTCGTCAGTGCATCGATCCAGACATATACCGTGTGGTCGGTATCGCCGGGCCACGGAATGCCCCATGGCAAGCGCGCACGAGAGACAGAAATGTCCTCGAGGCCCGCCTCGATGACGTTACGAACTTCATTACGACGGCTGTCAGGCTGCAGAAAGTCCGGCCGCGCATCGAACAGATCGAGCAACTGCTGTTGATAGCGTGACAGCCGGAAGAACCAGTTCTCTTCCTCCGTCCACTGCGCGTCGCGCGACGGATGCAGGGGACAGCGCACAATGTCGCCATCACGCACCAGCTCATCATCGCGCTTGAACGCTTCGCAGCCGACGCAGTAATAACCGGAATATTTGCCGCGATAGATGTCGCCGGCCGCCTGCATGCGGCTGATCATTTCCTCGACGGCGATCCGGTGGCGCGACTGTGTGGTGCGGATGAAATCATCATTGCTGATGCCGAGCTCCGTCCACGTGGTCTGAAACGTGTTCGCGATGTCATCCACGAACTCCTGCGGCGATATGCCGACGGACTCCGCGCTCTGCATCACCTTCAGGCCATGTTCATCCATGCCGAGCAGCAGATACACATCTTCGCCTCGCAGGCGGCAGTACCGCGCCATGACATCGACACCGATTTTCTCGATCGCATGGCCCATGTGCGGCGGGCCGTTCGCGTAATCGATCGCGGCCGTCAGATACGTGATCTTGTCGCTCACTCGAGAAGCCTCCCGCCGTCCCCGCCCCGATCATGCGCCGCGGTAGGTTCATCACGTTCGCGTCCGCCGCTGTCGCCGCCCGTGAATGCACCCGACACCTCGCGCTTCAGCTCATCGAGCTCCGCCGTGCGACGATTGCCATCTTCATCCTTCAGCAGCACGCGGTCACGCCAGATGTCGACGCTGATGACCTTCTCCCTGCCGCGCGATGTCGTCAGTACTTTGCCTTCGCGAGGAAAGCGCTTGCGTGCTGCGACATACGAGTCGTGCTCGTACGTCAGGCAGCACATGAGACGACCGCAGCAGCCGGAGATCTGAGCAGGATTGAGGGAGAGACGCTGATCCTTGGCGAGCTGCAGCGAGACGGGCTTGAGCTCGCGCAACCATGTCGAGCAGCACAATTCGCGGCCGCACCGGCCGACACCGCCGAGCAACGCGGACTCGTCACGGACACCGATCTGTTTGAGCTCGATGCGCGTGCGGAACGTGCGCGCCAGATCACGCACGAGCTCGCGGAAGTCGACCCGCTTCTCAGCCGTGAAGAAGATCGTGAGCTTGTTGCGGTCGAACTGCCATTCCGCTTCACTCACCTTCATCTTCAGACCGTGCTGCACGACTTTTTCGCGCGCAATGCGTCGCACTCGCGGTTCATCAGCACGCAGGTCGATCGCACGCTGCACTTCATCACGCACCGCGACGCGCGTCACGCGCATCACCGGAACCGGTGCTGCGCAGCCCGTGTTGCAGCCCGCGCACTTCCGTTCGGCAATCGAACCTGCCGCCGTTACACGACCGAGATCCTCGCCGCGATCCGCCTCGACCACCACGTAGTCGGACAGATCAATGGCTTCGATCTCTGACGTGAAATATTCCCGGCGGTTTCCCTTGAATGCGACTTCTATGATCTGGGCCATCGACGGCCCTCCTTCGCGAATGAATTAAACTACGCGGTACGCTCCCATACTCTCGAACTTCTCCCAGCGCTCGCGCCGCAGAGTGTCCGAATCCTTCGTCTTCAATTCCGACAGATGACCGACCAGCGCCAGACGAAGCGAGTCCGCCGTCGCATCCCAGTCATTGTGTGCACCGCCCGCAGGCTCGGGAATCACGGCATCGACAATGCCGAGGTCGAGCAGGTCCGGTGCGGTTACGCGCAGCGCTTCCGCCGCCTTGTCCTTCGCCGTCGCCGTCTTCCACAGAATCGCGGCACAACCTTCCGGCGTGATCACACTGTACACTGCGTTCTCGAGCATCAGCACGCGATCGGCGACACCGAGTGCAAGTGCACCGCCACTGCCACCCTCACCGATCACAACTGCAATGACCGGCACGCGCAGTCGCGCCATCTCGCGCAGGTTGCGCGCAATCGCTTCCGCCTGGCCTCGCTCCTCCGCGCCAATGCCCGGATACGCTCCGGGTGTGTCGATCAGCGTGATGATCGGGCGACCGAATTTTTCCGCCTGCTGCATGAGACGCAGCGCTTTGCGATAGCCTTCCGGATGGGCCATCCCGAAATTCCGTCGCATATTTTCCTTCATGTCACGGCCCTTCTGGTGGCCGATGACCATGACACTTTCACCATCGAGACGCGCCCAGCCGCCAACGATCGCTTCATCATCGCGATACGCGCGATCGCCATGCAGCTCAATGAAGTCGGTGAACGTGCGTTCGACGTAGTCGAGCGTGAACGGCCGCTTCGGATGGCGCGCCAGCTGCACGCGCTCGATCGCCGAAAGACTGTCGTACGCATCCTGCCTGAGCTGCGCGAGCTTGTCCTCCAAGCCCGCGAGCTCCTTGTCCACGTTCAGGCCGTGCTGACGCGAAACCTCCTGGAGCCGCTCGACCTGCTGCTCCAGGTCCTGTATGTCGAGCTGGATGTCGGCTTTCGTCTGCTTCGTTGGTTTCGTCAATTCTCCCGCCCCCTATGACCGGACCAGCCGGATCCGTTCCGCGCCGAAGAGCTCCCGGAGCTCCGCCAGCAGCGCATCGTTCGGTGCGACAGTAATACTCCGCGACTTCAAGCGCACCCCATCACGGGTTATCCCGTTCCGCGTCTCCGATACCGACACGAACAGCGGGGCCGGCCCGGGATGGGACCGGAGCACCACCGTCGCCTCACTCAATGCCTGCTCCATCGAGTCCGATTCCAGCCGCAGTTCCAGCGCCAGCGAGCCCGTATGCCGCAACGTTTCCAGCTTTGCAACGCTGTCCAGGAAGATCGGTGGCGCATCCTCGTCCCGGTCCCGGCCCGAGACGCTCCCGCGGATCAGCACCGCCGCGTCCTGCGTCAGGATGTCGTGATATTGGTCCCATACGTCCCCGAATGCGAGGACCGTGGCCGTGCCGTGGAAGTCCTCGATCATGATACGGCCCCATTCCGCGCCGTTGCGCTTCGAGATCTGCCTCGCCAGAGACGTCACCACACACGCCAGCTCGATCTTCTGGTCCCGGAACTGCTTCAGCGTCGTGGTATTCACCTGCTCGAACACCCGGACCTCGTCCCGGAACCGCTCCAGCGGGTGGCCGCTGATGAAGAATCCCAGGATCTCCTTCTCCCTCGCCAGTCGCTCGCTCTCGGACCAGCGAGGCAGCTCGGGCAATACCGGATCGGGACGCGGCCCGTCGTCCATGGCCGGTCCACCCATGTCGAACATCGACACCTGCCCGCTCGCCTTTTCCTCGTGACGCAGCACCGCCTCGCGCACCACCATGTCCAATGCGGCCAGCAACTGGGCGCGGTGACCCGGCGGATTCGTAAACG
>JBDSPG010000021.1:0-9175 GCA_039912685.1 Longimicrobiales bacterium | reverse complement strand
AAGTCACGTCTGAGCACGGCCTTCGCGAATGGAGGAACGGCAACCTGCGCGCGTGCGTCGAGCCCGCCGATGGTGCATTTCGACTGCGCATGGGGACAGTGAAAAGCGGTGCGAGCGAGACGAACGTCATCGCTGCGATCATCGGAGTCCTCGGCATTGCCGGATTTACGTCATTCGGTTTGTGGGGCGGATCGGACGCGGTTTTCCTGCCATGGATCATGGGCGCAAGCAGCGCAAGTGTGCTGCTGGCGAACGCATTCCGCCTCCGGAATTGGGCGCGGCGGAGGGAAGACCAGATGAGACACATCGGTGAGGTAGCGGCGAGGCTGATTACTTGAACGACTTCCGATCGCCGCGATCTCCCTGCCCCGGCTTCGATTCGGTAGCCGCTTCGCGCTTCTGATCCTGCGACAATGACCGGCCGACGTCTACCTGATCCTCGGTGAATCGACCCTCTTCGTCGCGTCGGATGAAACGCGAGTCGCCTTCATGCGGCTCGATCTTTTCCCGCTTCTGCGCCATGATGCCTCCGTCGAGTTCGAGTGTTGCGAGCACGCTCACAAGAGGCAGGATGCGTACCGCGCGCCCTACAACGGTACAGATAAAATAAAAACGGGGCCGTCGAGATCCCTGCGGTTCTCGACGACCCCTTCGTGCTTCTTCGTGCCCTTCGTGCGAAACAATCCGTTGTAAAGTTATTTCTCCTCGGGCGGCAAAGGCGCAACCGGCACCGCAGTACAAATCCGAGCGAAGGACTCCGCCTCCAGACTCGCGCCGCCGACCAGCAATCCATCCACACCCCCTGCGCCCAGCAGCTGCCCGGCATTCTCCGGCTTCACGGATCCGCCGTACAGAATCGATGTCGACTCCGCGATCGCAGCTGAACGCAATTCAGCAAGACATTCGCGCAGGAACGCGTGCGCTTTCGCCGCATCTTCCGGCGTGGCATTCTGTCCGGTACCGATGGCCCACACGGGCTCATACGCGAGCATGAGTAATGCTTCGGGGCGGACGGCGGCGAGTGCTGCAGTCAACTGACGCAGCAGCACTGCATCGACTTCGCCCTTCTTGCGTTCCTCGAGTGTCTCCCCAACGCAGATAATGGGCTGCAGGCCGTGACGATACGCGGCGCCCGCCTTCTTCCCGACTTGTTCATCGGTATCGCCGAAGAGTTTCCTGCGCTCGGAGTGTCCGCACAGTGCGTATGATGCGCCGGCGCTCACGGCCATGCGCGCACCGGTTTCACCGGTGAATGCGCCCTTCTCTTCCCAGTGGATGTTCTGCACGCCGACGCGAATCTCGGAATTGCGGCTGAGCGCTTCGGCGGTTGCGGCGATGGAGACTGCGGGCGGAAACAGAACGATGGTGCGGTCGGTCGGCTTGAGCAGTTTGACGAATGACCGCACGTATGTGTTCGCTTCGATCGGTCCGTAGTGCATCTTCCAGTTGCCCGCGATCACGACCTGCCGTGTGCTCTCGCTCATGCCGGTTCCTTGTCGTCCAGGATGTCAATGCCGGGGAGTGCGCGTCCCTCGAGAAATTCCAGCGACGCACCGCCACCGGTCGAAACGTGTGTGACCTTGTCAGCAAGTCCTGCGTGCTCGATTGCGGATGCGGTGTCGCCGCCGCCGATGATGGTCGTGGCGCCGGATGCCGTCGCATCAACAACCGCGAGTGCAACGCCTGTCGTGCCTTCGGCGTATTCCTCCACCTCGAACATGCCCATCGGTCCGTTCCACAATATCGTGCACGAGCGTTCAATGAAATCGCGGAACGTGGCCACACTCTTCGGTCCAATGTCATACACACCGCCCTCGGGCGGAATTGCATCGCGATCAACCAGAAACGTGCGCAGTCCGCCTTTCGGTTCACCTGCGACGACACAATCCACAGGCAGCACGATCTTCGGACCGGCGCGCTCGAGCAGCTGACGCGCCATGTCGATGCGATCCTCTTCGACGAGACTCTTCCCCGTGGACAATCCGAGTGCACGGAAGAACGTGTTCGCCATTGCACCGCCGATCAGCAGATACTCGACCTGCGGCAGCAGCTTCTCGATCACATCGATCTTGCCGGAAATCTTCGCACCGCCGAGTATCGCGGTGAACGGACGCTCCGGGTTCGAGAGCGCGCCGCCAAGAAAGCGCAGCTCCTTTTCGATGAGAAATCCTGCGACGGCGGGCTTGCCGTTCCGCTTCATTGCAACAGCAACGCCCTCGGTGCTCGCATGCGCGCGGTGCGCCGTGCCGAACGCATCATTCACATAGATGTCGGCCATGTCCGCGAGCGCGTCGCTCAACTCTGCATCGTTATCTTCTTCACCGGGCAGGAAACGCGCGTTCTCGAGCAGCAGAACGTCACCCGGCTTCAATGCCTTCCGTGCCTTCGCGGACTCGGCGCCATCAAGATCGCCTGCGAAGGCAACCTTTACACCGAGCAGCTCGGAAAGTCTCTCTGCGACGGGAGCGAGACTCATGTCGGCGTTGGGCTTGCCCTTGGGGCGCCCCAGATGCGACACGAGGATAATCGCGGCGCCGTGACCGAGCAGATACTTCAGCGTCGGCTGTGTCGCGGTGATGCGCGTGTCATCATCGATGCGGCCGTTATCGAGTGGCACGTTGTAATCGACGCGCACGAGCACAGTCTTCCCGCGTAGCGATTCCTCCGGCAGATCCTTGATTGTCTTCTTGTCCATCTCAGTCCTTCAGAAAGTCACGAAGCGCATCGACCAGCAGGTCGGGTGCTTCCCAGTTTGGAGAATGTCCCGAATCGAGCAGGACGTCCCGCGCATCCGGTAGTCGCTGCCGCAATGCCGTCGCATGCGAAGCTGGAAAAAACTTATCGCGCCTGCCCCACACGACGAGTGTCCTCGCCTCGACTCGCGCGAGCTCCGCCGCGGACGGCTGCTCGGCCTGCGATCCGCGCTCGGTGAACCTGCGCAATGCGTGGACCATGAATCGCGGGCCCGCGCGTTTCGCCGATTGATACAGGTATTCTACGAGTGCCGCTTCCTCACGGCGGTCGAGCCGTCTGCGCACGAGCAGGTTGCGGAGCACCCAGCGGGTACCGCGCCGGCTCGGCGACAGGATCAGCGGTGCGAACATGGAGTGGGCGAGGCCGGCCAGCCTGGTCACTTCGGGGCCAGCGCCGGCCGGGTCGATCACCGCCAGCCGTTCCACTCGCGCGGGAAAATGCTCGGCGAAGCGGAGCGCGGCCAGCCCTCCGAATGACGTGCCGATCAGGTGCACGCGATCGAGGCCATGCGCATCGAGCCATCGCGCGACGATGTGCGCGGTCTGACGGCCCAGCGGCGGCTCGAGGGTAATCGGGTCTGAGAGGCCGAAACCGGGCAGGTCTGGGGCAAGAACCCGGTGGTTCAGGGAGAGGGGTGCGAAGAGGCGGTACCAGTTGGCCGCTCCGCCGCCGGCTCCGTGCAGGAGGACAATCGGAGTTCGGTTTTCGGCTTGGCCGTTGACAGAGATTTCGGCCTGGCTGTCGGTGGATTGGAGCTCGAGGTGGTGGATGACGCCGGTTTCGAGTTTCGTATAATGGCTCCGAGGCGCTGTATTCCCGATGGCGCACAACGCGCGCATGGCGGACTCGAGCGGATCGGATTCGGGGTTGGCGGCCTGGTGGGTCATGATGCAGAGCGGCCACGGAGCCGTGAAGCGCCGTGGCCGCCCGAACGTGAAGTGTATCCGAACAGGGTCGCGATCAGTCGCCGCTCGGTTCCTCGGCCACTTGGACCGAGAAGCGTACGGAATCCGGCCCGCGTGCGGATACCTCCAGCGCGGTTTCGCAGTAGCTGCACGTGAGGATGCGGCTGCCGCCCTCCGCATCCAGGTTGACCTCGTCCCGATGCCCGCATACGGGGCACCGATACGTGCCGGACTGCTGGGGTCGTGCTGTTACGGTCATCATCAACTCCTCCGTGCGACTGCCAGGCTTCGCATGCGCCACGCGCCACGCGCCGCTGGACCGTACGGCCCACTGCTCATATGTAATTCCGCGCGGCGTACGCGTCAATGAACTTGCGGCGACGCATGTGCCGGCCAGGTGCTTCACACTTTACTTCAATGTACAGCTATTAAAACGTTTCAACAACTATATATGCGACGTCAGGTCGGACAAGCTGCAACCGATGCTCAGAACTTGGACGCGAGCAGTTCGGCCAGGTCCACACAGCGCATCGAGTAGCCCCATTCGTTGTCATACCACGACATCACCTTGATCATCCGGTTCCCTACGACCATGGTGGAAAGCAGGTCCACGGTCGAGCTGTTCGGGTTTCCGATGTAGTCGATACTGACGAGGGGCTCATTCGATACACCAAGGATCCCCTTGAGATCGCCGGCTGCGCGTTTCTTGAACGCGTCATTGATCATCTCGATGGTGACGTCCTTTTCGACCTCGGCGGTCAGGTCGACGATCGAGACGTCCGGGGTCGGCACGCGGATGGACACTCCATCGATCTTCCCTTTGACGGCGGGGAGTACGAGCGAGGTTGCCTTGGCTGCGCCGGTGGTGGTCGGGATCATGGACATCGCGGCCGCGCGGGCGCGGCGCAGGTCCTTATGGGGCAGGTCGAGGATGTTCTGGTCATTGGTATAGGAGTGGACAGTCATCATCAGGCCGCGCACGAAGCCGAACTCCTCGAGGATCACCTTCACTACCGGCGCCAGGCAGTTCGTGGTGCAGCTGGCGTTGCTGATGATGTGGTGGACGGCCGGGTCATACTTATCGGCGTTCACGCCCATCGCCACCGTGATGTCCTCGCCCTTTGCCGGCGCGGTGATAATGACCTTCTTCGCGCCTGCCTTGATGTGAGCGGCGGCCTTCGGGCCGTCCGTGAAGTGGCCGGTGGCCTCGAAGACGATGTCGACACCGAGGTCCTTCCACGGCAGGTTCGCCGGGTCCTTCTCACTGGTGACACGGATCAGGTCTCCATCGACGAGCAGGCCGCCTTCGGCGAGTTCGACGGTGCCGGGATACGGGCCGTGGACGGAGTCGTACTTCAGGAGGTGCGCGAGTGTCGCGTTGTCCGTCAGGTCATTGACTGCGACGAAATCGAAGTTCGCGCCCTTTTTCTTTGATGCACGGAGAATGTTGCGACCGATGCGGCCGAATCCGTTGACGGCGACTTTCGTTTTATTGCTGCTTTTGTCGGCCATGTAGCTCCCATCATGTTTGTATGAGCCGGCGCGCATCGAGCGCGCGGGCAAACGTCAGAATCGAGACGCAACAGGCACCGGCCGCTCCGAGGGTGCTGGCACACTCGGCAGCGGTTGCACCTGTCGTCAGCACATCGTCGACGAGCAGAACATGCGCGTTGCGGACGACCTCATGGGCGCCACGGACCAGAGCGAACGCGCCCGCCACGTTAGCCGCGCGCGCGGCAGGCTGCAAGGTGGTCTGCGTGCCTCGCGCGCCCGTCCGTACTAGCCAGTCAGCGTGTGTGAGGCCTGTGTTCTTCGCATACGCCTGCGCCAACAGATCCGCCTGATTATAACCGCGCTCGCGCATGCGCTGCCGGGTCGTGGGAACGGCAATGCAAGTTCGGGGCACATGGTCCTTATCATCAGGCATATCGATGAGGGTCATCCGCTCGGCCATCGGCGCGGCGAGCACATGCCAGCCGCGGTACTTGAGCTGATGGACGAGACGATCCGCGGGCGGGTGAAGGAGGCACGCGGAACGGGCGAATCTGATCTTCTCCGGCCATGCTTCGCACTCGGGGCAGGTGTGCTCCTGGGTTCTTCCTGTGGCGAGTCTCGGGGCGCCGCATCGCGGGCATGAGGGGCTCGGGAGAGGGCGGATGAGGGAGCGGCATCTCCTGCAGACTAACCTCGCGGTATCACCGGGGTTTATGAGGGAGTCGCAGCCGAGGCAGGTTGGGGCGAGGATGAGGTCGATAAGGGCTGCCAGCATGTCTTGAATGTCTAGGGTTTTGGCTGGGCTTACATGGCAGGAACGGACATCTTTGCGGCTGTCGGGAGTTTCACACGAAGTGCACGAAGGGGTACGGATAAGGTGCACCATGTTTTTTGATTGGCGGCCGGTAGAGGAATCGCAGCTACCGACACACCTTCGTGAACCTTTTCGTGTGAAACCCGCCGACGAAGGGCCCCATTCAACGAATTGACCCAGCTATGAGTAGTGGTGGTTGTGAGCGAAGGATCAACCATGAACTATGAGGGAACGATGAAGCGATATACCCTGGCATTTGTTGCGGCGAGCGCGGCGGCGCTGATCTCGGCGCCGGTCTCGGCGCAGCATGGGACACAAGGCCATGTGCCGCCGTCCCACAAACTGGTATCGCTGGCGAATGGCGGTCGGATCGAGCTGCAGGCTGGAAAGAACGATACGGCGTCCACACGGATGGTGCGCGAGCATCTGCGTGAGTTCTCGCTGCTGCTGGCTGCAGGCAAGTTGACGGCGGAGCAGCTGCGTTGCGCGCCGGGACTCGATGCCGTGGCGGCGTTGCGTTCGTCGATCACGTATTCGTATGGCGAGTTACCGACGGGTGCGGAGCTCACGTTCGCCTCCACCAACTCGAAGGCGGTTGATGCCATCCACAAGTTCATCGACGGACATGGTGCGCCGTCGCACGGCGCATCCACGATGCATGGCAGTGCTGCGACGATGCACGCTAGTGGCGACGCGTCCGCGGCAATGCAGGCGTGCATGGCGAGTCATCATCCTTCGCATGGATCGAACTGAAGGGTGACGCATAGGACGCGATTCGAGCGGCGTGGATGAAGGCGGGCGCGGTCCCGGCGGACCGAGTGATGAGCTGCTCGCACAACGCGTGCAGCACGGCGACCGGGACGCGCTCGACCTGCTCGTCCGCAGATATCTGCGTCCGATCCACGCGGTGTGCGCGTCCTACATGACGATCGCTGCGGATGTCGAGGACGTAGTACAGGAGACGTTCATGCGCGCGATCGGAAGTTTAGCGAGCTATGATACGACGCGGCCGTTCGCACCGTGGCTCTACGAAGTTGCACGGAACGCGGCGCGACGCAGGCTGAGCAGCAATGCGTTACGTCGCATGGAACCAATGCCGGCCATCGAACCCGCTGCGACGGGCGCGAGTCCGGAAGTACTGACACAACGAAGCGAAGTGCGACGGCACGTTGATGAGGCGGCCGCAAATCTGCCTGAACAGCAGCGCACTGCGTTTCGCCTGCATGACGTGGATGGATACACGACGGCGGAGATCGCCCATCTCATGGGACTGACAACGGGCACAGTGCGATCACACGTGCACCATGCACGACGCGCGCTACGCAACAGTCTGGCAAAAGTCTACGACAACACGGCGACGGGAAGCTGATGGAAAACGAATCCGAGCACATCGTCGAGCCGCCGCTTCCTGCGGAGTGGCTCCCTGCACCGGCAGCGGCGCACGACGATCCATCATGGGATGCGCTACGCAACAACATCATGATGCAGGCCGAACCAGCATTGCGATCGCTGTCGGACGAACGCAATGACGACCTCCCATGGGTGGACACGCTCGGAACATGGTGGACCGGTGCGGCCGCAGTGCTCGCGATTGCCGCAACACTGTTGCTGGTGATACGACCGGCGGTCGCGCCAACGACTGCGCGGCAACCGGACGTAGCGCTCGACATGATCGCCACTGATGGAAAGCCTGCGACACTGTGGACATCATTCGGAATCGAAGCAGATCCAGTGCTCGCACTGATGGCATACCAGGCGGTACCGCGCTGAGCGGCGCTGCGACCCTTGATGCAGGACGAATGACAATGGATGGAACGACGAACCGAGGTCGGCGTAAGGCCGCTGCAGCCGCTGCATTGCTGTTCATCGCAGGTGGACTCACGGGTGCATCCGTGGACCGGATGTGGCTGAACCCTTCGCAGCACGCCGACATGCAGCTCACCGCCGGCGAACTGTCGGATCACCTGCGGTTGAATGCTTCAGATGAAGCGCGCATGCGTGCGCTGCTCGACAGCATCGAGCCCGACATTGCGGCGGCATCCGAATTGGGCGCGGATTCATTGCGCGCGAGTGCAGCGCGGGCACATGAGCGACTGGAGCAGGCGCTGCCGCCGGAGAGCCGACAGGGGTTCAGGGACTGGCTTGTGGAGCATCACAACAAACTGGTTAAGCGGCTGCATGGGTCGCATTCACACCGTTAACGCTTTACAACGAACGTGCGGCTTTCGGGAGTTTCACACGAAGTGCACTAAGGAGCACGGAAAGGTTCACTACGTTTTTCTTTTCATTGCGGCCAGCCGGGGGATCGCATTGACTTCGTCTGGCGGGCGGCGTTACTCGACGACCCACCTTCGTGAACCGTTCCGTACCGCTTCGTGAACTTCGTGTGAAACTCTCACCGAAGCGCCACGACGAAGAGCTATAGTCCGAGCGTAGCCCTCATCACATCGAGCGGCGCGGGCTGCTTCCACCACAATTCAAACGCAGCAGCACCCTGCGCAAGCAACATCTCCCGTCCATCGACCGCTGGAATCCCGCGGGCGAGCGCGTCCTTCACGAATGCAGTCCCGCCAGTGCGATAGACCACGTCGATCACGGCTCCAGGCGCTTGCACAATCGACAGGTCGAGCGGCAATGCGTCGGAATCCGCGCGTCCCAGTGACGTCGCATTCAGGATGATGTCATAGCGGCGGTCCGTGATGTCATCGGACTCCGCGACCAAGCGCACGACGTTGCGCTCGGGATCAACACGGCGACGCAGCGCTTCGGCTCGATCGAAAGAGCGGTTGCGCAGGTCGATGCGGGTGATGCCGGCGTCCATCAATGCGCAGAGGACTGCGCTCGCGGCGCCGCCGGCACCGAGTACGAGTGCACAGCCGCCAGTCACCTTCGCATCGACATGACGCAGCGCGGCACGCACGCCTTCGACATCGGTGTTGTCGCCATGCACGCGCCCATTTTCCAGCCAGAACGTGTTGCACGCACCGGTGCGCAGGACGGCGTCACTCGGAACATCGATGGCTTCCGCGGCCTTCTCCTTGTGCGGGATCGTGACGTTGCCGCCACCGCCGGCGTGTGCGAGCGCGCGGATCAGCGATTTTACATCGGAGTGATCGCATTTGAGTGCGACGTAAATGCCGTCGCATCCGGCCGCCGTGAACGCTGCAGACTGGAATGTCGGTGACAGCGAGTGCGCGACGGGGTTGCC
>JBDSPG010000017.1:0-2675 GCA_039912685.1 Longimicrobiales bacterium | reverse complement strand
GGCAGGAGCTGTGGGTCGAGACCGAATTCGATTCCGATGGCGACGGCAGGAAGGATCGCATGCATGTCGATGTCACGCGGCAGCGGCAGACGGAGACCGAAGGATTGAAGGTCGCAGTGATCTACGAGTCCAGTCCGTACTTCGCGGGGACCGCGAATGACCGCAAGTCGCTGTGGAATGTGAATCAGGAGATTGGTGCAACACCGCCGCCTCGCACATCACAGCCGCCAGCGCGCTTCCAGCCGGTGCGCGCGCGCATCTCCAATTCGGAAGTGACCACGTGGGTTCCGCGCGGGTTCGCAGTTGTGCATTCGGAAGCGCCCGGCACAGGCCTGTCGCAGGGATGCATTGCAATCGGCGGACCGACCGAAGAGCAGGCGCCCAAAGCAGTCATCGACTGGCTCAACGGACGCGCGAAAGGTTACACCAGCCTCACGGGCGACACTGAAGTAATTGCAACCGGATGGGCGACCGGGAAGGTCGGCATGACCGGAACGTCGTACAACGGTACGATCCCCATCGCGGCCGCACTCACCGGTGTGAAGGGACTCGAGGCCATCATCCCCATCGCGCCGAACACGTCCTACTACCATTACTACCGCTCGAACGGGCTGGTCCGTCACCCCGACGGATGGTTGGGCGAGGACATCGACTATCTGTACGATTTCGTAGCGAGCGGCGATCCCGCGAAGCGCGACTACTGCAACAAGACGGTTCGCGATGGTCTGTTCGCGCGAGGACGCGATCGCGAGCACGGCGATTACAATGATTTCTGGGCAGCACGCGATCAAATGAATCGCATCAACAACGTGCACGCTGCAACACTGATGGCGCATGCGTTCAACGACTTCAATGTTGTGCCCGAACACAGCGTGCGGATTTACGAGGCGCTGAAGAAGCGCGGTGTGCCCGTGCAGGCGTACTACCACCAGGGCGGCCACGGCGGCGCGCCACCGCTGGAGATGCGCAACAAATGGTTCTCTCGTTATCTGTACGACGTACAGAACGGCGTCGAGAAGGATCCTCGCGCATTCATTGTACGCGAAGGCGCCGAGCGGAACGCACCACCCACGCCGTATGCAGACTATCCCAACCCTGCTGCGAAGCCGGTGCCCGTATTCTTGCTGAGCGGTGGCAACTCGGCAGGGAAGCTGTCGATGGATCACAAGAGCGGGCAGGGCAGCGAAGCGCTGATCGACGATGTGTCACAGGCTGGCCGCGCACTCGCGCAAATGCCGCGTAGCGAGAACCGGCTGCTTTATTCGTCACCGATTCTAAAGACACCCGTGCATATGTCGGGCTATTCGACGATCACGATCCGTCTCGCATCGAGCAAGCCTGCAGCAAATCTGTCCGTATGGCTTGTTGCACTACCGTTCGACTCCGCCGGACCGATGGCAGTCTTCAATGTCATCACCCGCGGCTGGGCCGACCCACAGAACTGGCGTGCACTCACGAAGGGTGGGAACTACACGTCGATGGTACCCGGCGAGCCTCTTGTACCCGGCCGTTTCTATGACCTTACGTTCAGCCTCGAACCCGACGACCAGATCATCCCGGCCGGCAAACGCATCGGACTCATGATCATGTCCAGCGACCGCGACTTCACACTCTGGCCACGGCCTGGTACGGCACTGACCGTGGAGCTCGACAGGACATCCATGGAACTGCCGGTGGTTGGGGGGAAGGTGGCGTTGGAGAAGGCGTTCGGGAACTGACGAGGACTTCAAACAACGGATTAACGGCTATCTACCGCCGAGGGCGCCGAGGGGTGGGAGATGTACTTTGGTTTGTAGTTGCAGGGGATTCCGTCTTTCAGACGTACAACGTTGAAGTTGATCATTAGTCCGACTTCGCAGCCGGATAGTTTTAAGTACGTAATCATCTGGGCCATGTGAATCGGGTCGAATTGCGCAACGGCCTTCAGTTCGACGACGACTCGCTTTTCGACGAGCATGTCTAGTCGATAGACGCAGTCCATCGGCTGGTTGCGAAACACTACCGGTAACGTGAACCTGCCGTTCGACGAGCAGGCCGCGCTGCACCAGCAACGAGCTCAAACAGGCTTCGTACGCTGACTCCAGAAGCCCGGGTCCGAGCTCCCGATGCACAGCAATCGCATCCCCGATTATCCCTCCTGTAACTTCGTCGATCTCCACTCGGCGGCCCTCCCATAACTCCTGTCCGTACCTCAGCGGTAAATTCTGTTTCTACGCACGGGCGATTACATAGCGGGACGCGTCAGAAAAACAAAAAATATTTACCGCTGAGGGCGCCGAGGGCGATGAGATGTGACAAGGGCCGCCGAATCACTCTCGGCGGCCCTCTGCGGTAAAAATAGCTGTTGCTGTTCGTTAACGCCGGCAGGACGGGTACAGCGTGTCCTGGCCGACCACCTGCGGGCGACGCGCTCGTTCCGCGACGGCGAACATGACGTCGTGGACGAACTGGCCGAGGCGCTCGCCGTGCACGTAATCCACGTATTGCGGCTCATCCGTCGGCTGATGGTAGTCGACGGAATAGCCGAGCGAGAAGTAAACCGTCGGGATGTCGGCATTCACATAATTGACCTGGTCGCTGCGGCAGAATCGGTTCAGCTTGTTTGCCGGTGTGTCCCAGCTGCGGTCGATCGCCATCGGGCGTGGGCTGATGGCATTGACGCTGTCGATGATGTC
>JBDSPG010000101.1:0-2880 GCA_039912685.1 Longimicrobiales bacterium | reverse complement strand
GACGGCGAGCTGATGCAGGGCATTCTTGCCGCCGGCGGATACGACATTGCGCTGAAGCAGGAAGATGCGGACGTCATCCTCGTCAACACATGCGCGATTCGCGAGCATGCGGAGCAGCGGGTGGTCGGCCGCGTTGGAGACCTGTCACGTCTCAAAAAGGATCGACCCGACGTCGTCATCGGCGTGACCGGCTGCATGGCGCAGCGCATGGGTGAGAAGCTGCTCGGCCAGGCAGGGTATGTAGATTTCGTCATGGGTCCAGACGGCTATCGTTCGTTACCCGATGTGCTCGCGCAGCTACGTCCGCGGTCGTTGCCGGAACCGACGACCATGCCGCGCCGGTCCCTTCCCATGCTGAGCGGGCCTGCGGAGAAGGCACCACGTCTCGCCGTTCTCACGCTCGAAGCGAACGAAAACTACGAGGGGCTCGAGCAGCGCAGAGCCGCGGGTGCGACGGCATGGGTGCCGGTTCAGCGCGGATGCAATCACCGCTGCACATACTGCATTGTTCCATACGTCCGCGGCGACGAGAAGAATCGCGACGCCGAGCACATCCTGTCGGAGATTCGATCGCTGCCAGCACAGGGCATTACGGAAGTCGTTCTGCTCGGACAGACAGTCAATTCATACGAAGCGGACGGCTGGGATTTCTCGCGACTGCTGCGCGCGGTCGCGAGGGTCGACGGCATCCGCCGTGTGCGGTTCACCTCGCCGCATCCCAACGATGTCACGACCGCGCTCATCGACGTGATGGCGACGGAGCCGACAGTCTGTAAACAACTGCATTTGCCGGTGCAGGCCGGACACGATCGCACACTGAAGCGCATGGTGCGGCGTTACACGGTGGATGGATACCGCGAAATCGTGCGCCAGGTGCGCAGCGCGATTCCCGACATCGCACTGTCGACTGATGTCATCGTCGGGTTCCCCGGCGAGTCGGATGAAGAATACGAGGCGACACTCGACCTGATGCGCGAGATCCGCTTCGATGATGCATTCCTCTACAAGTACTCGCTGCGCGAAGGCACACCTGCTACGCGACTGCCGTTGAGCCAGCACATTCCCGGTGCCGTCGCACAGGATCGTCTCGAACGAATCATCGCGCTGCATCGCTCGATCCAACGCGAGATCAACACGGCTGAGGTCGGTCGTACCGTCGAGGTTCTCGTGGAGCGCGCCGCCAAATCCGCGGGCGACCTGCTGGGGCGCACCGAGAGTTATAAGGTGGTTGCGTTCGAAGGTGATCCTTCGCTCATCGGTTCCTATCTCGACGTTGTGTTGACCAAAACATCGGGGTCGACGTTTACGGGACACCGTGCCTCTGTACTTGTTGCGTAGCGGTCGCTAAGAAAAACGCCCGTTGCAAGACAGGCGCCCCACCCAGCCATGTTCCCGCCCCGACAGGCCACCATACTAGACCCCATGACGAAGATGGCTGCGGTACCAGCGTGAGCCCGCTGGTAAAGATCACGCTCGCATACATCGCAGGGCTCATTCTCCCGTACTACCTGGTTCCCGGCATCGCCACGTGGACGCATGCGTGGTGGGCGCCATGGGTGCTGGTGCTGACGGCCAGTGCGTTGATCGCAGCGGTCTTACGCGAGTCGAGAGTAACGTCGGTGCTGTTCGTTCTGCTTGGTGCGTGCGCGGGTGGTGCGGCGCGGAATCGGAGTGACGCGGACTGTCGTTCGCGTTTGCAGCATAATACGCAGGTGCGGTTCGCGGGGCAGCCTGCATCGCTACCGGGCGAAGATGGCGGGTTTACGTTTGTGCTGTCAGCGGCAACGGCCCGGGGTATGCCGAGCGCGCCGGGTGTTATGCAATGCGTGGGCCTCGTGCGCGCAAAGCTGCCGCCGGGCGCCGCGCGATCGCTGCGCGATGGTCGAACGCTGATCGGCAGTGGCGTCTGGATGTCCTATGAGAGCCGCACAAGGCTTCCCGTTGTTCCGGAGCGTCGCGGGATGCTGATCATGCGCAGCGTGGCGGCAGCGCCTTCTTCCATACCCGTGTCGCGATCGCTGCGAATGCGGACGCATGCGCAGGAAGTATTGCGCGTAACGTTGAAGCAATCCGGTCTCGCGGAGGCGTTGGTGCTGGCGCAGCGCGAGGGCGTCGATCGTGAAGTGAACGCGCAGTTCGCGGCGACAGGTATGTCCCACCTGCTGTCGATCTCCGGCACGCATGTCGGTCTCGTCGCGGCGCTGCTACTCGGCTTCGCGGCGTTCCTGCGCGTTGGTGGACACATGGGTCGTGTCGGCGCGACGATCGGTGTGGTTGCGTATGTCGCCTTCCTGGGGGCACCGGCGGCCGCGGCGCGGTCCGCGATTCAGGTGATCCTGCTGCTGGCCGGCCGCATGCTGCAGCGGCCATCGGATCCATACTCCGTCCTCGCCGCGGCCGCGTTATGGCTGATCGTGACGCAACCGTTGAATCTGCTCGATGCGGGATTTCAGCTGTCGTTTGCGGGTGTCATCGGACTGATCGCATACCGACGTCGCGTCGCGGAACGGCTGCCGCGCGTCATGCCGACATGGCTGCGCGATGGAATCGCGGCGAGCGTAGCGGCGAGCGGTGTCACGATTCCCATTGCGGCGATGCATTTCGGTCAGGTTGCGCCGATCGGCGTGCCTGCAAGCATTATCGCAGTCCCACTCGTCGGCCTCGCCCTGCCCGCCGTCGCATTAATACTCCTGGTGGCTACCGTATCGATGCCGGCCGCACATTTTCTCGGTGCGGGTGCTGACGTGTTGCTGGGACTCGTGGCGGCTGTCGCCGACGTCGCGATGCGCACGCCGGGCGGACACGCGCCGTTGTCGTGGAGTAGCCTTCTCGCGCTGCTGATCATCAGTGCAGGAGGAGTGCTCGTGCTCGCGCACAAAC
>JBDSPG010000080.1:0-13427 GCA_039912685.1 Longimicrobiales bacterium | reverse complement strand
GGGAAGCAGGCAGCTCCCCGGCTGCGACCTGCTCGCCGATTGTGCGCCGCACCGCGTCATGTCCGGCGAGCGGGGCGAGCTCACTCATTTGCCACCGCGCGCGCGCAGCCAGCTGAGCGGATCGACCGCTTCGATGCGTCCGGGCGTGATGGGCACGCGCACCTGAAACTCGATGTGCGGGCCTTCGGGTGTCTGCTCGCCACCAACGGTTCCAATCGCCTGACCGGCCGTGACCTTCTGACCTTCCGAGACGCGAACATTCTTGAGCCATAGGTACAGCGTTCTGTATCCCCCGCCATGGCTGACAATGACAGCGGAACCATAGCCGGCGAACGGGCCGGCCAACTCGACGATGCCGGCCTCTACGGCCTTCACTTCCGCACCGGCTGCTGCACCGATGCCAATGCCGTTGTTCTTGAGAACGATGCCGTTCTCCTTCGTGTCAGGCCCGAATCGATACACCAGTCTGCCTTCGACCGGCCAGTTGAGCTGACCGAGATCGCGTGTTGTCAGTGTGTTTGCTGTTGCCGCGGCTCCCGCCGCGTTGTCACGCCTGCGCCGCTCGAGCGCAGCCACCGCATCGGTCAACTTCGCCTGCTCCTTCTCGAGCTGGTCGAGTCGCGTTGCTGTCTTCGTTTCCTTCAGCTTGAAGTCGCGCAGCGTACTCTGTCGCTGCTTCTCGACGCGCTGCAGCTGCGATACCTGCTGCTCCTTTTCAGAGCGCAGTGACTCGAGCCCGGCAAGCGTCGCCGTGAGCTCGGACTGCTGCTGCAGAAGGTTCTTCTCGAGGCGGCCGACCTCCACGATCACCATCCGCTCGGTGAGCGTGACGATGTGCAGGTATTTGTAGCGATTCATGAGGTCTGCGAAACTCTCAGCGGCAAGCAGCACGCGCACGGAGTGGAGCGGGCCTCGCTTGTAGATCGTGCGTAACCTTGCCTCCAGCTCGCGTGTCCGGCTGCGCAGCCGTAGCTGTATCTCATCCAACTCGGCTTCGGTCGCCACCACGTTTTCTGTAAGGAGATCGGCCTGGTGCTCGAGCTCGAGCAATGCTGCGCGCGAAACACCGCGCTGCCGCTCAATGTTCGTGAGCTCGCGCGATGCATCACGTACACTCGTCTGCAGCTTCTGCATCTCACTCTGCAGCCGCTGGCGTTCCTGCAGGATGGAGTCGAGACGGAGACGGCTGGTGCGTAGATCCTGCTGCACCCGCTCCTGCGCTGAAGCCGGCGCCGGCGCGCCAACCGCGCTCAGTGCGATGCACGTGACGGTGGATAGGAGTACCGCCAGGAAACGCGGCCTCACACTTCCCCCAGGTGTCTCCGCACCGCGATCGAACTGGCGGCCGTGCCGAGGATACCGCCCGCCACGACGCCACCTATGGTCCAGAGTCGTGGCAGCCATTCGAGGGCGAACAGCGATGTGCCGAGCAGATTATATGCGGTGTATGTGCCGATCAGCGCGATCACACCGCCGGCCAGGCCCGTGATCATTCCTTCAATGAGGAACGGTCGCCGAATGAAAGCGTCGGTCGCGCCCACCAGCTGCATGATGGAGATCTCATCACGGCGCGAGAAGATCGCGAGCCGGATCGCGGCGCCGATAATGAGGGCGGCGACAACTGCGAATGCGGAACCGAGCACGAGGGTGGCGACGGCGGCAACGCGGCGCAGCAGGAACACCTTGTCGAGCCAGTCATTGCCGAAACCGACTTCTTCGACGAACGGAAAGAGCTTCGCACGGTTCGCGACGTTGCGCACTACATCCGCACCCTTGAGGTTCGGATTCAATACGACTTCGAGCGACGCCGGCAGCGGATTGCTTTCGAGGCCCGAGAAAATGTCATCGAACTCTTTCATCTCCTCGCGTGCCTTGGCCAGCGCCTGCTCCCGTGAAACGTAGATGACATCGCGCACCTCGCTCCACTTCTTCATTTCCCGGATGGCGTTGTTCACGTCCGCCCGCTCTGCACCGTCGCGCAGGTATGCCACGACCTCCACGCGCTCTTCCATCCGCGAGATGACGAGCTTGATATTGTACGCGGCAAGGCCGAACAATCCGACAACGAAGAGAGACAGCGCAATCATCGTCGCAGAGAGCGCTGCCAGCAGCGGCGCACGACGGAACGCATTGAGAGCTTCGCGCAGCGAGTATGACATCAGGTCCTCGCTTCCGCGGAATCGTAAACGATGGAGCCATGATCCAGTTCGATCACACGGATGCCGGGATTACGCCGCACCAGCTCCAGGTCGTGCGTCGCAAAAAGGACCGCTGTACCCGATGCATTGATGGTGCGGATCAAGTCGAAGATGCCGGTCGTCGCCCGCTCATCGAGATTGCCGGTCGGCTCGTCGGCCAGCAGTACGAGTGGATCGTGCGCGAGCGATCGCGCGATTGCGATGCGCTGCTGTTCGCCACCCGACAGCTCCGATGGCAGCGCTTCCGCTTTGCTCGCGAGCCCCACCTGCGCCAGCAGTCGTCCCGTCTTCGTTCGCGTTACGGCCGGTCTCGCACCCGTCACCTCCAGCGCGAACGCAATGTTCTGTGCGGCCGTGCGGTTCTGCAGCAGCTTGAAGTCCTGGAAGACGTATCCGATCTTGCGGCGCAGCATCGAGATCTCGCGCGGCTTGATCCTCGCCGAGTTGTAACCGCTCACGCGCACTTCGCCACGCGTCGGCGTATCGCCCATGTGAATCAGCTTCATGAGCGTAGACTTGCCCGCGCCGCTGTGACCTGTAAGGAAACAGAACTCACCCTTCAATAGCTCGAAGGATACATCCTGCAGCACTGGACCCGTGCGCGGATACTCCTTGAATACGTGCTGCAGGTTGATCATGACGCCTGCGACATGCGGCGCCGCTGGACCAGGTGTGCGGCGAGGTGAATGGCTTCAATCATTGATGACGGGTCTGCACGATTGGTTCCTGCTATGTCGATGGCTGTACCGTGGTCCGGTGAAGTGCGGACGAACGGCAGGCCTAGTGTGACGTTGACGCCATGGCCGAATGCCGCGGTTTTGAACGCTGCCATGCCGACATCGTGATACGGCGAGATGACGACGTCGAACTCGCCGCGGCCTGCGCGGACAAAGACAGTATCAGCCGGGACGGGACCAGTGACATCAACGTTCGCCGCGCGCAACGCCTCGAGTGCTGGTGCGTATATCGTTTCCTCCTGATGGCCGAACAGTCCGCCGTCGGAGGCGTGCGGATTGAATGCGCACAGCGCGACGCGCGGTCGTGAAATACCCCACTGCTCGCGGAGCGCGTTCGCGGTGAGCAGTGTCTGCGTGACGAGCACGTCTGTCGTGAGGCGCGCGGGCACATCCTGCAGCGCGATATGGGTGGTGGCGAGCACCACCCGCAGCGGTCCGCCCAGCGTCGTCCGTTCCGATGCCATCATCATCACAACATCGTCGGCACCGGTGAGTGAGGCAAGCATCTCTGTGTGACCCGGGAAATCGTAACCCGCCGCGTGGAGAGCCGCCTTGTCGATGGGCGCCGTGACAATGCCATCGACCTGACCGTCGAGGGCGAGCGCAGTCGCGGCCTCGATGGCGCGTCCGGCAAGTGATCCGGCGAGCTTGATGTCGCGGGCGTTGCCGGCACGGTGGGCGCCGGCAGGCGTGCCCGGCCATTCACCAATGCTGTGGAACGGCCATGGCATACCGTTGTCGTCGACCGCGGTGCCGGTCGGGCCGACAAAGATCAGGTCGGGCGCGTCAGAGTCGGGAAGGGAGGCCGCGGCGGCGCGGGCCACTTCCGGGCCGACGCCGCGCGGGTCGCCGAGCGTGATCGCCAGACGCACCCGCGAACGCGGGGCTGGACCGGTCACGCGGGTGTCGGTCAGCGCGGCCGGATCTCGATGAACATCTTGCGCTTCAGCTCTGACACGACCTCGTTCAGGAGCTTCTGCGTCTCGACGATCGACTTGATGTTGTCACGCACACCGGGGTCGTTCAACGTCCACGATCCTGCCGGCGATGTTTCGGTGACGCGTGCAACCGTGAAATACTGATCGGGTCCGGCCGGTGATGCGCTGGGTCCGACAATGTCGCCCTTGGCAGCCGTCGTAAGGTCGAGGCCTGTGTTCGTCACGAGCTTCGTCGGATCGATGCCCGTCAGCGTGATGTCTTCCGACGGGTCGCCAAACTGCTTGACGAGGTCGGCCATGTCGGCGCCCGCACGAAGCTTCGCTGCGGCCGAATCGGCACGCGCGCGCGCGCCCTCCACTTCCGCTGCAGTCACGGTCGGCGAAATCAGGATGTGACGCGCCTGCACCTGGTTGCCGCGGTGACGCTGCACTTCGATGACGTGGTAGCCGAATTGCGTGCGCACGGGTGGCAGCAGTGCACCCACTGGTGCATTGAACGCGGCGCGCCCGAATTCCTTTGCAACTTCGGACTCACTGAACCAGCCGAATTCGCCGCCCTTTTCCTTCGTTCCGCCGTCGTCCGAGAAACGCTTCGCGAGATCGCCGAACTGCTCGCGATCCTTCAGCAGCGTCATGAAGATGGAATCGGCCTTGGCGCGTGCCCGCGCGAGCGCAGTATCCGCCGGCGGCACCGGAATCTTGATGTGCTGAAACGAGACGAGAGCCGGCCGGGGTCCGCGTGACTGCTGCCATGCCGGGAACAGATCCTCGATCTCCTTTTCCGTCGCCTTCGGCGGCTGCCGTTTTTCGGTCATGCGACTACGGAACTGCTTGAAAAGCTCTTCAGTTCGCACCTGCGAAGCCAGCAGATTCCGATACTCCTGCGGCGTCAATCCACTCGCCTTCAGGCGCTGCACGAATACGATCGGACCACCCTGCTGTCCCTGCATTTCGTTGAAGCGGCCTTCCACCACGGTCTGCACATTGTCTTCGCTTACCTTGTACGTGGTATCGCGCGCGATTGTCTGCAGGATCACAAGCTCTTCGATCCGTTCGTTGATCAGTTCGTCCTGCAGCGACTTCACCGCCTCTGCCGTTGTCGGCACCGGGCGCTTCGCCTGACGCAGCTCCTGCATGCGACGGCCCGCTGCCTCGATCACGTACGCCGACGTGATCACGCTGTCCCCGACGATCGCGACGATCCCCGCAACCTTCGTCGGGTCCGACGCGGGCTCCTGCGCAAACGCGGGCACCGTAGTGATTGCAACGGCGGAGATCGCCAGTACACAGATCGATTTTTTCATGAATCGCATGTTATGCCCTTGAAAGGAGGCGGGCCGGTCGCGTTTCCGCGAACCGGCCCTCTCTTATATCCCCGCTGAATACCCGTGTTCCTGCGGCTTTGAAGGCTTTAGTTGCCCGTCGTCGCCGGCGGTGTCGGCGGCATCGGCTGCTGCGGCGCAGGCATCTGCATCCCCGGCGGCATGGACGGTGCGGCGGGACGCTTCGCTTCCAGCTTCGTCACCACATCGGGGACGGCCTTCTCGAAGATTTCGCCCTCGTACTTCTCGCGCAGCGCGTAGCCGATGGCACCGAGACGCACAACCTGCATCTCGCCCTTCAGCACCTTGTTCAGGTAAGACATGACGGCCGTCTCGATCGCCTGCTTCGGGTTCTGGCCCGCCTCGATCTTTATCGGATTCAGCCCCGTCGCCTTCGCCATCTGCAGCAGCTGCAGGTGCGCCTGCGACTTCAGCGAATCCTCTTCCGCCTTGTTCGTCGTAATGCCGGCTACCTTCGCTCGTTCGATCAGAACTTCATCGCGCGCCAGCATGCGCAGCCATTCCTTCAGATCGTCATCCGGTGCGCTCTCGACCTGCGCGCGCTGCTCGGCCTGACGCGACCGCATGATGTCTACGTACTCCTTCGCGGTCAGCTCGCCGTCCGCGTACTTCACGAGCGCGCGGTTGCCTGCACGACGCGCCAGCCGCTGTTCCGGCTTCTTCGCGAGCTCGCGAGCGACCTCGACCGAGCCCTCCTGCACTTCCATTTTCTTTTCCGCCATCAGCTTGTCGAGGTACGACTTCTCGGCATCGCCGAACAGGCTCGCAATCTTCGACTGGCGATACTCGACTTTGCTCTCCTCGAACGTCGGGACCTTCTTGTCCTCAACCTTGATCACATGCAGGCCGAATGTCGTCTCGACGACATCGCTGATTTCGCCGGGCTTCATGGCGAAGGCGGCCTTCGCGAACGGCGCCACCATGCTGCCCGGTCCCTCGAAAGGGAAGTAGCCCAGGTCGCCACCGCTCGTCGCGGCGTTCGGCTCCTGGCTGTACTTCTTCGCGAGACCCGCGAAGTCCGCGCCTCCGCGCGCCTGGTCGCGGATCGACTTCGCCAGCGTCATCACACTGTCGCGCTGCTGCGGCGTCGCATCGGCCGGCAGCTGCAGCAGAACATGACGCGCATGAACCGTGGCACCCGGCTGGTCCTTGTCGAACAACGCCTTCAGCTGCGCGTCCGAGATCATCGTGTCGACCGTGATGACCTTGTCCCGGAGCTTGAACACCAGCTGCTGGTTGAAGTACGGCGTCAGCGCGCCGGACAGATCGATGTTGTTCAGTGTCGAGTCTTCCATTGCGGCTTTCGCGAGCAATGTGAAGTCGATCCACAGATTGCCGATCGCATCCACAACTTCCGCCTTCGCGGGGATCTGCTGATACGGTGCCAGCAGGCTCACGGCCGAGTCCACCGACAGCTCATGGCCGGCCGCACGGGCCAGCACGTTCTTGTGTGACGACATGGCCTGGCCAAAGCTGTCACACGCAGTAAACGAGACGGCGCCTCCAATGAGCGCCAGGGTCGCGACAAATTTCCGCATTTTCAGATTTCTCCCTTAGGACGATTCCGGCAAAGACTAGAAGTTTAGCCTGGCTAAGGGCCTGACGCCAGCGGTACCCGTTTCGTTGCAGCCCCCCGCGCGCGATCCGCCGCCAGGGCCTCCAGCGCCGCCGACAATGTCTCCGCGATATCCCGCGCGCCATGCCGCCGGATCACGAACGACAGAGGGACGGGGCGCCTGATTTCGACCGCGACCTGATGGTCCCGGAACGCATCCTGGAGTACAGCCATCCGGGGGTTGGTACCGGCGCCGAATGTGACCCGGGCGGCGTCCCCTTGTACGAGGATCCGCTCGACCCCGAGCTGGGTCCCGAGCAGGCGGAGCTCAGCGGAGAGGAAGAGCCTCTCGACCTCCGCGGGCGGCGGGCCATAACGGTCCCGTACCTCACCGCGGATGGCCGTGACCTCGGCCGTGCTCTCCAGGCGGGACAGCCGCCGATACAGGTGCAGCTTCTGCGCGGCGTCCTCCACAAAGTCATCCGGCAGGAACGCTGCGCCTTCGATCGAGACGTCGGTCGGTGGGACGTCCTCTTCCGGCTTCTGTCCCTTCATGCGCTTGATCGTGTCCTCGAGCAGACGCGTGTAGGTGTCCAATCCCACGGCGGTCACGAACCCGGACTGCTCGCCGCCGAGGAGGTTGCCTGCGCCGCGCATCTCGAGGTCCTTCATCGCGATGGCGTACCCGCTGCCGAGCTCCGTGTAATGCTCGAGGATTCGCAACCGCTTTTCGGCATCCTCGTTGATGCCTTCGGGCGTGAGGAGGTAGCAGTAGGCGCGATGATGGGATCGACCGACGCGCCCCCTGATCTGATACAGCTGTGCCAGGCCGAACTGGTCGGCTCGGTCGACAATCAGGGTATTCGCGTTCGGCACGTCCAGCCCGTTTTCGATGATCGCGGTCGTAACCAGGATATCGATGTCGCCGGCAATGAAACGGCCCATGACATCCTCGAGCTCGTGACCGGTCATCTGCCCGTGACCGATGCCGATGCGCGCCTGCGGCACGAGACGCTGCACGCTCTCGGCGATGATGCCGATCGACTGCACGCGGTTGTGCATGAAGAACACCTGCCCGCCGCGATCGAGCTCACGTAGAATTGCGTCTTCGAGGACTTCATCGACCCACGGCAGAACGTGCGTGATGACAGGCATGCGGTCTCGCGGTGCGGTCTGCAACAGCGAGAGATCACGCAAACCGGTAAGCGAGAAGTGCAATGTCCGCGGGATCGGCGTCGCGGTGAGCGACAGCACGTCCAGTTGCTTCTTCAACTCTTTGAATTTTTCCTTCTGCTTGACGCCGAAACGCTGTTCTTCGTCAATGATGAGCACACCGAGGTTCTTGAATGCGACGTCGGGTTCGAGCAGCCGATGCGTACCGATGATGATATCGATCTCGCCGCGTCCGAGAGCGACCAGGATGTCGGCCTGTTCCTTGGGCGTTCTAAATCGCGAAATTGATTCGACGCGAATCGGATAACCCGCGAGCCGCTGCCGGAACGTCTGCATGTGCTGTTCAACGAGAATGGTCGTAGGCGCCAGCAAAGCGACCTGACGTCCATCTTCCGCGGCCTTGAATGCGGCGCGCACTGCAATTTCAGTCTTGCCGTATCCTACATCGCCGCACAACAGTCGATCCATCGGACGTCGCGACTCCATGTCGCGTTTGACATCCGCCGTCGCCTGACGCTGGTCCGGTGTGTCATCATATAGGAAGCTCGACTCCAGCTCCTTCTGCCAGCGCGTATCCGACGGGTACGGCGACCGCTCCGCGAGCTGGCGCTGCGCGTATAGCTGCAGTAGCTCGGATGCCATCTCGCGGATCGCTTTTTCCGTCTTTGTTCGCAGCGTCTTCCAGACCTTGCCGCCGATCTTGTGCAGCTTCGGCGCTTCGCCATCCTCGCGGTCCGATGACCACCGTTCAATCAGGTCCAGGCGATACACAGGAAGTCTCAAGATTTCGCCGCTCGCATACTCGATCTCGAGCGTCTCGATCTCTACGCCGCCGACGCTCACGTGCTTGAGGCCGCGGAATTTTCCGACACCATGCTCGAGATGCACCACGAAATCGCCCGGCCGCAGCTGCGACATGCTTTCGAGCGCAACGGCACCGCGGAATCGGCGAGCGCGTCGCAGACGCCGCGCGCGTCGGAAGATTTCGTGATCGGTGAGTATGCGAAGCGGCGGGTTGGCACCTTCGAGAACAAAACCGGCTGCGACGGCGCCAAGCGCGAGGGTAGTGCCAGGCGGCATACCCGCTTTCGTGCCGATCAGCTCTTCCAGTCGTTCGAGCTGGCCCGCGTTGTCGCATAGAATAAATGTTTCCTCGCCGCGCGCTGCTGCGACGCGCAACAGCGTCGACAGGCGGTCCATGTCGCGCTCGATCGACTCCGACTCGCGGATGTCGAAACGAACATCGCCGGACTCACGCGTGAGCAGCAGGCGTCCGAATGCCTCAATCCGGTCGGTCGCGACATCGGGCGAGAGGAACAGCGTGTCGGGCGGTTCAGGATCGCCACCACGACGACGCTCCGCCTCATGCAAGTGCAGCACCTGCTCCCACGTTCGCTCGAAGTCGCGACGGCTCGCACCCTGCGACAGCTCGATGAGGATCGTGTCGCTCGACAACACATCGAGTAGCGACCGCCGACTCGAAGCGCGCGGGCCATGCTGGCTTCCAGCCGTACCAAGATCGACCGGCAGCACATCAACGGTCTGCAGTTCATTCGTCGAACGCTGATCAAGTATATCGAACGCGCGAATCGATGCGACCTCGTCACCCCACAGCTCGATGCGCACAGGATCCGGTGCGCCGAAGCCGAAAAGATCGACAATGCCGCCGCGCACTGCGTACTCTCCCACGGCCTCGACCAGCGGAACGCGATCGAAGCCCATGCCTGCGAGCCGCTCCTCGAGATCCTGCAATCGGAGTGTCGTACCGACGCGGATGGTGAGGCGGAGGTCGGCGAGGTCGGTTGGAATCTCGGCGAGCTCCTGCAGTGCGCGTGCTGTCGTGACCAGGATGCGGCTGCGTCCTGCAAGCAGCGCTTCGATCGCTTCCACGCGGAGGCCGCCGACTTCAAGGTGGTGTTCGGCGGCTTCGTATGGAAGCGTTTCACGCTGCGGGAAGAGTACGGCGGATCGGGGATCGAGCAGCGATTGCAGGTCGGCCTCGATGGCATCCGCCTCCTGCGGCGAATGCGCGATCGCGACCCATACGCGCTGTGGCAGCTGCTGCGCGAGTGCAGCGAGCAGCAGGGAACAGGATGATGCGGGGAGATTCGCGGCGGTAAGCACGCGGCCCGGCGCAGGCAGACGTTCGAGCACATCACGATACGCCGGCTGGCGGCGCATCGCTTCGAGCAGCGCTGGATGCATTACAGCGCGTCCTCCTGAACGATGGCGGATGGCGTCATCATACTGCGCCGCTTTCCACCGGTTGCGGCCACAACGGTTTCGATCGCGAGGACGATGAGCAACGCGAGCAGCAGCGGTCGCCACAGCTCGCTGCCCAGGCGCTGGCGGTACACATCGCGCCGCCACTCATCCGCATTTTTCGATGTCTCGATATTCCACGATGCCAGTCTCGTACGCAACGACTTCTCCGATACGCGTGTCAGGTCTGACTCGATCGCAGGCGCATTGACCGCGAACGCATCCGTCACCTGATCACCTTTCATGATCTGATACACACCGGCAATCGCCGGAGTCGTGTAGCTCGTGCCGGTCACCGGCTCCCTTACGCTGTCCGGCCGTTGCACCGCGCTGGTGCCGGCGGGAAGTGCGATGGCAACACCGGGCGATGCTTCTTCCGTGCCATTCGCACCAGCCGACCACGAGCGGATGATGCGGTCGAGCAGCGGCAGCATTGCAGCAGATGTCGGAATGTTCGATGCGTTCTCGGAGAAGGGTGTCGCAAGCAGGATGTAACGTCCGCCGGTCTGCCGCTGTCCGCGGACGGCCCATGGCGCGCCATCGCGCAGCCGCAGCAGCGCGGTATCGCCGGCTGAGCGCGGCGCCGCGCGCAGTGCGAACACATTGCGCATGCGCGCGCTCTCGAGCGTGCGCAGCACTGCATCAGTACTGTCCCGCATCTCGAAGCGCGCTTCGCCCGGCGATTCCTGAAGCGCATAGGACCACGGGATGCCGCTCAATGCGAGTCGCCGGTTCACGGCGTCGATCTCGAGCGGCGATTCGGGCGGCAGGATCACAACGGTGCGTGCACTCTGCAGCACGCCCTCCGCACCCGGCGCGAGCAGCACATCGGCCTGCCCTCCGCCCGCACGACGAATCCGGCCTGCTGTCTCCAGTGCGGCGAGTGCTTCGTCGACGAATGCAACCGGTCGCGTCAACGCAACCCGCGGTGGCTCGGCCACTCGCGTCGCGAAATAGCGACGGTTGTCCGCGCGCACGGCATCCGCATCCACTTCGATCCAGCCTGACATGATGCCCGGCGCCCGCGCGGGCATTGCAAGGACCGCCGTGCTGCCAGTACCCGCGCGCGATGCTGCCGCCAGACGTCCGTCGATCATCAGCCGCACGCTCACCGTGTCCTGCGCAGTGCCACCGATCGTCACGTTCACGCTGCCACGCTCGTTCGCGCCAGGCGCGATACCGCCGCCGACAGAGACATCGGCGATCGAACGGTTGGCTGGGGTGTCGTGATCATCGCGCCACACCACCAGCGCCGGGTCCGTCGCTCGCCCGGTGATCGACGTCGCAAAGTTCGTCTCTTGCAGATCGCTCAACAGCTGGATCTCTGTAGCACGGCCACCGGCGCCGGACGCGAGAATTGCGCGTGCGCGCACGATCGACTGCGGCAGGTCGGCTGCTGCGTCGGTAGCCAGCGTTTCCCGTACGCGTCTCGCTGTTTCCAGTGCGTCACCAGGATACGCCGGCTCCTGTGACGCGCCGGCGCGCAGCAGCCAGAACCTGTCCTCCGACTCCCCGGCAGCAAGCGTTTCGAGAGCGCGCGCCTTCAGCGCATCCAGCACCTGCGCATCGCTGATGACTGCGCCGGAGCTAAGTGAATTGTCGAGTATGATGACGACGGCGGTCGGCTCATGTCGAACGCCACCGACGCGCATGAACGGTCGAGCGGCGGCGAATGTCACGAGCAGCACGGCGAGCATGCGCAGCAGCATGAGCAGGATCTGACGCAGTTTGATGCGACGCGCACTCTCGCGTTCCGCCCGGCGCAGATAACGCAGGGCAGGGAACATGACGCGTGGTCCCTGGTGCCGCTGCAGCAGGTGCAGGAAGAGAGGAACGGCAATGCCGAGACCGAGCAGAAGCAATCCGGGATGCAGCAACCCCATTAGCCGAGATGCTCCCGCTTGTGCAGATACTTGCGCAGCGCGTGCACCATTGGCTGGTCCGTTTCCACGATCATGTAGTCGATGTGCTGTGCCGCCAGCGTCGCACGCCACTCCGACAATGCGTGTTCGACGGCTTCGCGATACTCACGGCGCAGATCCGCAACACTTACTGGAAGTTCTTCACCCGTTTCCGGATCGATGAACCGCGCTTCACCCATGCCGGGCAGGTCGCGCTCGCCCGGATCGAGCAAGTGGAACACGAGCACTTCATGGCCGCGGTGACGGAGAAAGCTGAGCGCAGTACGCGTTGCTTCCTGGTCCACGAGAAGATCGGAGATGAGCACGACGAGACCACGCCGCCGCAGACGGCTCGCGAGGTCGCGCAGCGCGACGCCCGCATCCGTCTGCCCTGAACCATTCAGTCCTTCGAGCGCATGCACCAGGTCACGCCAGTGGCGGCGACCGCCGCGTGGCGCGAGATGAGCCCGCGTCTGCTCGTCAAACCCGATCAGGCCGACCGCGTCCCCCTGACGCATCAACAGCAGTGCCAGTGACGCTGCCAGCTGCTTCGCATACCAGAGCTTCGGCGGCAGCGTGCCCTCGGCCGACGTCCACGCCATACTCGCGCTCACGTCCACCAGCAGATACGCCCGCAGGTTCGTTTCCTCTTCGAACTGCTTGATGTAATAACGGTCCGAACGGCCGAACATGCGCCAGTCCACATAGCGGAGGTCGTCACCTGGCTGATACATGCGATGTTCGGCGAATTCGACGGAAAAACCACGGTGCGGAGATCGGTGCAGGCCTGCAATGAAGCCCTCGACCACGTGGCGCGCAACAAACTCGAAGCCGCCGAGTGCGGCAAGCTCCTGCGGCCGAAGCAGATCCGTTCGGCCATCCGCTCGGCGACTGCCGTTTCCCGGGGGGATCGGTGTGCTCATGGAGAACGCGGATGATACCGGACTGGACTGGATCGGTCAAACGGAACTGCCGGCACTACGGCTGGTCCGGGTGCCCCGGAAATGGTATCTTTCACAGTCTTTCACCAATCTCGTGATGGGAGTAAGCCATGTCCGTACTCAGGAGCATTGTTCTGCTCGCGAGCGTCGCGCTCGCCGTCGCATTCGCACTGTTCGTCGGCCACGGCATTGCCGTGAAGCACATGACGCCGGTGGTCTGGGGCTTCGCCTTCCTGGCCGCTTCGATCACGCTCGTCTTCCTGCAGACCCGCGCTGACAGCAAGCGCGCGAGGTAAGAAACGCAGTGCGTCTGGACCATATCCGTAATTTCTGCATTGTTGCACACATCGACCACGGCAAGTCCACGCTTGCCGACCGG
>JBDSPG010000029.1:0-2949 GCA_039912685.1 Longimicrobiales bacterium | reverse complement strand
GGCCTGCCGCCGAAGCGCGGCTCGCCATAGAGCACCCGCATTGCCTGTGCTGTGTTGAACTGCGTGAACCCTTCGTCCATCCACGGATGCCGCGTCTCGTTCGAGCCGACCTGCATCGGGAACCACATGTGACCCGTCTCGTGCATGATGTCACCCGCGAGCGACAACGTGTCCGACCACGGCTGCATCACCATCAGCATGGGGTACTCCATGCCACCGCTCGTCAGCACACCCTCGAACGATGACATCACCGGCCACGGATACGGCCAGATGTATTTCGACAGCTGCTCGATCGCATCGCGGGTGTAGCGCGCGCCGCCCAGCGCCCACGCTGCCGCGGGCTGGGAGATGCGGAAATAGCTGTTGATCGCGACGGTGTCGGTGCGCGTGCCGTTCGACACGAGCGCGCGCGTTGCATCCCATACATATCGGTCGCTCGCGCCCCACGCGAAGTCGCGCACATTCCTCGCCGTAAAATGCCAGGTGCTGTTCGCATCACTGCCGTTGAATGTCTGGTCCGCTGTCTCCGGTCGGCTTATGGTGACGACATTACCCGTGCTACGCGCCTGTGCGAGCTTGTCGCGCGCAGATGCTGACAGCACCGCGTCAGCGTTCTGCAATGACCCGGTCGCACCGACCACCCAGCCTCGCGGCGCGGTGATGTGGACGTCGTAATCCGCCATGTCCATGTAGAACTCGGCCTCGAGAAGATAGGGATCCGCGACCCAGCCGCTGACATCATCATACACGGCCATCTGCGGGTACCAGTAACCCATGAAGTAGAGATGATCCTCCCTGCCCTGACGGCCATCCGACGGCGTGAGCGGCGGCGTGTAGGACCACTCGAACTCGAGTGTGATACTGTCATGCGGCAGGAGCGGTTGCGGCGGAACTATCCGCATCACGGACGCCTCGATGGTATAGCCCGCGCGCGATGCGCGGCTCGACATTGCGGTCAACACCTCACGTCCGGCCAGGACGCGCGTGAGATCGACGCCCGTTGTCAGCGGCGTGATGTCCCGGCGCGGGCTCTCCGGCTTGAATGCGTTCTGCCGCAGATACACCATGAGTCGGAACAGCGTATCCGGCGAGTTGTTCACGTAGACCACACGCTCGCGACCGGAAACGCGATCCGTCGCAACGTCGAGCGTTGCGTTGATCGTGTAACGCGCGTTCTGCACGAAGCTGCGCGGGCCCGGACGTCCCGTGCGCGTGCGCATTCCACTCGCGACCGCGCGCGTGAACGCGGGACTCTCGTACACCGGCCCCGGTATCGGCCTCGCGTGACCCGCACTCGCTGTGTCGAGCCATGGCGCCGGATGCGATTGTGCCACACCCGCCGAGGTAAAGGTGGCAAGGCAGACACACCCGCACATCAACGTCGCATTGAATCTGTTCAAGTTCCGCTCACGGTGTGACGAAGAGGAAGGCCAGCACGAACAGCGCATAGACCGCGAGCAGGAGCAGGCCCTCGAACCAGTTGGATTCACCATCATGCGCGATCGCGTTCACGCTGAACGCTACGCTCGCGATCGCAATAAGCTCGAGCGGACTCGAGAACACGAGGTTCATCGGCTTGCCGATGAAGTACGAGATAACCACGAGTACGGGTGCGACGAGCAGCGCGATCTGGATGGAAGAGCCGACCGTGATCGCCATCACGAGGCTCATGTTGTCCTTGCGCGCGAAGTATACGGCGCTCACATACTCGGCTGCGTTACCGATGACCGCCAGAACGATGATACCGAGGAAGAACTCGGTGACATGCAGAGCACCCGCAGCGGATGTGAGCGCACCGGACACGAGCTCCGCCATCCATGCCGTGAGTGCGGTTGCGCCGAGCAGCACGCCGAGCGACTTGCGCATCGACCAGTTCGGCGTGCCCGCCGCATGCTCAACCTCTTCGATCTCCTCTTCACTCGCCGCGCGATATACATCGCGGTGCGTGAACAGCGTGTAAACGAGGTTGGCGACGTAGACGATGAGCAGCACGACGGATACGCCGAGGCTGAGCTTCTCGTTCAGACTGCTCCGCATCGCCGGCGTAGCATGGCCGACTTCCGTGTAGTCGAACAGTGCAGGCACCATCAGCGCGATGACGCACAGGATAAGCAGGCTCGACAGTCGGCCTGCGTTCTCGCGGTTGAATGTCTGCTTCTCGCGGCCCCACGATCCGACGACAATGGCGAGGCCGAGACCGAGCAGACCGTTGCCGATGATGGCGCCCGTGATCTGCGCCTTCACCACTTCCGGATGTCCGCCCACGAGCACGAAGATCGCCAGCAGCATCTCCGCCATATTGCCGAACGTGACATTGAGCAGCCCGCCGATCTGCGGGCCTAGTGTATGTGCCATGTTCTCGGTCGCGCGCCGGATCCACTCGGCCAGTGGGATGATCGCGATGATGGCAACAGCGAATACGACGAGCGGTGGCACGTGCACCACATACTCGAGGACGATTGCCAGCGGGATCGCCAGCATGAGGAGGTTGAAGATCATGGGCGGCACGCTAACACATTCGGCATGCCGCCGTCCAGCACCGCCCGATCTGCTGGCGGATCAGAGGCCGCCCGGCCCGGCTCAAAACCGACCACGGCCAGTAAGGGATCAACGGATTTTTCTCACACAAAGCCACGAAGGCACGAAGGGAACAACGATTTCTCACGCCAAGCCGCTAAGGACGAATAAGAAATAAATCTGTTCTTGGCGTCTTGGCGAGAGATATTTCGTTGTTGTCTTATCCGTACTTCGTGCCTTCGTGTGAGACAATCCGTTGATACTTCCAGAAAGGGCCCCGAGGTACATGATTGAAGCAGGCCCCTTTTCCAGGAGGAATCCATGCTGTACACGGGCATCGACCTGCACAAACGGACCAGCGTTCTCAGCACCGTAGACGCCAGCGGGCAGACGGTGGCGAAGGCAAAGCTGCCGAACGACCGATCGGCCCTG
>JBDSPG010000014.1:0-4817 GCA_039912685.1 Longimicrobiales bacterium | reverse complement strand
GCGGTGATACTTCTCGGCCGAAAAGAAGCGTGTTAGGGGCTCGATCCGTGTCACGATCGGCGCATCGTATACTTTGTCCTGCTCGAACTGCCGGATCATTTCGCGAGCCGAGCGCTCCTGCTCCGGCGAATCAGGGAAGATCGCGGAACGATACTGCGTTCCGACATCTGCGCCTTGTCGGTCCAGCTGCGTTGGATCATGAACCGTGAAGAAAACCTCGAGCAGGTCGTTGTATGAAACGACTGCCGGGTCATAGGTGATCTGTACCACTTCCGCGTGGCCGGTGCGGCCCGTGCATACGGCGTCGTATGTCGGATTCTCGACCGCGCCGCCAGCGTATCCCGACTCCACATTCTGCACACCGCGCACCTCGTCATAGGCCGCTTCGAGACACCAGAAGCATCCGCCTGCGAGCGTTGCCTTTGCCGATTCCGCCATCTATAGCGCTCCCTGATTTGTGTGGTTCTGACGCGGGACTCTGCGCGCGCGCATCCGCGCACCCATCAATACAGCTGGTGCCATCATGAACAGTGCGGCCAGCTGCGACCACGCTTCGGCGCTTCCACTCGTCAGCATCGACAGGATCGCCATGACTGCGATGAACAGCGCAACGATCGCAGCGGGCCGCATCGGCGATGACGGTGACAACGATGCCGTCACATACCCCGAAAACAATGCGAACACCACGCCGGCTGCGATACTCGTGACCTGAAACTGCAGGCTCACAGCCCTGTGCGGATCGTAACCACCCAGCTTGAACAGCAGTGCGGAGCACGTGACGAAAATCACGATGCCCACAATCCCTGCCATCACCTCACGCATCAGTGTCTGTTCGCTTTCTCGCACATCAGGGCCAGCACATTGTCCTCCGTATCGCGGAAGAACGACATCCACAGCTCGTACGCCTTCATGTCTGCGATCATGTGCGGCCCCTTCACGATGCGCACACCCTGCGCGACCAGCGACCCGTGCATCGCCTCGATGTCGGATACCTGATAATAGAGGATGGACGCGCGATGGTCGAATTCCGGATCCTCCGCAACGCCCAGCATCACGCGGATGCCGCCGCAATCGAAGAACGCCATGCCCGGCACCTCTAGCCAGAGGCGCAGACCAAGCACGTCACGATAGAATGCAGTTGCTCGAACCAGGTCTTTCACGGGCACGGAGATCTGTCCAATGCGCTGAATCGCGAGCTGGGACTCCAGTGTCGCGCTCATGGGATGCTCCTCTCTCTGGTGTGCCACTCGGGCTGAGGCCGGGGGATGATCGACGCTAACTCCGCCGGCCGCAGCCCGCCAGCATTGACACCCCGCAGCAGGCGTGCGGAATTACCCGTCGACAATCTCTGAGATCACAACTATGCGAGGATTCATGGGTCGAATTGTACCCACGCTGGTGCTGGTCCTGCTTCCGGGCGTCGCGTCCGCTCAGAACCCGGTCCGCCCCGACACGGTCTTCCCGTTGCCGGGGATCACCGTAACTGCCGCGAGGACCCCACTGCGTGTTCTGGACGTACCGCTCGCCGTGACCGTTATCGGCAGCGACCAGCTCGCGAACCGCAACGGGCTGCGGCTGGACCAGGCGTTCTTCGGCGTGCCCGGCGTTCTCGCACAGTCCCGCTACGGCGGCACGGACATTCGTATCGTGATCCGCGGGTTTGGCGCGCGCGGCGCGGGCGATCGTTCCAACGCGGGTACAACTCGCGGTGTGCGGATTCTGCAGGACGGTTTTCCCGAGACGGAGCCGGATGGCCGGTCCGCACTCGATCTGATCGACCTGGGCGTAACGCAGTCACTCGAGGTGGTCCGCTCCAATGCCTCGGCGCTCTGGGGCAATGCTGCGGGCGGTCTGATCAATTTCTCGAATGTGCCCGCATTTGCGGAACGCGCAGCGAGCTTCGAGCACTCCGTGGGCAGCTTCGGCCTCACACGTGACATGGCTCGTGTGTCGACGCCCCTCGCCGATGGCCAGATCTACGGCTCCGCCGTGATGTCGCAGTTCGATGGCTACCGCGCCAATTCCAATGGTGAGCGGAAGCTCGTGAACTTCGGCCTCGCCGCGAACCCGGGTGGCCACACACAGATCCGCGCGTCTGCCGTTGCCGCGGACAATCGCTTCAGCATTCCCGGACCGTTGACGCTCGCGCAGCTGGAAGCGAATCCCGAGCGGGCGAATGCGACGTATTTAGCTCGTCTCGAGCGTCGGCGTAATCGCGTGGGCCGCCGTGGCATCGCGGTCGATCACTCGATCAGCGAGACCACCGGTCTCTCCGGCATGGTGTTTATCAATCCGAAGTATCTTCAGCGCTCGGAGCGCGGTACGTTCCGCGATTTCAATCGCTACCATGTCGGCGGCAACGCAGTGTTCCGCACTGCAATGAACTTCACGTCCGATGTTCGCGGCTCGTTGTCGGTCGGTGTGGACGAAGCGTACCAGGATGGCGCGATCCTCTTCTACGGTCTGACGTCCGCGGGTGAGCGTGCAACGGACCTGCGCGACAACAAGCGCGAGGGTGCGAACAACTTCGGTGTGTTCGCGCAGGAGCTGATCACGTTCAGTCCGCGCATCGATGTGTCAGTCGGCGCGCGGTATGACGACATCCATTACTACAGCGACAGTTACATCACACCGGCGAAGAACGCGGAAAAATCATTCAGCCGGGTGACACCCAAGGTCGGCGTAGCGTTCCACCTGAAGCCGGACCACACGATCTACGCGAATCTCGGTGGCGGTGTGGAAGCGCCAGCAGGTAACGAGACGGATCCCGCGGGCACGTTCGGTCAGGACACCGTGACCGCGATTAATCCGTTGCTCGAGCCGATCAGCTCCACAAGCATCGAGCTCGGCATGAAACAGTTGATGAATGTCGGCAGCGGTTTCTTGCGCGCGATCTCGTATGACGTCGCGCTGTATCACACGAATGTCACGAACGAGATCGTACCCTATCGCGGCGGCCGTTTCTACTTCACGGCAGCGAGGGCAGAGCGTATGGGTGCCGAGGTCGGGACGCGAATTGCTACCGCACCAGGCGTCTCATTCATCGGTGCACTGACGGTTGCCGACAATCGCTACCGCGACTACGTCGTCGACTCCGTGCACTACGGCCGGGCGGGCGCGACCGCGGACTACAGCGACAACAAGGTCGTCGGCGTTCCTGACTACTTCTACAACGTCGGTGCCGCTTACGCGCCTCCGTTCCTGCGTCAGGCCGAGATCCAACTCGAAGTGCAACATACCGGCGAGTATTTTGCCGATGACGCGAACACGGTCACGGTTCCCGGATTCTCGGTCATAAATGCATCGCTCGGACTGAAACGCCCGATCCGCATCGGCAGCGGGATCAACGTTCGCGGCTTCGTGCGCGTCGAAAACCTGACTGCGAAGAAGTACGTGGCGTCTGCATTTCTGAATCCGGATGTAGTCGGTGGTGTGCCTGTCGCATTCGAGCCCGGACTGCCACGTAACTTCGTCCTATCTGCTTCCATCGGCTGGGGTCGCTGATCTGAAATGATATCAAAAACACCTCGGCGCGCGGACACCGTTTCGTCCGCGCGCCCGGCGACCTCGGACACGGCACACCGTCCGTTCATGCCGCTCCTCATGGTCCTGTTCGTTGGCAGCGGTTGTGCCGCACTGATCTACGAGATCGTGTGGTTCCAACTGCTTTCGCTGAATGTCGGATCGTCCGCAATCTCGCTCGGCATTGTGCTCGGCACATTCATGGCCGGCATGTGCGCCGGCAGCCTGCTGCTGCCTCGCTTCATTCCGAAGTCGCAGCATCCGCTGCGCGTGTACGCAATGCTAGAGGCCGGCATCGCCGTAATGGGACTCCTCGTGCTGTTCGCGGTACCCGTAGCCGGCGGACTCTACACGAGGATTGGCGGTCCCGGCATTGGCGGACTGCTGCTCCGCGGAATTGTCTGCGCCATCTGCCTGCTTCCACCCACACTCCTGATGGGTGCCACGCTTCCGGCGATCGCGCGCTGGGTCGAGTCATCGCCACGCGGCGTATCCTGGCTCGGCTTTTTCTATGGCGGCAATATCGCCGGCGCCGTCGTGGGCTGTATCCTCGCCGGCTACTACCTGCTGCGTGTGTACGACATGTTCACGGCGACGCTCGTCGCAGTCGTCTTCAACCTGGTCGTAGCCGGCGTCGGCTTCATACTCGCGAAACGAACGTCATACGAGCCTTCAACGGCGGCTGCGCCGAACGCTGTTGCGATTGCACGCGCGCGCGGTCGGTGGCCCGTATACCTGACGATCGCACTTTCGGGAATGACCGCACTCGGTGCTGAGGTCGTGTGGACACGACTGCTGTCGCTGCTGCTTGGCGCAACGACATACACGTTCTCTCTCATTCTTGCCACAGTGCTCGCGGGCCTCGGCATCGGCAGCACCGCCGGTTCCATGTATGCACGCAACGGTCACAATCCGCGCATTGTGCTCGGTCTCTGTCAGCTCGGCCTTACTGCATGTCTCGCATGGGCTGGCTATTCTCTGTCCGAAGCGCTGCCGTACTGGCCGATCAATCCCGCCATCTCGACAAGTCCGTGGCTCACACTGCAGATCGATCTCGTCCGCTGCGTCTGGACTGTGCTGCCCGCTGCGATCCTGTGGGGTGCCAGCTTTCCACTCGCGCTCGCTGGTGTGACCGTCGCAGGTGAGGATACGGGCCGAATGGTCGGTCGTGTGTATGCCGCGAACACCGTTGGCGCGATCTTCGGTGCCATGCTCACTTCGCTGATCTTCGTTGCGAAGTACGGCACGCAGAACACCCAGCGGTTCTTTATTGTGATCGCGGCGATCAGTGCTGC
>JBDSPG010000346.1:0-3507 GCA_039912685.1 Longimicrobiales bacterium | reverse complement strand
CCGTCGAAACGAAGACGATGCCGCCGGCGAATCAGACATTCATCACAGATGACGAACGTGCGCTACTAGGCAGGTGGGCGGGGCAACACTAACGCGGCAGTATCCGGCTTTGTGGTCTACGTCAGCGAGTTTCGCACGAAGCTCACAAAGGAACGGCGAAGATCACTAAGAACAGGGAAAAAAAACGGATTTTTTGGTGAACAACGGACGTCCAACAGCGGGTCATCCGTGCTTGGTGAATCATTCCGTTCCCTTCGTGATCTTCGTGTGAAACTGGTGGGCCCGCGCCACCTAAGTCTACGCCGTACGCCCCTTCAATATCTGCACGAACGATCGAGTCTGAAGTTCATCCAGAGTAAGCCCCGTTCGTTTCATCGTCTCGTCCTCCGTTACCGCCCCCGCATTAATAGCCCGCAAGAAGAAATTGAGCAGCCCCTGGCCGGTTGCCGCATCGTCGAACATGTCGCCGAGGAGTGTGGCCTGGGCGGCTTTGCCGAGGAAGTTGTGCAGGCGGTCCCCGGCTGGCTGGAGGCCGCGAAGGAAGAAGTCAAAGAGCGCTGCGTAGCGGGTGACGAGCTGCGCGGGGTGGAGGTCCCAGCCCTGGTAATATCCGCGCATCAAGGAGTCCTGTACGTCGTCGTAATGAAGCTTCCACGCGCGATGTACTACGTCGCGATTTTCCTGCATCTGCACAGCGGAAAGCGACGACCCTTCCGCGGCCCGATGTGGCGGGACCGGCAATACGGCCGTCGATCCATCGGACAGCCACACACCGGTTCCTGCGAGCGCGACCTGCATGATGTGCCGTGCGTGATCGCACACGGGGTGGCGCATACGCTGCTCGGCAGCGGTAATATTGCACGATGCAGTGTAGTCGTACGTCCCGAAGTGCGCGGCCACGGCGCGTCCTCGCGCAGCCTCGAGAACGAGGGGCAGCGGGCAGCGACCGTCAGGACCGATCAGGATCTGCGGCGTTTCGACCATGAACTCGAAGCGCAGCGAGTCCCGGGTCAGTCCGAGCGCGGTCTCCATTGCATCCAGCACACTTGCGAAGTAATCGGCATGCGCGGGGGACGTCAGCTTCGGCAGTGTTACGACGAAGTTCGATGGCAGCGCGCCACCGGTCTGGCGCAGGAGCGTGGTCATGAAGATGTCGAGGGTACGTACGGCGCGGCCGCGCAGCTCCGGCGTCATGGGTTTGATTCGGATGCCGATGAACGGCGGTAGCACGCCGTCGCGCATGCCGGTAGCTACCTCGCGAGCGGCGGCTGCAGCGTGGCCATCTTCCTCGGCGTCACGGCGGTTGCCGTACCCATCCTCGAAGTCGATACGAAAGTCCTCGACGCCCTGATCGGCGAGACGCTCGCAGACACGCTGATGCACGAGCGGCGCGTAATCGACATCTACACCGAGCGCTCCCGTGAACACACCCGCATCGGGCGCGTATTGCTCGCGCATGCGCTGTGCGATCTGTGCGAGCTTGGGCGCTGCATCGCTCTTGAACAGTTGCGCACCACCATAGACGGTGTGCACGGGCTGACGGTGCGGCGAATCGCCCGGGTAACGACGCGCATACTCGATGTCGTGCGCTTCCAGCTTCGCGGTCGCCGCGCCCAGCGCTGCGGGCTGCAGTACGGTCTGAGACTCAGCCATTGTTGATCACTCCGTATACGTCATGGTAAGGTCACCACCACCCGAGCAGCTTCCACCAGAGTGGGCCGATGGTGCCGAAGATCACAAGTGTCATGGCGGACGCCAGGAACCCGACGCGCCACCACTCCTTTTGCGAAACATAGCCCGCGCCGAAGAAGATCGGTGCAGGTGTAGTGCCGTAGTGCGTAAGCGCCGCGCCGAGATTCGAAGCATGGGCCAGAACCAGCACGGTCAGGAGCGGTGGTGCGCCGAGTGCGATACATACGGCGAGAAACGGAACGTACATCGCAGTCACGTGTGCGGTGATGCTGGCGAAGCCGTAATGGGCGTAGAGGTAGATGAGCACGAGGATGATGAGCGCGGCCCACCACGGCCATCCGCCGACCGCACCCGCGGCGACACTCGCGAACCATTTCGTGACACCATTTTCGTTCAGCAATTTTGCGAGCTGCACGAGGCCGCCGTACCACAGGAATACATCCCACGCGCTGCGTTCGTTGAGCAGGTCATCAAACGTGAGGACATTGCTGATGAGCAGGCATGCAACGCCGAGCATCGCGACGGCGCTGTAGTCGATGGTGTGGAACGCCTTGGTCAACCACAGTGTGAGCACGAGTGCGAAGACCGCGAGCATGATCTTCTCTGCGCGCGTCATCGGGCCGATGCGGTCCAGTTCCGCGGTTGCGATTTCGCGTGCGGCTGGCGTCGACTTGATTTCCGGCGGATGGATGCGGAAAAGCAGGAGCGGCATGAGCGCAAAAGCGACCAGGCCTGGCGCAATACCGGCCACGAGCCACTTCGTGTAGGACAGCTCGACACCCGCACTGCTTTTTGCAAATGATGCGATGAGTGCGTTCGACGCCTGTCCGGTGAGGAACATGGCGCAGACAATGACGTCGCATTGATAAATCTGCATCATCAGGTACGATCCCATCCGACGCGCAGTCTCGCCGGGCCTGGAATCGTATGCCTCACAGATGCTCTTGCCGATCGGGAATATCACGCCGCCGCTGCGTGCAGTGTTCGACGGGATGATCATCGCGAGTACCATGTCCGTGAGCGAGAGCGCGTAGCCAACGCCGAGCGTGGTGCGGCCGAGCTGCTTCACGAACAGGAGCGCGAGGCGACGCCCGAGCCCTGTCTTGATCATTGCGCGCGAGATGAAGAACGCGGCGAGCACGAGCCAGACGACGGACTCCGAGTAGCCCGCGAGCGCCACCCCCATCGGTACGATGCCGGTGACCGCCAGCACGCACACACCGAGAAAGACCATTGCGCCGCCGGGCAGCGGCTGAACAATGAGACCGACCATGGTTGCGGCGAACACCGCGAGCAGCTGCCAGCCGAGCGGCGGTACGGCCGCGGGATGCGGCACGACCATGACGATCAGCGCGACACCGAGGACCGCCAGCCACTTGAGCTGTGTGGAATTGCGGCTTGGGATCATCGCGACAAAGTAAGACCGCGCGGACGCCGGCGAAATGACTTTTCCCACCGGCGGGTGCATATTCGACGACATGAAGGTGTGTGCCCCGCTGCCGCCACTGCCGCCATCATGGCGCGAACTAGAGCCGGCGACCCGCACGCCCGGGTTCGAAGCGTTGCGCCGGTTTCTCAACGAGGACTCGCAGCATCACACCATCTATCCACCGCTGCCGGACGTTTACCACGCGCTCGAAGTCACACCGCTCGACCGCGTGCGCGTGCTGCTGCTCGGACAGGATCCGTATCACGGAGCCGGCATGGCGCACGGCCTCGCTTTTTCCGTCCGGCACGGTGTGAAGATTCCTGCATCCCTGCGCAACATTCACAAGGAATTATCGAGCGACGTCGGAATCGCAGCGCCGCCGCACG
>JBDSPG010000334.1:0-9414 GCA_039912685.1 Longimicrobiales bacterium | reverse complement strand
CGCATCTCCGGCCACGCCGCCCGCGGATCCGTCCGCGCTTGCACAGCATCCGCGCGCGACAGATAGGACATGCTGCCGTGCCGCCCCGCAGCGATCCACGCTTCATAGAACGCCGCATGATCGCTCGGCCGTAACGCCGTAAACCCGACAGCCTCGAACCCCAGTGCGAGCGCTGCCGCGCGAATTGACGCTTCCTGATCGCATTCCATACAGCCCTGTTACCCCCGAGCCTGCCTGGGATTCCAACTCGTTTGACGGGACCGCCCCGGTCCTCTAACATCACGGCCCCTTAATACAGCAGAACGGGCCCTTTATGACACGCACAATCCGCGTCGCGCACTCCCCGGATTCCGACGACGCCTTCATGTTTTACGCGCTGGCCGAGAACCTGATCGACACCGGCGATCTCCGTTTCGAGCACGAACTTCAGGACATCGAGACATTGAACCGGCGCGCGATGGATGGCGAGCTCGAGGTCACAGCCGTCTCGATCCACGCGTACGCGTACATCGCCGACAAGTACGCTTTGCTTCCGCACGGCGCATCAATGGGTGAGGGCTACGGTCCTCGCCTGGTCGCCCGCGAGCCAATGAAGCGCGCGGAATTCAAGGGAAAGACCGTTGCGATCCCCGGCATGATGACGTCCGCGTATCTCGCGCTGAGGATGTTCGAGCCGGATGTGCAGACACACGTCGTGCCGTTCGACGAAATTCTGGAGCACGTGAAGAACGGCGGCGCCGATGTCGGCCTGATCATTCACGAAGGTCAGTTGACCTACGCTGAGGAAGGTCTGCACCTCGTGCAGGACCTGGGGGAATGGTGGGCATCTGAAACTGGCGGTCTGCCTTTGCCTCTCGGCGGTAACGTCATCCGTCGCGACATGGGTACCGACCTGATCGTGCGCGCATCGCGCCTGCTCCGCGCATCGATTGCCTACAGCCTCGATCACCGCGCCGGCGGCCTCGCCCATGCCCGCCAGTACAGCCGCGACCTCACGGAAGCACAGACCGATGAATTTGTCGGAATGTATGTGAACCAGCGGACACTGGATTACGGTGCGGATGGACGCCGTGCCGTGCAGCTATTCCTGGATCGCGGTTTCGAAGAAGGCCTGATTCCGCACAGAGTGGTTGTCGATTTCGTAGAGGACTGAACCACGAGCGCCGGTTCGAAATACACGTTCAGTTCAGCGCATCTCAGTCCGGCTTCACTCCCGGGTAATTCCGGCCCTTCCATGCCACCCGCTCGCCGCGCATCGCACTGCGGAAGCACATGAACCCGGTGATCATCGCCCCCATCGGGTACAGCGTCGCATGCAGCATCGGGATGCGGAACCGCACGTGCGTGACCATCCAGAAAACCAGCGATACCACCGTCGCAGTCAGGCTCCAGCCGCTCAGAAACGGGCTCACGGTCATAAAGAATGACAGCACGAATACCGTCGCAGGAACAACCCAGAAGAGGATTTCCATGACGCCAAGGACCCAGGGCGCGATTGGACCCAGCCACTTCGGCGCCGCCTGCCTCGCCCCGAGCGCCAGATTCTTCGACCACCCCTCGACGATGCCCGGCAGACTGCGGTACATCCGCGTCTCCATCATGTCTTCCGCGTGCGCGGCAAATACATGCCGCTTCTTTTCCACGATGATCTGCGCCAGCCGCAGGTCTTCGACCACGTTGCGCCGCACCGCCTCGTGGCCACCGATCGCTTCATAGCTCTCGCGCGGGAACATCAGGAACTGACCGTTCGCGATGACGTCGCGAGGCTTGCGCGCCTTGCCGATGCGCGTGACGTCGTGGAACCGCAGCATGATCGCAACAAATACGTGCGGCAGGATGATCCGCTCCCAGAAGCCTTCCATGATCTGACGCGGCAGTACCGTCAGCAGGTCGGCTTTCTCCTTTTTCATTCCTGCGACGGCATGGCCCAGGAGCCGGGTATTGTGCCTCGTGTCGGCATCGGTAAACAGCAGGACGTCGCCTTTGGCAGCTTTGTATCCCTGCCAGCACGCCCACGACTTGCCCATCCAGTCCTCCGGCAGCGGCGCGCCTTCGACGAGCGTCACACGACCGCCGCTCGATTCATCGATCGCGCGCACAATTTCCGCCGTGCCATCCACGCTGTTGTCATCGATGACAATGATCTCCCAGCTCGGATACCGCGTCTTCAGAATTGTACGCAGACACGTCGTGATGTTCTCGGCCTCGTTCCGCGCCGGAATGATGATCGAGACCATGGGGGATGCGACCGCTTCGAGCGGTGCATAACCTTCGATATTGGAGCGGGGGCGCAGCAGGATCGGCACCAGGATCGCGAATACGATCCACGGCAGCGCGGCGAGGATTTCGGCGGTTGTCGGAATCAAGCGGGCACCGCCGTCGGTGCCGCCGCGATCGGTGCCGCCAGCGCGCGCGCGCGAAGCGCTTGCTCACGCATCGCGCGCCATTCTACCTTGATCGCATGGAAATCAGCGCTGCACAGGCGGCCGTCGACGCCTACGTCAGTCAGTTCGCGGAAGGCTACTGGGCCCCGCTCTCGAACCTCGCCCGTCTCACGGAGGAGGTCGGTGAGCTCGCGCGTGAGATGAATCATCGGTTCGGCCAGAAACCGAAGAAGCCCGGCGAGCCGGAACAGGACCTCGCTCTCGAGCTCGCCGACATCATGTTCGTCATCATTGCCATTGCCAATCAACAGGGGATCGATCTGGACGCCGCGTTCCAGCAGGTCCTCGCCAAATACAATACGCGCGATTCGGACCGCTGGGAGCGTAAGTAGCCCCCAGGGCCGTTACGGAACCAGCACAATCTTCCCGAACACATCACCCGCCTCCAGCCGCTCATGCGCCTCCCTGATCCGATCGAGCGGCAGCACACTGTCCACCACCGGCTGCAGGTTGCCCGCGAACACGTGACGCATCACGGCCACAAACTCCGCATGGCTCGACATCGTGCTTCCCATGATCGACGTCTGCTTCCAGAACAACGCGCGCACATCGATCTCCACCTTCGGACCCGCGGTCCCACCGTACACCACGAGTCGTCCGCCCTTCGCGAGTGAACGCAGGTTCTGCGGCCACGCAGCTGCGCCAATCGAATCGATGATGACGTCAACACCCCGCTGCGCAGTCTCCAATGCTAACGCCTTCGACCAGTCACCATCATCACGATTGTAGACCACATCAGCACCGAGCGCGCGCACGCGCTCCACCCAGCGACTGCTCGTCACCGCATGCACGCGCGCACCGAGAAACTTCGCGATCTGGATCGCCGCCGTAGACACACCGCCCGATCCACCCGTGATCAACACGGACTCACCTGCCCGCAGCGCCGCGCGCCCCACGATCGCGCGCCACGCTGTCAGGAACGGTAACGGTACCGCAGCAGCATTCTCGAAAGAATAATCATCAGGAATTATGAACAGGTTGCGCTCAGGCACGGTTACATACTCTGCGAATCCGCCTTGCAGGTGCTCGCCGAGAATTCTGTAGGAAACACACAACGGTTGGTCACCGCGCACACACCACTCGCAGACACCGCAGCTGACGGATGGATCGACTACGACACGCGCACCCACCGTAATGCCCGTTACGCCCTCACCCAGCGCCTCGACGGTACCAGCGATATCCGAGCCGCCGATGTGCGGCATCGTAATCTCGATCGGCAGACCACGCCGCACCCATACATCCAGGTGATTCAGCGCTGCGGCACCGACACGGAGACGCACCCACCCCGGCGCAGGCTCCGGCACCGCGACATCAGCGATGCGAAGAACGTCTGCACCGCCGAACTCGGAAAAGAGCGCGGCCTTCAATCGGCGATACGCTTTGCCACGGCGGACCGGCCGCCCTGCTGCAGTGTGAACTGCGTCGCGCGTCCATCCGCGAGCACGAACACCATGCGAATTCCCGAGCCGTCCGGACCTTCGAACGCGTTGTCACCCTGGTAACGCAACGGGATCGGTCCCTGCCCCGTCGCCTGGCCATACAGCATTCCAGCCTGCTCGAACACACGCACCTGCAGCGGTATCGTCGGCGCAAGATCGAACGTGCCGATGTACCTCGCGCGTTCGGCCGCGGTCGTCGGTAGGTCACGCACCGGTGCAGCAGGCGGCGGCGCGGGAACGCCGAGTATATAACGCGCGATCGCACCGGTGATGATGCCCGGGTCGCCCGCATCGCTGTTCGTGAGCACGACAACCGTCAGTTTCGCATCCGGATAGTACGCCATGTGCGATGAGAACCCGTTGATACCACCGCTGTGCGCGACACTCGCATTCGCACCGAGCCTGCCCGGCACGAGACCGTAGCCGTACGCCTCCACTGCGCCGCCGCTCAGCGTCGTCGCCGTCGTCATCTTCGTGTAGGAAGCAGCACTCACCACGCGGCCCGCCACGAGCGCACTGTTCCATCGCACCAGATCACGCGCATTGCTGCACAGCGATCCCGCTGCAAACGGAGCGTTCATGCTGAGCGGCGCTGCGTTCACCACCGTCGCACCATCACGCTCGTAACCATCCACACGATTCATGATGACGGACTTGTCCTCGCAGTAGCGCAGTGTGCCGAGCTCGAGCGGCTGCGCGAGCGCTGATCGCACGTGTTCCGCATATGACTGACCCGTCACCTTCTCGATGATCATTCCCAGCAGGTAGTAACCGGAGTTGTTGTAGGCGAACTTCGACCCGGGCTCGAACTGCAGCGAGTCACCCGCAAACAGCGCGAGCATCTGCGCATGCGTGAGATCGAGCCGGCTGTTCACTGGCCAGAACTTATCGCCAAGCGATGTATAACTCGGAATCCCCGATGTGTGGTTCAGTAGCTGGTGGATCGTCACGCGCCGGCCCGGCCCTGCGTAATCGCTGAGATAATCGCCGATCGTTGCGTCCAGACGGATCCGGCCCTGCTCCACCAGCTTCATGACCGCGGCAGAGGTGAACTGCTTTGTCAGTGACCCGATCAGGAAAACCGATTCCGTTGTCACCGGCACGCGGTTCTCGACGTCTGCCTGACCGTACCCTTTCAGCAGCAGTGTATCGGATCCGCGCACCACTGCGACCGAGATGCCCGGTGTCCCCGACTTCGCCATCGACGCCTTGACCACGGAGTCCGCATACGTCGTAATCTGAGCCGGTGTCGGCTTCGGCAAAGCGGCCTGCCCGGTCACGACCCGCGGAACCAGGACAACCAGGAACATCATGTTTGCGACGGCATGGCGGCGGGACTGAGACATGGGCCTTCCGGGGTAGAATCAACACGGATCGAGTGGCCTGTCAAAATGGGGCGCGGCAACTGGGCCCCGCAACCGAAGTACCTCGCCGCGTCGGGTTGCGTGGGCGCCCCCCTGCACTAGCTTCGTCGCATGATTGAACAGAAGGAACACGGCGACCGCGACCTCTTCGAAGACATCGAGCGTCGCGCACTCCATCACATGACCGACGAGCCGGACGAGGAAGGCCAGGAGGATGCCGACGTCTTCGCATCCCTTGGAACTACCCGTGAAGTGGATCCCGTCGAGGCTACGCTCGGCGCTTATATCGAGCGTCATGACCGCGTCCCCGCATTTGATGGGATCGACGGCCAGCCCTATACCGTGGATGTCGATGTAGAGCCGGGATCCGATCCGGACAGGCCCTTCGTCGCATTCTTCGTTTTCATTCGCTGGGCCGAGACCGGTGCCGGGATCATGGACCACGTTGAATCGGGTGACGTGGCCGCCGGCCAGACCGAGGAACAGGCCAGACTCGCCGCCAACGAGCTATCGCTCTATGAGGTCAAGGCCGAGCTGGATCGCGCAATCGAGCGGCGCCGCGTGGCGCTGGAGGAATAGACGTGCTGAGAGACGTGCTGATCTACCTGAGTGAGAACAACGCCGCCCGCAAATTCTCCATGCACGCGCCCGGCGCGCGCGCCATGGCCCGTCGCTTCGTAGCCGGTGAGACGGTCGATGACGGCATCAATGCCGCCAAGGCGCTGGCCACCGCCGGCTTCGGCATCTCGCTCGACTGCCTGGGCGAGTCGGTCAAGAGCCGCGAGGAGGCCTCGCACGCCGGCGATACATACGTAGAGCTGCTCGAGCGCATCGCCACCGAGATGCTGCCAGACGGCACTCCGCTCAGGGACTCAACGAATGTCAGCCTCAAGCTGACCCAGATGGGACAGGACATCCGGTCCGATCACGCCCACGACGATCAAAGTAGTCCCTCCGCGCCATGGCCTCGCCCCGATAACTGGCCAATCATTGACCGGGGAGGCTACGACGAGGCATTCCTCCGCGCCAACCTCGGCCGCGTCCTCGACGTCGCCAAACGCCACGGCATCTTCGTCCGCTTCGACATGGAGTCCAGCCTCTACACCCAGCGCACCCTCGACTTCTTCCAGTCTCTGTGGAACGCCGGCACCAACAATATCGGCGTCGTGCTGCAGTCCTACCTCACCCGCACCGCGCACGACGTCAACAGCGCGAACCTGCAGAGTGTTCGCGTGCGCATCTGCAAGGGTGCGTACAAGGAGCCTGAGCCCGTCGCGTACCAGGAGAAGTCCCGCGTCGACTCGAATTATGTGCAGGTTATGCAGACACTTCTGTCGGACGGCAATTATCCCGGCATAGCGACGCATGACGAGGCCATGATCCAGGCCACGAAGGACTGGGCGAAGGCGAAATCGATACCGACATCAGCCTACGAGTTCCAAATGCTGTACGGCGTGCGACGCGACCTGCAAAACCAACTGCTCCGCGAGGGGGATAGGGTGCGGATTTATGTACCGTTCGGCGAAGCATGGTATGCGTATCTCATGCGACGTATGGCTGAGCGGCCCGCAAACCTGTTCTTCATTGTGAATGCCGTTCTGATCGAGTCGCCATTCGGCGGGCTCATGGGTAAAGGCAAGCACAAGTAGGTGGTCAGATGGGTGAGTTCCTTCGTGTAACGGAAATTTTCCACTCCATCCAGGGCGAAAGCACTTGGGCGGGGCTTCCATGCACGTTTGTACGCCTCACCGGCTGTCCGCTGCGCTGCACATGGTGCGACACCGAGTACGCATTCCATGGCGGCGAAAAACTCAGCCTCGACGAAATTATGGCGCGTGTCGATGCGGCCGGCACGAAGCTCGTTGAAGTAACGGGCGGCGAGCCGCTCGTGCATCCAGGTGCATTCGTTCTCACCACGCGTCTTCTCGATGCCGGTTACACGGTTCTCGTCGAGACCTCCGGCTCCATTGACGTCGCACCACTCGATCCCCGCGCGCACAAGATCATGGACCTCAAGTGCCCCGGCTCCGGCGAAGTCGCGCGCAACCTGTGGTCCAACCTCGACCATGTCACCCCGCGCGACGAGATCAAATTTGTTGTGAAGGATCGTGCCGACTACGAGTGGGTGCGTGATGTGATCCGCGATCACGACCTCGGCGGCCGTGTCCAGCGCGGCCAGCTCCGCGCACTCCTTATCTCACCCGTATGGGACGCCGTCGAATTCAAGGACATGGCCCAGTGGGTCCTCGACGATCATCTTCCCGTCCGCTTCCAGATCCAGCTGCATAAACTCATCTGGGGCGCCAACGTCCACGGCGTTTGACAACATTTAACGGAATCAATCGCTGAGATACGCGGAGTTCTGCGCGGAGCTCCGCTGAGGGATCTCACCGCGCCGTCCCGGCTCACGCACCGTTAAAAAATTTTTCTTTGAACAACAGATGTGTTGCGGATTTTCCATGCGCCTCGGCTGCCCTCAGCGAGACCTCCGCGTACCTCCGCGATTGAATCCGTTTGAGCCGTTGTTCATCGCGTGAGCTGCAATAACGCAGTACCGCACCGTGCCGGCGGCGCTGTTAGACCAAAGCCTTCCTGCCGTGCAATACGCGGTGCTTCATCGACGCTGCGCGCACCTGTGACAAGCGCACTCAAATATGACTCCATTTCTGCGCTCACGCCTTCCACATGCCACGGCGCGCCGTACAGTTGGCCCGCTACCCATTTGCCCGCATCGCGGCCCATCATCGCGCGGGCGCGTCGGACCGCATAGCCTCGCGCGCGTGCTGCCGCCGCCTGTCCGACCAGACCGCGGCGTGCTTCTTCGAGCTGAATATTGTATGCGCCGCCGGGCGCGCGGCAGGTCCATGCATCGATCGCGGCATCGCCCAGTTCGCGAGCGCGGCTGATGCCATCGAAGACGCGCATATCCGATGCTGCCGTGCGGCCGGCACCGCCACGTGCGTCGGGGATGTCCGTTTCGATCACGCGCCGCACCAGGTCGTAGGACCGAAGGCTGCGGCCGCTGCCGTAATTGCGCAGGAACGCATCGCGCGTGACAGGATACACCGGCGCGATCTGATCGAGGATCGTGATCAGTGCGTCTGCGGCGACACCGGTGATCTCCGGCGCACGCACAGTACCGTACCCCGTCAGCATTTCATCCTGTACGGACGACAGGTAGCCGTCGCCTCGCCCCTGTGCCGCGAGCGCTGTCGTGACGAACCACTCGATGTGACGCGCGAGCACTTCAGCCGGCCGCTTCGCATGCGCGAGCAGTCGTGGCGATGTCGCGGACGCTGTTGTAGTCCCTACCGTCAGGTCCTGCAGTCGCAGTGCGAGACGGTCGCCGCTTGCGACGCCTGCGCGCATCGCGCGATCGCTCGCATAGTCGCCGCGCACGCGGTATCGCTTCACGGCCGCCTGCCAGTCGAGGTCGTGCGCGATCTCGTGCGCGAGTGTTCCGGCTGCCGTGCTCGGCGGCAGCAGCAGACGACGCTGACGCGGATCGTGCAGCGCCAGTGCGCCCACGTCTTCACCGATCTCCTGGAACCGCACGGACAGTCCGCGCACATCGAGGGATGGCAATGCCAGTCGCAGATCCGAGATCGCGATGTCAAGCATGCGACGGTAATACGGCCGCCATGCAGCCGGTACGCTCGGCCCGAACGAAACACTGGCAAGGCCGTGACGCTCCATGAGCTCCCGCGAGGATGGCGCGCGGTCACCGGGATACCACACTGCTTCCTGCGCCAGTGTGCGCATCCCGACCGCGCTCCCCATCGCGATGAGGGACGGCACGACATCGTATTCAGAAGTGCGCTCGAGCAGCGCATACTGCGCGACAAACCGTTCTTCGTTGCCCGCGCGTTCCAGTGCTTCACGCCGCGACCGTTCTGCGTTCGTCAGCCACGGCTGCGCCGCGATCTCGCTGTGGTACCCTCGCGCTGCAATCACCAATGGCGCGAGTGGCGGCATGCTCACGGAGTCGGCAAGCGCCAGCAATTTTCTAGCGACGTTCGGCCTCAGCAGTGACGCATGAATGTCGGGCGCATGATCGCGCGCCGGTTTCAGGTCCGGCTTCGCGCCAAGCTCACGCAGCGACTGTGCAATCCGCGGTGCAATCAGCAGTGCTTCTCGCTCCGCGTCCTGCGGCAGTGTCGCGAGCGG
>JBDSPG010000308.1:0-3322 GCA_039912685.1 Longimicrobiales bacterium | reverse complement strand
GAACTGATCGCAGCGACCGGCCGGCCCTACCCTACCGCCGCGAGCCCGAGAATCTCACCCAGGAACCGACCGGTGTGTGACACCGGATGCGCCGCGACTTCCTCGGGCGTACCCTCTGCAACGACGGCGCCGCCTGCTGCGCCACCCTCGGGACCGAGGTCGATGACCCAGTCCGCGGTCTTGATCACTTCGAGGTTGTGCTCGATGCAGATCACCGTGTTGCCGCGATCCACGAGTCGGTGCAGCACCTCGAGCAATACGCGCACATCCTCGAAGTGCAGCCCGGTCGTCGGCTCATCGAGTATGTAGAACGTCTGGCCGGTGTCACGGCGGGACAGCTCGGTCGCGAGCTTCACCCGCTGCGCTTCGCCACCGGACAACGTTGTCGCCGACTGGCCGAGATGGATGTACCCGAGTCCGACATCGGCGAGTGTCTGCAACTTATGCTTCAGGTTTGGCACGGCCTCGAAGAACTCGACCGCTTCCGCGACCGTCATATCGAGCACATCGGCAATCGTGCGTCCCTTGTAGAAAACTTCGAGCGTCTCGCGGTTGTAACGCCGGCCGCGGCAAACGTCGCACGGGACGTATACATCAGGCAGGAAGTGCATCTCGATCTTGATGAGGCCATCGCCCTGACAAGCCTCGCAACGCCCCCCCTTCACGTTGAAGCTGAAGCGTCCGGGCGTGTATCCTCGGATCTTCGACTCCGGCAATTCTGCGAACAGCGCGCGGATCGGCGTGAACAGGCCGGTATATGTCGCGGGATTCGAGCGCGGCGTACGTCCGATCGGTGACTGATCGATATCGACGACCTTGTCGATCCGGTTCAACCCATCGATCCCGGTATGCGCACCCGTGAGCAGTCGTGAACCGTAGAAATGCTTTGAGAGCGATGTGTACAGGATGTCATTCACGAGCGTGCTCTTGCCCGAACCGCTGACACCCGTAATGCATGTGAACGTCGCGAGCGGAAACTCGACGTCGATGTTGCGCAAGTTGTGTTCGCGCGCACCGCGCACACGTATGGAGTTTCCTTCGATGACGGGCCTGCGCTTCACCGGGATCGGAATCTTGCGATCGCCGCGCAGATACGCCGCGGTGAGCGAGCGTTCGGACTTCAGCACCTCCGCCAGCGAACCTGATGCAACGACTTCGCCGCCGTGACGCCCCGCGCCGGGTCCCATGTCGATGATGTAGTCGGCGGCTTCAATGGTGTCCTGATCGTGCTCCACGACAATGACCGTATTGCCGAGGTCGCGAAGCTGCTTCAACGTCGCAAGCAACCGTTCGTTGTCCCGCTGATGCAGTCCGATGGACGGCTCGTCCAGGATGTAGAGTACGCCGACGAGTCGGCTGCCGATCTGGGTTGCGAGACGGATGCGCTGAGACTCACCGCCCGACAGAGACTCCGCACTGCGGCCGAGCGTGAGGTACTCGAGGCCTACATTCACAAGGAACGATAGACGCTCGCGCACTTCCTTGAGGATCGGCACCGCGATCTCCTGCGGCAGTGATGTCGATTCACTCATTTCGGCGAAGAACGTCAATGCATCGCTGATACTCATGGCGATGGCATCGCCAATCGATCTACCGCCTACCGTTACTGCAAGCGACTCGGGCCTCAGCCGCGCGCCGCCGCAGGCGCGGCATGGCAGGGTCATCATGTAGTTCTCGAGCTGCTCCCGCACAGTGTCGGATGTGCTCTCTTCATAGCGACGCATGACGTTCGCGAGAATGCCTTCCCACGGCTCGCTGTACGTGCCTGCAGTGCCGCCGGTCTTGTACGGGAACTTGATTTTTGTTTTGCCTGTGCCGAACAGGATCGCCTGACGCGAATTGTCCGGCAGCTCGCCCCATGGACGGTTCGGCTCAAACTTGAAGTGTTCCGCGAGTCCGGGAATCACGGATCGCCGCAGATGTCCGGATGGCTCGCCCCATGGGAGTACGACACCCTCGAGGATAGAGATGATCGGATCGCCGATAACGAGATCGGCTGATACTTCGCGGCGCGTGCCGAGCCCGCCGCACGGCTCGCATGCGCCATACGGCGAGTTGAACGAGAACTGGCGCGGCTCGAGCTCGGTGATGCTGGTGCCGCAGTGCACGCATGCATACCGCTCGCTGAACATGTGCACCTTCGGCTCGGCCGCGCTGTACTCGACCACTTCGACGACGCCGTTCGCCGCGCGCAATGCAGTCTCGAGAGAGTCGGCCAGTCGCGCCGTGTCCTGCTCGCGGATCACGAGACGATCGACGACGATCGATACATCGTGATTTTCGTAGCGATTCAGCTTCGGCGGCTTCTCGAGATCGTAGGTCTCGCCATCGACGCGCGCGCGCACGAATCCCTTGCGGCGCGCTTCCTCGAACATGTCCTTGAACTCACCCTTGCGTCCTCGCACCAGTGGCGACAGCACTTCGATGCGCGTGCCTTCGGGCCACTGCATCAACTGATCGACGATCTGCGTCGCCGACTGCCTGCGCACGGGACGGCCGCAGTCCGTGCAGTGAGGCACACCCACGCGCGCCCACAGCAGTCGGATGTAGTCGTAGATTTCGGTTACAGTGCCGACTGTCGAGCGAGGATTGCGGCCGGTGGTTTTCTGCTCGATCGAAATCGCCGGGGACAGACCTTCGATCACGTCCACGTCGGGCTTCTCCATCACGCCCAGGAACTGGCGCGCGTAGGCGGAGAGCGATTCTACGTAGCGGCGCTGACCTTCGGCATAGATCGTGTCGAAGGCGAGGGAGGACTTGCCCGACCCGGACAGACCTGTGATTACCGTGAGCTGGTCACGCGGAATTTCAACGTCGATGCTGCGGAGATTGTGTTCCCGGGCGCCCCGGATGATCAGCTTTTCTTCCATGGCAGAGAGTACCCCCGGCACCGGATGTCGGTCCAGTGCCGGGGTCGAAGTTAATACGTAACCTTCCGTGGCGGCGCATTCTTCACGTACTTGTCGAGCCAGGTGATCATCTCGTACAGGACGTGCTTGTTGGACTCGGCGGCCGTGTATCCGTGCGCCTCGCCGGGCAGCATCACGAGGCGGGCCTGGCCGCCGGTCCCCTTGATCGCGGCGAACATCCGCTCCGACTGCATCGGGAACGTGCCCATGTTGTTATCCGCCTCGCCGTGGATCATCAGGAGGGGCTCGTTGATCTTATGGGCGTTCCAGAACGGTGACATCTCCGCGTACAGGTTGGGAACCTCCCAGAACGTGCGCTCCTCGTTCTGGAAGCCGAACGGGGTGAGGCTCCTGTTGTACGCGCCGCTGCGGGCGATGCCGGCGCGGAACAGATCGCTGTGCGCGAGGAGGTT
>JBDSPG010000269.1:0-3027 GCA_039912685.1 Longimicrobiales bacterium | reverse complement strand
GTCGTGCGCATTCTTGCCGCGGAGTTCCCCGAGTACCCATTCTCACTGAAGGCGCTCTTTACAGACCGCCAGCGCGAAGTGCTGTACCGCCTGCTGCAGTCGAGTGTAAGCAAGGCGGAGGCTGCATATCGTCGCGTGTACGAGGAGAACTCGCCGGTTACTCGATTCCTCGTCGCGCAGGCGCTGCCGCTGCCGCGTGCATTCATGCTTGCGGCGGAATTCGTCATCAATAACGACCTGCGCATCGAGTTCGACGCGGAAGACATCGACATCGCGCACGCGCGCGCGCTGGTGAATGAAGCCGCCGCGCTCAAGGTTCCGCTCGACAAGGAAGGACTCGCGTTCGCGCTGAAGCGCACGCTCGAGCGCCTCGCGCAGCGTCTCGCCACCGATCCAGATGATGTACGGGCGCTCGATGCGCTTGCGCGCAGCGCGACACTCGCCCGATCGCTGCCCATCAGCGTGGACCTGTGGAAGGTACAGAACAGCTATTACCAGCTGCTGCAGTCTGATTACGAATCACACTCGGCCCGTGCGGCGGAGGGATCGGCGGATGCAGCGCACTGGGTCGATTTGTTCACGGTGGTCGGACGACAGCTGGATGTAGCCGTGCCATGAGGGTGCCGCGGCTGAGAAGCCGTCGCCTACAATCTCGTTCCCGCGTGTATTGCCACGATCCCGCCCGTGAGCGGCTTCCATGTAACTGCATCAAATCCCGCCGTCATCATCCGCTGCTTCAGTGCATCAGGCTCAGGGAACGCCAACACGGACGCAGGCAGATACGAGTATGCGCTGCCGTGCTTCGAGATCATGCGTCCGACAAGCGGCAGGATGTGACGGAAATACGAAAGATATGCGGCACGGAACGGTTGCCACTGCGGTGTCGTGAATTCGAGAATGACGAGGCGCCCGCCGGGCCGGACCACGCGCGCGAATTCGTGCAGACATGCATCCAGATCGGCCACATTGCGCACACCGAACGCGACCATGGCGCCGTCAACGGACGCATCGCTCAATGGCAGTGTCAGTGCATCGGCGCACGCAGGCAGGATCCTCAGACCCTTCAGCTTCGACACGCCGCCCGCGAGCATCGGGAACGTGAAGTCGAATCCGAGTACTGTGCCCTGAAACTCCGCACGCTTCGCCAGCTCTACGGAAAGGTCGAGTGTACCGGCACACGAATCCAGTACGAGCGCGCCTTGGGCAAAGCGGCCCGGCTCCGGCGCATGACGCAGCCGGCCCTGCAGGACGGCGTCCACCGCGATACGGCGCCAGGTCTTGTCGCGGTTCATCGACAGCAGATGATTCAGGAGGTCGTAACGGCCTGCGATCGCGCTGAACATGCGTCGGACCTCGACAGCCTTCGTCTCAGCCGGAGGCAACGACGCTTTTTCCATCGCGCGAATGCTTTCCTGGACGTAAATTAGGGGGTACTGAAAAAGCGCCGGAAGGTAGCCGGCCCCGACGCCGCGAGCAAGCTGAAACCCGCCCTGATCCGCCTTCGTACTGCCGTGTGTGGCCACAGCGACACTCGACATCAGGCGGGTCTGGAACGGCAGCGCTCCGGTAAGGCATCTCGTTCCTGCCACCCTATTATTGGATTACGCCAGCCTGACCGACCAGCAGGTCGTCGAGCTCGCCCGTAAGGGGCGCGAGCCGGCGTACCGTGAACTCATCGGGCGCTATCAGCGTCCGGTGTTTTCGCTCATCTACCGTATGGTCCGCGATCGCGAAAAGGCTGAAGACCTCACGCAGGAGACCTTCATCAAGGTCCTCAATGCGATCGAGCGCTATGACCCCTCTTTCAAGTTCAGCTCCTGGATCTTCAAGATCGCGCACAATACGTCGCTCGATCATCTGAGGAAGAAGGAGCCCGAGACCCTGTCCATGCAGGGGTCCCCGCACGCACGCACCGATGCGGAAATCGAGGCCAGCACGATCACGCCCGAAAGCGGCGACGAGAACCCCGAGGAGTACACGTCCAACCGCGAGCTGGGCTCGGAGATCGACCGTGCGATCGGTCGCCTCCGTCCGGAGTACCGGACGGCCATCGTGCTCTGCCATATCGAGGGCCGGCCGTACGAGGAGATCGCGGAAATCATGGACGTGCCCCTGGGTACAGTGAAGACGTACATCCACCGTGCACGCAATGACCTGAAGAAGCAGCTGGAGCATTTGCGCACGTGAAACCCACAGCACTGAAGCATCGTAAGGTGAGCCATGACTAGACTGCAGCACCTCAAGGGAGACGAGCTCCAGACCTTCGTGGAAGGCGGAGTTCAGGAAGGCGACCGGGCGATGATCGAATCGCATCTGGTGGCCTGTCTTCGTTGCCGTTCAGAGGTGGAAGAGTGGCGCTCGCTGTTCACAGCGCTCTCGAGTCTGCCGCATTTCGATCCGATGAGTGGTTTTGCCGACCGCGTACTGGCGGGTCTGCATGCATCACATGCGACGGCGGCTGCGCCGTGGTACGTGCGTGCGGGTCAGCGTGCGGGCCGCATTGTGCCGAAGACGACGAAGGGCTGGGCCCTTGCGGCAGCGTTCCTCGCGTTGCCGGTAGTGTCGGGCAGTCTGTTCCTCGCGTGGCTCATGTCACACGCATACGTGACACCGCGCACGCTGTGGGCGTTCGGCACGGACCGCGGCGCGCACGCGCTCGAGGGTCTCGGCAGCGGCGCGATTTCATGGCTCATGAAGACCGACGTCATTGCGTGGGCCGTGACTATGTCCGTTCACGTTGTCCAACAAGTCGGCATGTCCGGCGTCGGTGCACTGCTGGCCGGTGCGGCACTCGCAACCTGTGTATCCATCTGGGTTCTCTACAGAAACCTGTTCCGCTCACCAACGCGGGAAGCATCCTATGTATCGTTTTCATTCTGATCGACTGATTCGTATTCTGCCGCTGGTGTTCGCAGCGGTACCCTTCATCACGAACGGTGTGTCGGCGCAGAAGTCCGCGCCGGAGATCGTATCGCAGCAGATCTCGCTGTCGCGGACGGAGGCAGCGTTGCGCATAGAGCGCAGCGA
>JBDSPG010000200.1:0-10500 GCA_039912685.1 Longimicrobiales bacterium | reverse complement strand
CAGGATCCGGCTCAAGGCGTTCGATCACGCAGTGATCGATCAGACCGCGTCGGACATCGTCCGGACGGCTGAAAAGTCCGGTGCGACGGTAAGCGGTCCCATTCCGCTGCCAACGCGGATACAGCGCTGGACGGTTCTGCGCTCGCCGCATGTGGACAAGAAGAGCCGCGAGCAGTTCGAGTTGAAGACGCACAAGCGCGTCATCGACATCATTGACTCGCGCCCGCAGACGATCGACGCGCTGACGAAGCTGGATCTCCCGGCTGGCGTCGACGTCGAGATCAAGGTCGACTGAGGCAGTTCGAGGACTTATGGCAGGCATAATTGGACGCAAGCTGGGCATGACCCAGATTTTCAATGAGGCTGGAGCGGTAGTTCCGGTCACCGTGATCGAAGCAGGGCCTTGCCCGGTGCTTCAGATCAAGACGGCGGACCAGGACGGCTACGCAGCCTTGCAGCTTGGCTTCGGCCAGCAAAAAGAGAACCGGGCACCGCGCGCAGAGCGTGGTCATGCGGCAAAGGCAGGGCTCGATTTCGCGCCCCGCCAACTGCGTGAGTTCCGCGTCGAGTCGACGGATGGCTACGAGATCGGGCAACGCCTGACCGTCGAGCAATTCGAGCTCGGCGACAAGATCAAGGTCGTCGGTACGTCGAAGGGCAAGGGCTTCCAGGGTGTCATGAAGCGTCACGGCTTCGGTGGCCGCCCCGGCTCGCACGGACATCGGTTCGCGCGTAACCCCGGCTCGATCGGACCCGGCACCAACCCGTCGCGTGTCATCAAGGGCAAGAAACTGCCCGGCCAGATGGGCGATGTCCAGAAGACCATTCGCAACCTCCGCGTCGAGCGGGTGGATGCTGAACGCAACCTGATCTATATCCGCGGCGCCGTTCCCGGCGCACGCAACAGCGTCGTCTACATCCGCAAGATGTAACGCGGGATATCGGAGAATTTAAGATGTTCAAGGCACCGGTCTTTACGGCCGACGGCGAAAGAAACGGCGAGCTCGACCTGCCGGCAGAGCTGTTCGATGGGATGATTCACGAGCCGGCCATGTGGCAGGTCGTGAAGGCATACCTGGCGAACCAGCGTCAGGCGAACGCATCGACGAAGGGTCGTGCAGATGTCTCCGGCGGTGCCAAGAAGCCATGGCGCCAGAAGGGCACCGGCCGCGCACGTCAGGGCTCCATTCGTTCGCCGCAGTGGCGTGGCGGCGGCAATGTGTTCGGCCCGCGTCCGGGTCGTAACTACAAGCAGGAGATCCCGAAGCAGGTGAAGTGGCTCGCGCGCCGCTCGGCATACAATGTTCGAGCCGAAGATGGTGGCGTGTTCATCATTGCGCCGCTCGCGCTCGAGACACCGCGCACGAAGGCGATCACCGCGCTGCTCGGCACGCTGGGCGTACCGCATGATTCGGGTCTCAACACCCTGATCCTGACGGATGGCCTCAAGTCGGCCGTGCACATGTCCGCGCGCAATCTGCCGGGCGTCCTGGTGAAGCCGTTCGGCGAAGAGTCCGCATACGATCTGTTGTGGGCCGATGTACTCGTGATCGAAGCTCCGGCTCTCGATCGCGCCGAGGAGGTGGCTCATGCGTGATGCGCGTGAAGTAATTCTGCGTCCGGTCGTAACCGAGGAATCGTCGATGCTCGTCGAAGAGCAGCGCACGTACACGTTCCTCGTCGCGAAGGACGCCAACAAGCTGGAGATCCGTGCCGCTGTCCAGACCCTGTTCAATGTCCGGGTCGAGGCCGTGCGCACTGCGAATTATCAGGGCAAGTGGCGCCGCGTAGGCCGCAGCCTCGGCCGCAAGGCGACGTTCAAGAAGGCCGTCGTGAAAATCGCCGAAGGCGATGCCATCGACGTGTACGAGGGGATCTAAATGCCGAACAAGAAGTTCAAGCCGGTAACGCCGGGCACGCGCTTCCGCTCCGTGAACTCCTTCGAGGAGATCACGCGCAGCACGCCGGAGAAGTCGCTGCTCGAGCCGGTCAAGAAGACAGGTGGCCGCAATCATCACGGCCACATTACATCGCGTCGTCGTGGCGGTGGTGCGAAGCGCCAGTACCGTGTCATCGACTTCAAGCGCAACAAGCTGAATGTGATCGGCACCGTCGCACACATCGAGTACGATCCGAACCGTACGGCGAATCTCGCGCTGATCCATTACGCGGACGGCGAGAAGCGCTACATCCTGCACCCGCGCGACCTGAAGCAGGGCGACAAGGTCGTCAGCGGCACGGGCTCCGATATCCGTATCGGTAACGCGCTTCCGCTCGCGGAGGTGCCGCTCGGTACCGTCGTGCACAACATCGAGCTGAAGCTCGGCAAGGGCGGCCAGATTGTGCGCTCGGCCGGCGGCGGTGCACAGGTTGTCGCGAAGGAAGGCGATTTCGTAACCCTGCGCCTGCCGTCCACAGAAGTCCGCATGGTTCGCCGCGAATGCATGGCGACAATCGGCCAGATCGGCAATGTCGATCATGAGTTGTTGTCGCTCGGCAAAGCTGGAGCGAATCGCTGGCGTGGTCGTCGTCCGAAGGTGCGTGGCGTTGCCATGAACCCGGTCGATCATCCGTTGGGCGGCGGTGAAGGCAAGACCTCAGGCGGTCGTCCGCCGGTCTCGCCGTGGGGCAAGCCGGAAGGCGTCAAAACGCGTAAGAACAAGAAGCAGTCGAACCAGTACATCGTCCGCGGCCGCAAGCGCGGTCGCAGCACGACGTAACAGGACTAGAAATAATGAGTCGCTCAATCAAGAAGGGCCCGTTCATCAACGAGAGGCTTCTCGAGAAGCTTACGAAGATGAACTCGCGCAACGAGAAGAAGGTCATCAAGACCTGGGCTCGCGCGTCCACGATCTCTCCGGACTTCGTCGGACACACCCTGGCCGTACACAACGGCAACAAGTTCGTGCCCGTGTATGTGTCGGAAAACATGGTTGGCCACAAGCTCGGCGAGTTCGCACCGACCCGATTGTTCCGCGGTCATGGCGGCAAGCTTGCCGACAAGCGGTCGAAGGCGAAGTAAGAGACTATGAAAGCCCAGGCGATTTCTCGCTACAACCGTCAGAGTGCGCGCAAAGCGCGCCTCGTAGTAGACCTCATCCGCGGCAAGCGGGTCGGCGATGCGTACGCGATTCTTCAGTTCTCGAAGAAGAAGGCTGCAGAGCAGATCGACAAGACGCTCCGCAGCGCCGTCGCAAACGCGAAATCAAAGGCGGACAACGCCGGCGAGTTTGTGGACGTGGATGATCTGTATGTGCAGGAGGCGTTTGTGAACGAAGGCCCGCGCATGAAGCGTTTCAAGGCAGCGGCCATGGGGCGTGCAGCACCGATCGAGCGGCCAACGTGCCACATCGTCATTGTCGTAGACAGTAAGGAGAGCTAATGGGACAAAAGACCCATCCGCGGGGCTTCCGCCTCGGCGTCGTCAAGCCATGGAAGTCCGTGTGGTATGCGGAGCGGACATTCGCCGCACTGCTGAAGGAAGACGAGACGATCCGTAAGTATCTGCATCAGCGCCTGTCGCACGCGGCACTCGCTGAAGTGGAGATCGAGCGGAAGCCGTCGAAGATCGTATGCACGCTGCACACGGCCCGTCCGGGCGTTGTGATCGGCAAGCAGGGCGCGGAAGTGGACAAGCTCCGCGATGAGCTTGCCCATCTGACCAAGAGCGAAGTGTCGATCAATGTCGAGGAGATCAAGCGTCCCGAGGTTGAGGCGCAGCTCGTCGGCGACAGCATCGCACACCAGCTGCAGCAGCGTATCTCGTTCCGTCGCGCCATGAAGCGGGCCGTTCAGTCGGCGATGCGCTCGGGTGCAGAGGGAATTCGCGTGCGCGTCAGCGGCCGCTTGGGCGGCGCCGAAATCGCACGCACGGAAGGTTATCACGAAGGACGGGTGCCGCTCCACACACTGCGCGCGGATATCGACTACGCGCAGAGCACCGCAAAGACGACTTACGGCACCATCGGTGTGAAGGTGTGGATTTTCAAGGGCGAGGTGGTCGAAGACCGCCGCGGCCGCACTTACTCGACCGGTGTTTGAGAAGGCTAACGGACGATGCTAGCGCCAAAGAGAGTTAAGTACCGGAAACAGCAGAAGGGCCGCACACGGGGCCACGCAACACGTGGCAACCTCGTGTCGTTCGGCGACTACGGCCTGCAGTCGACGGAGCCGCACTGGGTGACGAACCGGCAGATCGAGGCCGCTCGTATCGCAATGACGCGTTACATCAAGCGTGGCGGCAAGGTCTGGATCCGGATCTTCCCGGACAAGCCGGTGACGAAGAAGCCCGCCGAAACCCGCATGGGTAAGGGTAAGGGTAATCCAGAGATGTGGGTCTGCGTCGTCAAGCCCGGTCGCATGATGTTCGAGATCGAGGGTGTGACCGAGCAGGTGGCTCGCGAAGCGTTCGCGCTCGCAGCGGCGAAGCTCCCGGTGAAATGCAAGTTCGTCGTGCGCACCCGTGCGACGACGGAAGGAGACGAGTCGTGAAGACTGCCGATATCCGCGACCTGACGATTGAAGAAATCAACGACCAGGTTGCACAGGCCAAAGAGGAGCTCTTCCGTCTGCGCTTCCGCGGCGCAACACAGGAGCTGGAAAACCCGGTGCTGCTCAAGACACTGCGCCGGGACATCGCGCGACTGCGCACGATCCTGCGGGAGCGGGAGTTGAACAATGGCTGAGATGAATGAAGAAGCAGGCGCCGCAGAGCGCGCGAGCCGCAAGGTACGCGTGGGCACGGTTCTTAGCGATAAAATGAACAAGACCGTGATCGTCGGCGTCGAGCGCCGCGTCACGCATCCGTTGTACGGCAAGAAGATCACGCGCACGAAGAAGTACTATGCGCATGATGAGGGCAGTGTCGCCCATATCGGAGACACCGTCCGCATTGTCGAGACGCGTCCGCTTTCCAAGACGAAGCGTTGGCGTGTGACCGAGGTTCTCGAGCAGGCGAAGTAGGCGAACGATGATTCAGCAAGAAACCAGACTCAAAATCGCCGACAACTCGGGTGCGAAGGAAGCTCTTTGCATTCGCGTGCTCGGCGGCTCCAGCCGGCGCTATGCGTCGGTCGGCGACATTATCGTCGTCGCCATCAAGGATGCGCTGCCGAACGGCACAGTAAAGAAGGGCGATGTCGCGAAGGCGGTCGTCGTGCGCACTGCGAAGGCCGTTCGCCGGCGCGATGGCTCCTACATCCGATTCGATGACAATGCTGCCGTCATCATCAATGATGCAGGCGAGCCGCGCGCGACCCGTATCTTCGGGCCGGTCGGTCGCGAGCTCCGCGAGAAGAAGTTCATGAAGATCGTATCGCTGGCGCCGGAGGTGATCTGATGGCCCGCAAGATTCAGGAAGGCAGCGGCAAGGGAGGCGAGGCCCGCCAGAAGCTGCACGTCCGTCGTGGCGACCGCGTCAAGGTGATTCGCGGCAACCACAAGAACGAGGAAGGCACCGTGCTGCGCGTGCTGACCAAGGAGAACCGCGTTGTGGTCGAGGGTGTGAACATGCGCAAGCGTCACACACGCCCGTCCAACGCAAACCAGGAGGGTGGCATCATCACGTTCGAGGCGCCGATTCACGCGTCCAACGTCATGCTGGTCGACCCGACGACAGACGAACCGACGCGTACGCGCGTTCGCATTGATGACGACGGCACCAAGGAACGGATTGGCGTACGTAGCGGCAATCCGATTCCGAAGACTGGCGCCTAAGGTAAAGTGAACATGAAGCCGCGACTGCAGACATACTACGAAGAGCAAGTCCGCTCACGCCTGTCCGAACAGTTCGGATGGAACAACGCCATGCGTGTTCCCAGGCTCGAGAAGGTCGTGCTGAACGTGGGCCTCGGTGAGGCCCCGAAGAACTCCAAGCTGCTCGACTCCGTTGTCGATGAGCTCCAGATCATCACGGGTCAGCGTCCGGTTGTGACGAAGGCACGGAAGGCGATCTCGAACTTCGGCCTCCGTGCCGGCATGCCCATCGGTGCAGCCGTCACGCTGCGCGGTGCTCGCATGTACGAGTTCGTTGACCGCCTCATCAACGTGGCGATCCCGCGTATCCGCGATTTCCGCGGCGTACCGACTCGCTCGTTCGATGGACGCGGCAACTACACGCTCGGCGTCAAGGAACAGCTGATCTTTCCGGAGATCGACTACGACAAGGTGACGAAGATCCATGGAATGGACATCGTCTTCGTGTCAACAACGAACAAGGATGACGAAGCACTGGCGCTCCTCCGCGAGCTCGGCATGCCGTTCCGTAACGAGCAGCCGCTGGTGCTGAACTTCGGTGAACTTGCAGGATCGGCGAGCTAAAGGATATGGCAAAGAAAGCACTGGTCATCAAGGCGAATGCGAAGCCGAAGTTCTCGTCTCGCAAAGTCAGCCGCTGCCAGCGGTGCGGCCGCCCGCGCGCATTCCTCCGGAAGTTCGGCATGTGCCGGATATGCTTCCGTGAGATGGCGCTCAAGGGTGAGATTCCGGGAGTGCGGAAGGCTTCCTGGTAGTACCTCCTCCCTGGGCGCACTCCAGGGAGAGGGTTAGGGCTAGCCCTCAGGGCTAGGGTGGAAGGGTTAGAGGGTCCTTATTCATTCCTACAAGTCCGGCAAAGGCCGGATACTATAGGAGGATGTACCAGCCATGATGACAGATCCCATCGCGGATATGCTCACCCGCATCCGTAACGCCGCGCAGGCGAAACAGAAGCGAGTGGACATGCCCGTGTCGAAGCTCAAGACGGAAATCGCGCGCATCCTGAAGGACAACCATTTCATCCAGGATTTCAAGCTCCTCGATGATGGTCGTCACGGCGTACTGCGTGTGTATCTGCGTTATTACGAAGACAAGCCGGTGATCCGCCATCTCGAGCGTGTGTCACGTCCGGGCCGTCGCATCTACAAGGGTGCAGACGAGATCCGTTCCGTGCGCAACGGTTTGGGCATTGCGATCGTTTCGACGTCCAAGGGACTGTTGAGCGATCGTCAGGCCCGGATGCAGAAGGTCGGTGGTGAACTCATGGCGATGGTCTGGTAGGAGACTATGTCGCGCATTGGCAAGAAGCCGATCACTGTCCCGAGCGGTGTAACCGTGTCGGTTGACGGGTCGACGATCAAAGTGAAGGGCCCGAAGGGCGAACTGACTCGCGTAATCCGCAGTGAGATCACGCTCGAGCAGAATGACGGCACGCTGACGTTGTCGCGGCCGAACGACTCGAAGGAAAACCGTGCATACCACGGCCTGACTCGCGCATTGGTCGCGAACATGGTCGAGGGTGTGACGAACGGCTTCAAGAAGACGCTGGAGATAATCGGCGTTGGTTATCGCGCCGAGAAGAAGGGCGATGAGCTGGTGTTGACGGTCGGATATTCGCATCAGGTCAGATATCCGCAGCCGGCCGGCATCACATTGACGCCGCAGACGCCGACGATGGTGATCATCGAGGGCATCGACAAGCAGAAGGTTGGTCAAGTGGCGGCAGAGCTCCGGGCGGTGCGTCCGCCGGAACCATACAAGGGCAAGGGCATCCGCTATCAGGGCGAGCAGGTCCGCCGCAAGGCTGGCAAGGCCGGCGGAAAGTAGCGAGAGGATAATACAATGGCATTCAGATATAAGTCGAAAGATCGTGAGACGAAGCGCCTGCGCCGTCATAACCGTATTCGTCGTACCGTTGTCGGTACGGCGGAAAGGCCGCGGCTGGTTGTGCACCGCTCACTGAAGAACATGCAGGGCCATCTGGCCGATGACGTGGCGGGCAACGTGTTGCTCGGCGTGTCATCTCTGTCGCCCGAGCTGAGTGATCTGCGCTCGAGCGATGAGGGAACGAAGACGGCCATGGCTCATGCGGCCGGCAAGCTGCTCGCCGAAAAGGCGAAGGCGGCGGGCATCACGCGCGTGGTGTTCGACCGCGGCGGTTACCTGTACCACGGCCGCATAGCGGCCTTCGCGGAGGGCGCCCGTGAGGGCGGCCTCGAGTTCTAGGCGAGCGGAATCATGGAAAACAACAGCAATAGCAATCCAGGCGCAGGCAACCAGCGCGGCGGCGGTTCTCGTGACGGTCGTGGCGGCGGTCCGGGCGGTGGTCGTGACGGCGGCCGCGATCGTAAGTCGCGCGCACCCGAGAGCGATATGGCGGAGAACGTCATCTTCGTGAATCGCGTAGCCAAGGTTGTAAAGGGCGGACGCCGCTTCTCGTTCACTGCACTCGTTGCGGTGGGTGACAAGCAGGGCAAGGTCGGCATTTCGCTTGGCAAGGCCGCCGAGGTTTCCGAAGCGATCCGCAAGGGCTTCGAGCAGGCCAAGCGAGCGATGGTAAGTGTTCCACTCATCGAGGGATCGGTCCCGCACGAGGTGATCGGTCATCACGGTGCAGCGCGTGTCATGCTGAAGCCGGCGGGCGCCGGTACCGGCGTTATCGCAGGTGGATCGGTCCGCGCAGTTCTGGAGGCGGTCGGCCTCACGGATGTGCTGACGAAGAGCCTGGGTTCGAACAACCCGATCAACGTTGCACGTGCGACGATGGACGGACTCGCGCAGCTCGTCACACCGGAACGCATTGCACTCGAGCGCGGCATCAGCGTCGAGGAGCTGGGGGTAAAAAAGCGTGGCTAAGACAAATACAAAAACGGATGCGACACCGAAGGAGCTTCGTGTGACGCAGATTCGCAGCGGCGTGGGCCGTCCGGAAGTGCACAAGCGCACACTGCGCGCACTCGGGTTCCTGCGTCATCAGCAGACGATCATCAAGCAGGATAATCCCGCGATTCGCGGCATGCTGTTCCAGGTGCGTCATCTGGTTCGTGTCGAAGAAGTCGCAGGAGGCGAGGCATAATGTCGGATCTCAGCAATCTGTCGCGTCCTGAGGGCGCACACCGCAACCCGAAGCGCATTGGTCGCGGTCCTGGCTCAGGCACGGGCAAGACCAGCGGCAAGGGTCACAAGGGTCAGAAGGCACGCACAGGCCATCACGGCACGCCGTCATGGTTCGAAGGCGGTCAGATGCCGTTGCAGCGCCGTCTGCCGAAGCGTGGGTTCACGCCGCTCTCGCGTACAACGTTCACGATCATCAATGTGGATGACCTACAGCGTCTCGAGGAGACCGAAGTCACACCGCAGGTGCTCGTGCAGCATCGTCTGGCCGGCAAGAACGACAAGGTGAAGGTGCTCGGCGAGGGTTCACTCGACCGCAAGGTCACAGTGCGCGCACACGCATTCAGTGCGGGCGCGCGCACCAAGATCGAAGCGGCCGGCGGCACAGCTGAGCTGCTGGAGAGCTGATCGCGATGGCGAATCCGATTCCGAACCTGTTCAAGATACCTGAGCTCAAAGAGAAGATTCTCTTTACGCTCCTGTGTCTGCTGATCTACCGGTTCGGTGCGCATATCACCGTTCCTGGCGTCAACATGGTTGCGTTGCAGACTGCGTTTGCAAACAACAACCTGGGGAGCGGCCTGCTCGGCGTTTACGACATGTTCACGGGCGGTGCGCTGTCACGTGCGACCGTGCTCGCGCTCGGAATCATGCCGTATATCTCCGCGAGCATCATGTTCCAGCTGCTGGCTGCCGTCGTGCCGAGCATCGAAAAGATGCAGAAGGAAGGCGAGGACGGCCGCAAGAAGCTGACGCAGTGGACACGGTACGTCACGATCGTCCTCGCGCTCGTGCAGGGTTATGGGTATGCGATCTTCCTGCGCTCGCTGAACGCGCAGGGTGGTGGTGCAACGATCATCGCGAATCCTAACTTCGCGTTCCTGACCACGACCGCGTTGATCCTGATGTTCGGTGCGATCTTCGTGATGTGGCTGGGTGAGCAGATCACGGAGCGCGGTATCGGCAACGGTATGTCGCTACTGATCTTCTTCTCGATCATCGAACGTTTCCCGTCGGCACTCAAGACGACCTATGACCTGGTTGCAACAAACACAATCAGCGTGGTGGTCGTGTTGCTGCTCGCAGTGGTGATGGTCGGCGTGATCGCGGGCGTCGTCGCAATGACGATGGCGGCACGCAAGATACCAGTGCAGATCCCGCGCAAGGTGATGGGCCGCGGGCGAGTACGCGAAGGTCAGAAGAGCTTCATCCCGCTACGCATCAACTCGGCCGGCGTCATGCCGATCATCTTTGCGCAGTCGATCATTGTGATCCCGGGAACCATCGCACAGTTCATGGGTGGTGGCAGCTCGTTCCTGCGCAGCATCTCCGATGCGATGCAGCCGGGCACGTGGCTGTACATGGGCCTCTACACGGTGCTGATCTTCTTCTCGATCATCGAGCGGTTCCCGACAGCACTCAAGACCACGTACGACCTGGTTGCAACAAAAACAATCAGCGTGGTGGTCGTGTTGTTGCTCGCCGTGGTGATGGTCGGTGTGATCGCGGGCGTCGTCGCAATGACGATGGCGGCACGCAAGATACCAGTGCAGATCCCGCGCAAGGTGATGGGCCGTGGACGCGTGCGCGAAGGTCAGAAGAGCTTCATCCCGCTGCGCATCAACTCGGCCG
>JBDSPG010000156.1:0-4259 GCA_039912685.1 Longimicrobiales bacterium | reverse complement strand
GCACTCGTGGAGCTGAAAGCCAGCTTCGATGAGGTGCGCAACATCCAGTGGGCGCGGTCACTCGAAGATGCGGGCGTGCACGTGGTATACAGCCCCGCGAACTTCAAGGTGCACGCAAAGACAGCACTCGTCGTGCGACGCGAGGCGGATGGGATCCGGCGTTACGCGTATATCGGCACGGGCAACCTCAATGCCGCAACCGCGCGAGGATACATCGACCTCGGCATTCTCACTGCGGATGTCGAACTGACGCAGGAAGTGAATGAAGTGTTCAATGTGCTGACTGGGTCATCGGGCGACTCCGGCTTCCAGCACCTGCTCGTTTCGCCGTTCAACATGAGACGGAAGTTCCGCGAGCTGATTGACCGCGAGATCGAGCACGCGCAGAACGGGCGCGGCGGTTACATCCGCATCCAGATGAACGGCCTCGCCGACCGCCGCATGATCGGGGCGCTGTATAAGGCCGCCGCTGCAGGCGTGCGCATCGACATGGCCGTTCGCGAGATCTGCATGCTGCGCCCTGGCATCCCGGGAGTTACTGACAACGTGCGTGTGGTTAGCAGGCTCGGCCGCTTCCTCGAGCACGCGCGCATCTTCAACTTCGCGAACAACGGTGAACCCGAGTATTTCATCGGCTCCGCCGACTGGCGCCCGCGCAACCTGTCGAAGCGTATCGAAGTTGTGACCAGCGTTCGCGACCCGCGGCACTGCGAGACACTGTCGAAACTGCTCGACGACTACTTCAATGATCCGAATGTGTGGGAGCTGCAATCGGACGGAAGTTATGTGAGGGGCAATGAAGTTGTCGGCCCGCACGCGGGCATGTCACGCTAGCGGCTAACGCGTGTTCGGCAGTCGCACCACGTAGGTACAGCCGAGCGGCGGCATGCACTCCGGCCAGAGTGCGCCGCCGTTCGCTTCTATGATCCGCTGCGCTTCGACGTTCTCTGCAGGAATGCCCGAACCCTCATCACGGACCCAGATCAACACATCATCACCGATCGCCTGCGCATCGACCGCTACCGTCCCGCCCGGCGGTGATACACGGATGGCATTGTCGATCAAGTGCGTCATTACGTCGAAAAGATACGGGTGGCCGACGGCGACCGGCGTTTCGGAAGGCGTGATACGGAGGACAACACCCGCCGTTTCAGCGCGCTGCTGCAACTCAGCAGCGGCGCGCAACAACAGGGGCCCGAGATCCAATTCAGATTCCGGTATCATCGGCGACGCTCGCCGCTGCCCAGGGATCCTGTCGCATCCATGACGTGTCGTTCGGTGAGAAGAGGAAAACGAGTGCCCCATTTGCCAGGCGCGGGATCAATCGATTCGCACGGCCTTGCTCCATGGCCGGGCAACCCTCGCTGCGGCCGGAGCCTGACGCCGTAACATACGGTGCGCCGTGGATCACCACACCGCGGTCACGCGCTGTGCTGTTGAAGCGCCCCGAGACACCCGTCATGCGCAGACCGACCGACGAATAGATCCGACCGCCCGAGTGGCCCGTAAAGTCGTACGTCTCCTGCGTCACATAGAGCCCGAGCGATGTCGCCGCGCTGCCCGGAGTGTTGGAGAACCGGAACGGCACCCCGTCCTTCCCGCTCGATGAGCCACGGCCGTGGGCCACGATGAACGGACCCTCCACGAGCTTCAGCTCCTGCATGTCGAACACATATCCGCGAGGCGTGCGATTGTCGAGGCCGTAATCCACGAAATAGAGCAGCGGCTTTTTTACGCGCTCGGGGTTTTGGGCCTTGTATTCGTAGTAGGCGCGGAAGGCCTGATGGAGGGCATTGGGGTGGCTCTTGTTCGGGACGAGGGGGGAAAGGGCGTCGACCGCTGCGCTGGCCGATGCGTCCACGTTCGACATTGCCGGTGCGTCCGCGGAGGCGCCCGTCACGGTGGCCGCGACTGTAATAAGGGACAGGATGATAGAGCGAACGGTCATTTCGCAGTCCTCGTCAAATGCGAATGGAGCCCTGTGTTAGGGCGTAGGTTTGGAAAGGTGTTGTCTGGGGAGTGGCGTAAAGGTAGTCTCGGATTGGTGGAAAATGAAGACCTTTAGCGACTTTTGCCCTCGACACCGCTTTGGGCCGCACCCATGTTGCCTTGCCTGGTAACGACTGCTTTGGAGCTCGATCGCATGTTTTCTGTACACACTCGCCGTGCACCCAGCCTCGCCTTTTTTCTCGGGCTCACCGTCCTCACGGCCGAGCCCCTCGCACCACAGGGTCCGGTCTCGCAGACGCCGGCGGCTACGCAGCGGTATTTCCTGCTGACGCGGCCGGCTTTTTCAGGCGCTCGCGCCCGCGATGTCGTCGCATTCATGGATGATTACTTCCGTCTTCCGGGCAACACCGGATTCAATGCGACGATTTATCGCGTGGAAGACATCGTTAAAGCGGCTGGCTACGTCGAGGAAACGAAGGCGCCGAAGGGTGCGCGGCTGACGTATCGCATCGAGCATCGGCCGATGAGCAGGCCGACGTGGGAACCGGTGAATGCGACGTTGAGCATTGTGGGCGAGAGTGCCCCAGTTCTTTCCTATGCCACCAATCGCAACATGATCGCGATCAACTCTGCGTCGACGCCGGTTGGTGGCGTGACTGCGGAAGTGATCGATGTCGGCAATGGCACGGTGGCTGAGCTCGATCGTGTTCCGCTCACGGGCAAGATCGTGATTGCCAACGGCGGCATCGGCCGTCTCTACACAGAGGCGGCGAAGCGCGGCGCGATCGGCGCACTCGCGCATGGTCTGCCTGCGTACAACAAGCCCGAAATCAATCGCAACTCGATTCAGTTCCAGTCGATCAGTGATACCACGGGTCGGGGCTGGGGCCTGCCGATCTCGCTGAATGCGCTCGAGCGGATCCGCGCGGCTCTCGCGAAGGGGCCAGTACAGCTGCACGTCGAGACGAAGACGAAGATGTATGAGTCGGAGGAGCTCACGCTGATCGCGGAAGTGCACTGCAGTGTGAAGGAACGGGAGCGCTTTGTCGTCAGTGCGCACATCCAGGAGCCGGGCGCGAACGACAACGCGAGCGGCGTCGCAACGCTGAGTGAGATGGCGCGTGTGATGGGTGGGCTCGTGCACGCCGGCCGCATCGATCCGAAGCGTTCGATTACGATGCTGTTCGGCGATGAGATCAAGCAGACGAGTGACTACCTGAAGGGCGATTCGATTCGTACGCGCGGCGTGCTGTGGGGACTCAGCCTCGACATGGTCGGAGAGGATACGAAGAAGACAGGCGGCACATTCCTGATCGAGAAGATGCCGGATCCGTCGGCAATCTGGACGCGAGGGGAGGACAAGCACTCGGAGTGGGGTGGCCGGCCTCTGACGAAGGATCGCCTGGTCTTCCACTACTTCAATGACTTCCTGCTCGCGCGCTGCCTCGACCAGGCCGCGACGAACGGGTGGGTCGTGAAGACGAATCCGTTCGAGGGCGGCAGTGATCACACGCCGTTCCTGACCCACAAGAAGCCCGGCGTTCTGTTCTGGCATTTCACAGATCAGTTCTATCACACGGATGGCGATCGCCTCGTGAACGTGTCGGCGGAGACGATGTCGAACGTCGGCAACGCCGCGCTTGCATCTGTGTTGACGCTCACGTCCGCGGATGGCGCAACCGCGCGCGCGCTGGTCGCGGAGCTGGAGATGGCCGCGAACCAGCGGATCGGTGCCGAACTTGCACTGAGTCGGGCCGCACTCAAGGCGGACGGCACCATGGCGAAAGAGCTGGATATCGTGACCACATGGATCGATTACTACGCGAAGTCGATCGAATCCATGCAGGACATCGAGGTCGGTGGATCGTCGCCTGCAACAAAGGCCGCGATCGCCGCGGCCGCGGCACGGGTGCGCGCAATCAAACCAGCACTCGGGAGCTGATCGAATGGCAGTGAAAGTCGTGGACAATCCGGCGGAAGGCCGCTTCGAGGCCGACATCGATGGCGAGCTCGCCGTCGCTGAGTATCACGTCGAAGGCGACGCCATGGTGTTCACCCACACCGAGGTGCCGCAGCAGTTCCGGGCCCAGGGCGTGGCAATGGCGCTCGCTGAGTATGGGCTGGATGCAGCGCGTGCGCGCAGCATGAAGGTCGTGCCGCGCTGCCGGTTCATTGCGGCGTATATCGAGAAGCATCCGGAGTACCAGGATTTGGTGCGGAACGACTGACTTGCGCGCAGTATTTTCTGTGATTACATTGTAATTACAGGAGGAGCTATGAAGGCCAGGATCATTCAAATCGGAAATTCT
>JBDSPG010000128.1:0-2747 GCA_039912685.1 Longimicrobiales bacterium | reverse complement strand
TGCCTGCTTCCCTGCTGCTGCACGGACCGCCCGGCATCGGCAAGCAACGGCTCGCTCTCTGGATCGCGCAGCGCATCGTGTGCGAGCGCCCGACCGGCGCGGATCCGTGCGACCAGTGTCAGTCATGCCGTATGGCGCGCCGTCTCGAGCATCCGGATGTGCACTGGTACTTCCCGCTCGCGCGACCCAAGGGCAATGCAGACCGCATCGGCGATGCGCTCGAGGACGCGCGTGGCGCCGAGCTCGCGGCGCGACGCGCTACACCGCTGCGTGCAACACTGCCCACTGGCATGGTCGGCATCTTCCTCGCCCAGGTGCAGACCCTGCTACGCGCTGCGGGCGCACGGCCGGCCATGGGGAACCGCAAAGTCTTCATTGTCGGCGATGCAGAGTTTCTCGTCCCGCAGGAGTCGAGTCCCGAAGCCGCCAATGCGCTGCTGAAAGTGCTCGAGGAGCCGCCGCCGGGAACCACGATCATCCTCACGACCAGCGACCCTGAGCTGCTGCTCCCCACCATCCGTTCGCGACTGCTGCCGATCCGGCTGCAACCCCTGCCGAACGATACTGTGCAGGCATTTCTCGCTGCGCATGCCGGCGCTGCCGCGGCGGATGTCGAACGCGCTTCCCGGCTCGGCGCTGGATCGATTGGTCGTGCACTCGGATACATCGGCGAAAAGGGGGACGTATCACCCCTCGATGAGCTGAGGCTCCGCGCACGAGCGCTCCTCGCTGCCGCCATCGACAGCTCGCCCGCCGCACCGCTCGCGCTCGCACTCGCCGAGAGTCCTGCCGGCGCGCGCGGCGAATTCAGTGATGCCCTCGAATCGCTCACCATCTGGCTGCGCGACCTCGCAGCCGTCGCTGCCGGTGCGGAAGACGTCGTCATTAACAGCGATTCCATTGATTGGCTACGCGCCACGGCGAAGCGCGTGCCTCATGCTGCTGCAACCGTACCTGCTGCGATCCGAACCGTCGATCGCGTGCTTCAGCTCACACAGCTCAACATCAATCCACAGCTTGCGACGGCATGGCTGCTGGGCGAGCTGCGCCACGACCTTCAGCCATCGCGCTGACTACTTTCTGGTCACTGTATCCTCCAGAGTACATGCCGGCTACTTTGGCAACCACCTAAATCATTGTCGGACCTCACGTTACGGTGCCACTGGTGAGGCGGAGGCAGGCACGGTTACACTTGAACCATGACGAATGAGCTGCGAACGCCCGAAGAGCGAGCGGGGGCGATACCGGTGCTGACGCACCAGGACGCAAACGGTCGTGCGCGCATGGTGGATGTCGGCGCAAAGGCGGAGACCGAACGGGCTGCGGTTGCAACCGGTGTGTTGCGAATGGAACGCGCGACGTTGGCCGCACTGCAGGCGGGCCAGACGCCGAAGGGCGATCCGCTCATTGTTGCGCAGATCGCGGGTGTACAGGGCGCGAAGCTGACGTCTCAATTGATACCTCTGTGCCACGGGCTTCCGTTGACACAGTCGGACGTGGAGTTGGCGATCGATGAAACGATACCGGGCGTGCGCGTGACAGCGACTGCACGAGTCGTGGCACGCACGGGTGTCGAGATGGAAGCACTGACTGCAGTGAGCGTAGCGTTGCTCACGCTGTACGATATGCTGAAGGCTGTCGACCGTGGCATGCAGATGGAGGGGATCCGTCTGTTGCGTAAGGAAGGCGGCCGTAGTGGTGTGTGGGCGGCGGATGATGTGTCGTCACGCAACGGAGGCGAGCAGTAATGGAAGAACAACTCGAAGCACCGGAGAACACGGGACCGTGGCGTGGCTACGTGTCGCCGCCATCACGCATCGTGTCAGGGCCGGACCTGCCCGGCTACCTGTTGTGGCAGTGGGAGCGAGAGAAGCACAGCCCCTGGCGCTTTCGGATTGCGACGACATGGCGGAAGCACCACAAGCATGTGCAAATCGTCGCGATTGTCGTGTGCGCATTTCTGCTGGGTGCAATTCTGACCGGCAGTCCCGCGACCGAAGTGCGCAACCTCGCGCTTCGCGAGGAAGTGCGTCGCGCGAACAACGAGGTGATCGCACGCCAAGGCGAGCTGGAACTCGCACGCATCGACCTGAGTCGTGCAAGCACAATCCTGGAATACTCCGGCAGGCATCGCATCCCGGGCGATCTCGCCGTTTCGATTTACGACATTGCAGTAGCGGAAGGAATCGATCCGAAGGTCGCATTCGCGCTGGTCGGCGTGGAGAGCGACTTCACGCAGCGCGCGGTGAGTCCGGTCGGCGCGATCGGTCTCGCGCAGCTGATGCCGGAAACGGCGTCCTGGCTGCAGCCCGGGATTCGCGGTGAAGCATTATTCGACCGCGAAACGAATCTGCGGCTCGGCTTCCGTTACCTGCGCATGCTCGTCACGCAGTACAAGGGCGACCTGAACATGGCGTTACTCGCGTACAACCGCGGACCGGCTCGCGTCGATGAGATTCTACATGCGGGCGGCAATCCGTCGAACGGATATACACAGCTGATCAAGAACCGAGGCGCTACGCAACAGCCTTAACGGCGACAACAGCATTAACAACAGCATTAACAACAGCATTCAATCGCAGAGAACGCGCTGAGAGCGGGAGAGTTTAGCGAGGGTGGGGGTTACATTTTTTGTTTTTTGTCGCGCGGCGGCCGGAATCCGGCGGCGTCCAAGTGCCTCCCTAACCTCCCAACCTCCGCGCGTCCTCCGCGATTGAAAGCTGTTAATCCGTTGTTCAGCTCTTGAC
>JBDSPG010000400.1:0-5159 GCA_039912685.1 Longimicrobiales bacterium | reverse complement strand
GCCGGAGGGACTACCGGCCATGCCATCACTGCCCATCGTACTGCCTCCCGCGCCGCTGCCCGCCGAGGCACCGGCGCCAGAGATTCCGTTGCTCACGGGCACGAGCACTGACGCGAGTCGTTCAGGGGTGTTCCGCAGCTCCTGAGGGTAGCGAACGCGCACACCGTACCGCTCTCGTCCCTCAACGGTCTGCGTAATCGTCATCCCGCCAATGGCCGTCGCGATCACCGTCTGCACGTCACCTACGTTGAGGCCGTGCCTTCCGGCTGCCGCGCGGTCGATATCGATGTCGAGGTAGTAACCTGACACGGCTCGCTCCGCGAACGCGCTCCGCGTGCCTGGTATTCCCTGCACAGCACGCTCGACCTCGCGGCCCAGGCGTTCGAGTTCTGCCAGATCGGGCCCGAAAATCTTGATTCCGACCGGCGTGCGAATGCCGGTCGCGAGCATGTCGATGCGCCCTTTGATCGGCATCGTCCACGCATTTGTCACTCCGGGTAATCGGACGGCGGAGTCCATGTCGGCAACGAGCTGGTCGTATGTCATTCCGCGCCGCCATTCCGACCTGGGCTTGAGCGCGATGGTGGTCTCGATCATATCGAGCCCCGCAGGGTCGGTCGCGGTGTTCGCACGGCCGGCCTTTCCCCATACACTCCGCACTTCCGGAAACAGCTTCAGAACCGAGTCCTGCTGTCGAAGCAGCTCGCGCACGCGTGCGACGCTGATGCCTGGCAGCGTCGTGGGCATATAAAGGATTGTGCCCTCCTCGAGCGGCGGCATGAATTCGCTGCCGATGCGCTGAAACGGGATCCATGTGAGAACGAGCGCCGCTACCGACATGACGATTACCATACCGCGGCGGGCGAGCACCCACGCGAGCACTGGACGGTAGACCCGGATCATTACTCTGCTGAGCGGGTTGGCGCCCTCGCGGTAGATTTTGCCGCGGACGAAAAAGCCCATGAGCACCGGCACCAGCGTGAGACTCAGCAGACTCGCCGCCGCAATCGCGAAAGTCTTCGTCAGAGCGAGCGGCTTGAAAAGCCGTCCCTCCTGCCCCTCGAGGGTAAACACGGGGATGAACGACACCGTGATGATCAGCAGCGAGTAGAAGAGCGAAGGCCCGACCTCCTTCGCCGACGCAGCGACGATATCCCACCTCTCACGAGTACTGAGCAATGCAGTATTGATGACTCGCGAACCCGGCGGGCTGCGGCGCTCGAGCTGCTTGTGCATGTTCTCCACCATTACGATGGCCGCATCGATCATTTCACCAATGGCGATGGCGATGCCGCCGAGCGACATGATGTCGGCGCTGATGCCGAGCGCGCGCAGGCAGATGAAGGAAATGAGCACGCTGATCGGTAGAGTCACGACGGCGACGAGAGCAGATCGGGCGTGCATCAGGAACAGCACGCAGATGAGCGCGACTATCAGCGCCTGCTGCAACAGCGTGCTGCGCACGGTGCTGATCGAACTGTCGATCAGTTCACTTCGGTCGTAAACCGGCCGCACAATAACGCCGTGCGGGAGCCCGCTTTTTACCTCGATGAGCTTGGCTTTGACGCGGTCAATCGTTGCACGGGCGTTTTCGCCAAAGCGCATGACGACGATTCCTCCAACCGCATCACCGCGCCCGTCGAGATCTGCGATTCCGCGCCGCACGGCCGGCCCGATCGTCACAGTCCCGAGCTCCGCGACGCGGATCGGAGTGCCCGCTGAAGTGGCGCCGACAACAACATTCTCGATGTCCGAAATCGACTTGAGATATCCGAGCCCGCGAACCATGTACTCGCGCTCGGAAAGCTCCATCACCATCGCGCCTACATCGCTGTTGGCGTTGCGAATGGCGGTCATTACCTGGGTAATCGGAATGCGGTACGCCTGAAGCCGCGCAGGGTCGAGATCGATCTGATACTGTTTTTCAAAGCCACCGATGGACGCGACTTCCGATACTCCCGGAACTGCTGTCAGCGAATACCGGAGATACCAGTCCTGAAGACTCCGGAGTTCCGCGAGATTCATCTTTCCCGTGGTGTCCTCGAGCGCGTACTGATAAACCCAGCCAAGGCCGGTAGCATCAGGACCAAGAGTGGGTGTTACCGCCTCGGGCAGTCGTCCCTTGATGCCGCTCAGGTATTCGAGCACCCGGCTGCGCGCCCAGTACAAATCGGTTCCATCGTCGAAAATCACGTAGACGAAGGAAACTCCAAAAAAGGAGTAGCCGCGTACGGTGCGGGCACCGGGCACCTTCAGCATCTCGGCCGCGATCGGATACGTCACCTGATCTTCAACGATACGCGGGGCCTGCTCGCTGTAGTCAGCCTGGACGATGACCTGGACGTCGGACAGATCTGGCAGCGCTTCGAGCGGAGTATTTTTCAGCGACCACAGACCACCTGCGATAGCCGCGACCGTGAAAAGAATTACGATCAGCTTGTTCGCGACTGACCAGTCGATCACCCGCTTGAGCATCGGTTTATTCCTTCTGCGTCTTCTTCACCGGCGGACCCATGTCCATTCCCGGCATGTTGCCCATCCCGCCCAGAAGCGATCCGAGATTCGACTCGGCATCCACGAGGAACGTCGCAGATGCCACCACCATCTCGCCTGCATTCAGTCCGGAAAGGATCTCGATTCGGTCATCGCTCGCCGAGCCGACCTTCACTTCCCGCGGCTGTAGTTGCCCATTGCCGGATTTGACGAACACCAGACTTCGTTCGCCGGTCTGCAGCACCGCGGACCGAGGTACCCCAAGAGTCCCGACCGATGCGGAAGCTTCCATGCGCAGCGTGGCATACATCCCCGGTTTGAGTCGCATACCTGGGTTAGCGAGCGCTACCCGCACCTTCGCGGTCCGCGTCTCCGGATTGATGACGGGGTAGATGTAGGTAATCCGGCCGGTCATCGTCTGCCCTGCGAGACCCTCGAACTCGGCCGTGATTTGCTGGCCGAGCCGCACGGATGGAAGGTCCCTCTCGAATACTTCGCCCTCGATCCACACCACGCTGAGGTCGGCGAGCTTGTATAAAGGGTCGCCCATCATCACGCGCTGACCTTCGAGAACGTTTTTTTCCAGGACGTAGCCGTTGTATGGCGAACGCAACGTGAGCGTTTTTCGAACCTTTCCCGTGCGCTCGATCGCGGAAATATCACTCTGCGTGATATCCCAGTAGCTGAGCCGGCGCTTCGCCGATTCAATCAATTCGTCAGCTCCCCGTCGCGCGTCCATTGTTCCGTCACGCACGTCGTTTCTCAGGCGCCTGGCGAGCAAAAGCTCTTCCTGCGCAGTAACGAGCATGGGCGAGTAAATCGTCAGCAGCGGCTGGCCCGCGGTGACAAGCTGTCCGGTATAATTGACGAGCAATCGCTCGATCCATCCCTCGATCTTGGGCGAGATGGTCTTGACACGTGTCTCGTCGAATGTCACCTGTCCAACGGTTCGAATCTCACGTCGCGAAGGCGCGTGTGTCACAACCGCGTAGGTCACGCCTATTCGCCGTGACTGCTCCGCAGTTAGCGTCACGGGCCCGGCTTTACCTACGCTCGACGAAGCGGCGGCGTGATCGCCGCCCGCCATCGCCCCCACTACCGGTTCTGGCTCGCGGGTTGCCGCCCATGTAATTCCGACCACGACCACGAGAATGAGGATACCTGCAGCGGCGACCAGCCCTTTCGACCGTGGACGTGAAGGTGCGAAAGGATTCGGTTGTACGGCGTTCATCGTACATCTCCAGCGGGAGTCGACGTCTGATTGGAAAAAGTGTCCATGAGATCGGTGCCGGTGAGCATCTCCAACTCTATCCAGGCACGGCCCTCTTCGGCTTCAAGGGTGAATACCTCCTGGCGGTATTTGTTGACGGTCATCTGGTTGTCGAGCAACGCCATGAAGTCCACCTTGCCAACGCGATATGAGGCGAGTGCCGAGGACACGGCGGTTCGCGCCTGCGGGATGATCGTATTGCGATAGAGTGCTGCGAGACGGCGTGAGCGGATGAGGTCGGCGTACCGTTCACCCAGTGCGCTCCGCGTGTCGGCTCGCATCGATTGAAGTTCCGACTCGGCCATCTGGCGCATCGCGGCAGCCTCGTCGCGCATCCGCAGTTGCCGGCTCTTCGCGAACACCGGGACACTGGCACCGATCATCAGGCTTCCCATTCGTTCCGTGCCACCGGCCACACCCGGCATGCCATCAGTGCCTCCGGCGTTTCCGCGTTGCGCGTACTGTATTCCAAGTTGCAGATCAGGCAGCAACTCCTTTTTGGCGAGCTTTTCCATCGACTGTGCGGCACGGAGATCAGCAGAGCCTGCCCTGAGCATGGGCCTCGCGAAATACGCCAGCAGCTCCAGGGAGTCGAGGCCGGGAATAGTCTGAGGGAAGGCTGGTAATGCTGGCGACGAAACCAATACCTTCTGCGGTCGATCGAGCATTGCATTCAGCCTCGCCGCCATCCCGATGCGCATTGCCTGCATGCGAAGCGTGTCCTCCGTCATGCGTGCTATCTCGACCTGCGCGCGAAGAACGTCCGTCTGATTCCCGTTTCCTACGCGGTACATGGCGGTGGCGACATCCCGGATATTGCCGAGGAGTCGCAGTGTCTCCCGCATCACCGACAGCGACTGATCGGTGCGGTATATCTCGAAGAACGGCATTGCTGTTTGTGCACGCACTTCCCACCACGCATCTCGCGCGCGTTCGAACTGGGCGCTGGCGCGTGATCGCGCGATGCCCTTTGATAAACCAAGCTTGCCGCCGAGCGGCAGCATCTGCATTACCTGCAGTTGCTTCATGCCGAGCACTTCCATTGGTTTGAGCGAGGGCAGCTCGTAATCCATCCACCCAAATTGAAGCTCGGGGTCCGGTGGGAGGCCCGCTGCGGGAATACGCGCGCGAGCCGCACGGGCAAGTGCTTCGGCCGCTTGTACGCGCGGGTTTGCTTTTCGCAGCTCGTTGAACACAACGGCGAGCGAAAGTGTTGGTGCCGGCGCTCCTTCGTCTATCGTTGCTGTAGCGCGATTGATAGAGTCGCGAGTCACGGATTGTCCCGCGAGCATTGCCGGACTGATGAGCGCGACAACCGTGGCGGATCTCAACAGTGTCATCTGAGTGGCACGAACCGTCGTCGTGCGCGCATGGCTGAAACGTTCCATTGTAATGC
>JBDSPG010000359.1:0-6002 GCA_039912685.1 Longimicrobiales bacterium | reverse complement strand
CTTTTACTGCGTGACCATCGGCCGCATCCTAACGGCGCAGGCCCAGGTCTTCCAGGAGCTCACGATAGCGCGTGACATTCGTCTTCTTCATGTACTCCAGAAGACGACGACGCTGCCCGACCATCTTGAGCAGGCCGCGACGGCTGTGGTGGTCCTTGTGATGCTTGCGGAAATGGTCGCTCAGATCGTTGATGCGCGCCGTGAGGAGCGCGATCTGGACCGGTGCGCTGCCACGATCCGTCTCGTGCAGCTGGTACTTCGTGATGACGTCGTTCTTCTCGAAACCCATGTGGGTTTGCCTCCTCGAGAGTCAATGCTGGTCGGGAAGCGCCGAGCGCCCTGTGCGCCGGCTATGTTTGGAACAGCCCTATAATTTAGGGGGTTTTGGGGGATCTGGCTACCCCGACCACGGTCCTGAGCTTCCGCAGCTGTTCCGGCGTCAGCACGCCGCGGGCTTCCGTCAGTGCCTGTTTCGTGTTCCGCTGGATTTCCACCACTATAGGCTGAACCTTCGCACGCGTCTCTTCATTCACCTGGCCGCCTGCCCCTCGTGCTCCAGCGCGGGCGCTATCGGGTTGCTGACGACCGCCCTGTCCGCGGACGCCGCGGGCGCCACGGGCGCCACCACGGGCCCCACCGCGCTGTGCGCGCACCCTGCCCTGTCCGGCAGCGGCGGGCGTGCGCTCGGCACGTACGCTGTCACGCGCTTGCGTGCTGTCCCGGCCGATGTCACGTCCTGTGAGCTGCTCGATCTGTTGCGCCAGCGGGGCGTTCTGCGTCGCCAGGTTCTGTCGGATCTGCATCAGGCTGGCTTCCTGCGCGTCCGTGAGCCCGAGCTGCTGCTTGGCGCGGATCATCATCTCGATGGGATCGCGCTGTGCAGCGCCCTGTGCTCCGGCGCGCCCGCCACCAGCCGCACCCTGCGCTCGTGCACCGGCCTTGCCTCCGCGGGTCTGGGCAGCGGCCGTAGAAGCAGAGAAGGCGGTAAGAGCCGCCAAAGCAAACGTCGCGTAAAATCTGGTTTTCATGAGAACATCCTCCTTCGTGTACGGCGCGTACACCTTCACCGCGCTCTGTACGATGTAGACGCACGGATGCGTGAGGACGTTAGGTCCGTTGCGCGTCCGCGATCCACCGGCGCGCATCGGTCAGCGAAATGGCGATGTCGTCATGGTTGCAGCAGCTCGCGGGCGCTCTCGCAGTCAGCCCCCATCGCGGTTATGAGCTGCTTCACGTTCGCGAATTTGGCAATGTCACGGATCCTCGCAACGAAGTCTACGCGAATGCGACGGCCGTAGAGATCGCCGTCGAAGTCGAAGAGGTGCAGCTCAATCGAGGGTGGTAGTCCGGGGAAAGTCGGGCGCGGACCGAGGTGCAGCACGCCCTCGACATAGCGATCGTGCAGTGCTGCGCGCACTGCATAGATACCTTCATGCGGCACCAGTTTGTCGTCGTGCCGCAACGCGAGGTTCGCAGTCGGAAAGCCGAGTTTCCGCCCGGCTCCCACACCGCGCACCACTGTGCCCTCCATGCTGTACGGCCGGCCGAGCGCGTGTTCGGCGACCGCAACGTCACCGGTGACGAGCGCTGCGCGGATGCGCGATGACGAAATGGGCTCGCCATCAGCATCGACCGGCTGCACGACATCCACCTCGAAGCCGACTTCCTGTCCCAACTCGCGCAGCGTGTCCACATCGCCGCTGCGGCCGCGGCCGAAACCGTGGTCATATCCGATCACGAGGTGCTTCATGCGGAGCCCATCGAGCAGCACGCGAGCCACGAACTCGCGAGGCGAATAGCGCGACAACTCCTTCGTGAACTGCACGAGCGCGACGTAGTCCACTTCCGATTGCGCGAGGATCTCGATCTTCTCGGTGGGTGTCGTCAGCAACTTCGGCGCGTGCTCCGGCCGCACGATGCGAAGCGGATGCGGGTCAAATGTGACGAGTGTGCTCGACATCTGCTTCTCGCGCGCAACACGGACGAGCTCGGCGAGGACAGCCCAGTGTCCGCGATGCACGCCGTCGAACGTGCCGACTGTGACAACGGTGCCGTCAGCCATGCGCAAACACCTTCTTCGGACGCAGCAGTCCCTGGTCTTCCTGCGCCATGGCGATGAGCTCGCCGTCATGCGTCAGCACAATCGACTGTGCGGGAACACCGGCAACACCCGCAGCCGACCGGTACGCGTCCATATGCAATGCCCGGCCGTGCCCGATCTCACGGACACCGGCGTCATCGATCTCGATACACGGCATGTGAGCGACGGCGGCCAGTGGGGACAACGCGCGTTGCGCGACAAGGCCGGCGTCATCGAGCTGGTCGAGCGGAACTGCGTGCGCCACGTCGTGCGCACCGACCCGCGTCCGTCGCAGCACCGTCAGGTGCGCGCCGGTGCCGAGCGCGTCTCCGATGTCGCGCGCCAGCGCGCGAATGTATGTGCCGCTCGAGCACGTGACCGTGAAGCTGACACTCGGCAGATTCATGGTGTCGATCGTGATGTCATGAATCGTGATCGACACCGGCTTGATATCGACAGTCTCGCCCCGCCTTGCCGCATCATAGGCGCGCTCGCCATCGATTTTTTTTGCGGAATACTGGGACGGCCGCTGCTCATGCGTGCCGATCCAGCGGTGGAATGCCGCGCGAATCACCGTTTCATCCAGTGAGCGCCAGGTTTCCGATGTGGAGATGACAGTGCCCGTCCGATCATCCGTGTCGGTAGCAGCGCCGAGGATCAGCTCGGCCTCGTAGGTCTTGGGCAGTGCAGTGAGATATTCCGCGATGCGCGTCGCGTTGCCGACGCAGAGCAGCAGCAGGCCGGACGCGAACGGATCGAGTGTGCCGGTGTGGCCGACGCGGCGGGTCTTCAATGCGCGGCGCGCCCGCGCGACAATGTCATGCGACGTTGGACCGACGGGCTTGTCGACGGGCAGAACGTACGAAGCGTCAGATGACGTCTTCAGTGTCATCTTCCTTGTCCGCCAGGCGTATAGCGTCCGCTTCGCGGTCCTGTGCGCGTACGACACCGAGCAGCTCTTCAATGCGGTGCGCCTCCTCGAGTGTCTGGTCGAGCTCGAAGCGGAGCTCGGGGATCTGGCGGATGCTCAGCCGCTTGCCGAGCTCGCTGCGAATGAACGCGGATGCACCCTTGAGACCGGCCACAGTCTCAGCTTTCTCGTCTTCCGTGCCGAGCGCCGTGACATACACACGCGCCGACCCGAGGTCTGCCGCCACCATGACGTCTGTGACCGTGACCATGCCAATGCGCGGGTCCCGCGCGTGGTTACGCACGATGTCGATAATTTCCCGGCGCAGTTGCTCGTTCAGCCGCGGTGTCCGTTTCTTGGCCATTTCACCTCCCAAGAGAAAACGGCGATTCCGGTTTCCGGAATCGCCGTTGGCTCACAGATAACTCCGATTCGTCGCCATGCGTCGTGCCTAGTTGTCGGCCGCGCTCGACTGCGCAAGCGTACGCGCTACCGCTTCCATGCGATACGCCTCGATCGTGTCGCCGATCTTGATGTCGTTGAAACCCTGCACCGACAGACCGCACTCGAAACCTTCGCGCACTTCACGGACATCGTCCTTGAAACGCTTGAGGCTCGACAGCTCGCCCTCGTAGATCTGGATCCCGTCACGAACGACACGAACGCGGTTCTTGCGATCGATGAAGCCCTCGGTGATGTAGCAGCCGGCAACTGTGCCGATGCGTGGGACCTTGAAGATCTGACGAACACTTGCAACGCCGTACATAATTTCACGCGAATCCGGCGTGAGCATGCCTTCGAGCGCGGAGCGAACATCTTCGACGGCTTCGTAAATGATGTTGTACAGCTTGATGTCGACATCCTCGCGTGCAGCCAGCTGACGCGCTTCGCCGGTCGGCCTCACGTGGAAGCCGATCACGATCGCACCGGCAGACGTCGCCAGCAGAACGTCCGATTCGTTGATGGCGCCGACGCCGCGATGGATCACCTCCACCTTGACCTCGCCTGTCGACAGTTGAGCGAGCGCATCCGACAGCGCCTGCACCGAACCGTCCACGTCGCCCTTGATCACCAGGTTCAGGTATGCGACCTGGCCTTCGGCGAGCATGCGGCTGATGTCCGTGAGCTTTACGCCACGGCTCTTCACGCGCAGCTGCTTCTCGCGGTCCAGACGCTGACGCGTGCCTGCGATCTCGCTCGCCTTGTTCGCGTCCATTGCCAGCAGAGCATCACCTGCCTGCGGCGTGCCGCTGATGCCGAGCAGCTGCACGGGAATACCCGGACCCGCGTGCGCCACTATCTTCCCGCGCTCGTCCAGCATCGCGCGCACCTTGCCGTCATAATGACCGCAGACGAAAGAGTCGCCGACATTGAGTGTGCCGTTCGTGATCAGAACCGTTGCGACGGAGCCCTTGCCGACGTCGAGCCGTGACTCGATGACCACGCCCTGCGCAGGACGGTCCGCGTTCGCCTTCAGGTCCAGCATTTCTGCCTGCAACAGGATCTTCTCCAGCAGTTCCTGCACACCGGTTCCCTTCTTCGCGCTGACGGCCTGCGAGAGCACACTGCCGCCGAAGTCTTCGACAACGACTTCGTGCTGCAGCAGGTCCTGCTTGATCTTGTCCGGGTTCGCACCGGGAAGATCGATCTTGTTCATCGCGACGATGATCGGAACACCGGCGTTCTTGGCGTGACTGATCGCTTCAATGGTCTGCGGCATGACCGAGTCATCCGCGGACACGACGAGCACGACGAGGTCGGTGACTTCCGCACCGCGTGCGCGCATGGCGGTAAACGCGGCGTGGCCCGGTGTATCGAGGAACGTGATCGTCTTCTCGCCCGGCAGCTCGACGTGATACGCGCCGATATGCTGCGTGATACCACCCGACTCACCGGCGATGACATTGGTCTTGCGGATGTAATCGAGCAGCGACGTCTTACCGTGGTCGACGTGACCCATGATCGTTACGATCGGCGGACGCCAGGACAGCTGCTCCTGCGTGTCCTGCACTTCGTCCACCATGAGGTCGCCGCCGTATTCCTCTTCCTTGACTGCGCGGAACCCGAACTCGTCGAGCAGTAGCTCGATCTGGTCGAAGTCGAGGCGCTGATTGATGGTGACCATCAATCCGAGGTGCTTGAATGCGCTGCCGACGATCTGGTTCGCGGGAACGTCGATCAACTCGCCGAGCTCGGCGACACTCAGGAACTCATTGACGCGGATCGTCACGGCCTCTTCCGCCGCGACGCGCTTCCGTTCTTCCGCTTGCTCTGCACGGCCTGCTGCAGCATCGGCGCGCGAATGACCACGACCACGCTTCTTGCCGCCGCCCTTGAGCTCGGCCATGACGCGGGTGATGTTGTCCTGCACGGCGCCCTGGTCCACGCGGCGCGCTTTGCCCTTCTTGCCCTTCTTGTCGCCCTTCTTCCGGCGGCCATCGTTCGTAAAGCCTTCCGCCTGGATGCGGACCTGTCCGCCCGGTGCTGCGCTCGCGGCAGGTGCGTTCGCACCCGCTGCTGCCGGACGGTCGCGCTCGCCGCGGTCTGGTCGTTCAGTGCGCTCGACACGCTCGCGTGCCGGCGGCGGCGGCGGTGGTGGTGTGGGCTTGGTTGTACGGCCGAGTACTTCGGCGGCACGGCGCAGACGCGGACGCGCCTCCTCGGCGGTCGGACGCGGTGTCGTGAGCACCGGCGTTGTGCGCGCGACGGGCGGCTCCAGCGGAGATGGTGCGACGACTTCCGCCTTCGCGACGGGCGGCTCGAATGACGCCGCGATGTCGCTGGCATCCTCAACCGCTGTGTCCGGCGAGTCGCCCTTCGCCCAGGCCGCGACTGCAGCTGCTGCCGCGCTGCCTTCAACAGCGTCCGCGACGCGCGGTGCTTTCACATCGTCGTCAATGAAGAGGCCTGCGGTAGCTTCGGCAACCGGCTCCGGTTCCGGGTCCGGTGGCAGATCCTCCTTCTTGCGGCGGCGGGTCTTCGTCGCGGCCGGCTGCGTGGCCTCGATTACGG
>JBDSPG010000335.1:0-4101 GCA_039912685.1 Longimicrobiales bacterium | reverse complement strand
TGCCGCCTTCCAGCGAAACCTGCCACTTTCCTTCCATCACGTTGGGAAAGGGGCGCACGAATACCTGGGCTCGGCCTGATTCATTCGAGACGTATGCAAGCCACTTACTGTCGCGCGAAAGCGCTGGTTTGGTCTCCGCGTGCGGCTCGGCAAGTAAGGGACGCAGCTTCTTGTCAACGGAAAGACGCATGAACATGAGATCGAATGACGGCGGACCGGCAACGCTCGCAATCAGCCATTGACCATCAGTAGACCAGCGCACCTCGACGATATCCCGGGCTCCGGCGTCCACCACGAGTTGCTCCTCGCCTACGCCGTCAGCGCGGCGCCGCCACAACGATCGATGCCCGCCACGGAGCGACAGATAGCTCACATAGTTCCCGTCCGCGGTCCACGAGGGATCGTCGTTCGCCTCGCCGGCAAATGTCAGCCGCGATATCGGACCTTCATCGAGTTGCTTGATCCATATGTCGTATCGGTCCTGGTTGGCCGTTCGTCCGGCGCCACCACCGATCGTTATTGCCAGACGCCGCCCGTCCGGCGACAACTGGAAAGCTTCGAACTCGGTATCGAGCCATGCGGAATCGAGAGGAAGCGGTTGTCCGCCGTTGCGAGGCACCCACGACATGTATTCGACGCCGTTACGGCCTTGCCGCGCGTACACGAGCGTTCCGCTTGCAATGTCGAGGTCCGTTTCGCCGTTGCGTGTCGCGCCGCCCGTCACGAGAGACTGCGGGCGGCCGCGCACCTTCAGTGCGGACACATCGAACGGCACGGCCATCAGCGAGCCATCGGCAGTCACATATACCAGCGCTTTTTCAGACGCGACGTATCTGGCTGCCAATCCGGGGAACGTCAGGCCGATTTTTCCATTGCGGAGATCAACGAAGTCGAGCATGTAGGCGGACTCGTCAGCGCGACTTATGGCCCGTCTTCCTACGATCGCGCCGCGGCCACCAGGCAAAATCACCAGCCACCGATACGCCGCGTCAGCCGGTGCCGGCGGCAACTGGACCACATCCTCACTCGGCCCGCCGGCGCCCGACACGCGACGCACAATTCCTGCGCGAGTGATGAAATAGACGAACCCATCCGGCCCCCAGGACGGCCCGCTGGCAATTGCGGAATCCGCAAGCGTAATGACAGGGCCGCCACTTAGTGGCGCGACCCGCAACTGGTCGTTGTTCGCGCTCAGAAAGGCGACTTGCGCGCCGTCCGGAGAAATCACTGGACGGCTGGCGCCAGTCGTGCCAGGGAGTTCGCGGGCTTCGAGATTCCCGAGAGGTCGTATGAACAAGCGGAATTCGGCCGCTGTCCCATTTCTCTGCGTGCCGACGTAAACCAACGTCTGGCCGTCAGGCGTCAATGCGAGACGTGCGGGCTCGCCACTGCCTCGATAGGCAAGCAGCGCAGTACTATCCAGCGTGACCGCATATTTGCCGACCCAACGCTTCGATGTATCGTCGCCTCGAGCCCAGAAACCACTTGCAATAGCAACCACCGCGATGGCGGCAAGCGCAATCGTTACCGGATCACGCCAACGCCTGCGGGCTGCACCGAACCGTGCATCTTCACTACCCGTGTCTCCGTGCCGAAACGAAGGATTTTTCAATGCCTCCGCGAACGCAGCCGCCGTTTCAAAACGATCCGCAGGCAGGCGCTCCACACCCTTCGCCACCGCTGCTGCAACATTCGGCGGGACCGATTTGCGCAGTTTCGTCACGGGCGCCGCTTCCTCCGTCACGATCTTCATGATGATCTGTTGCGCGGATGCACCCGTGTGCGGCGGGTTGCCTGTGAGCATCTCGTACAACACACTCGCCAGTGAATAGATGTCCGAGCGCGCGCTGATTTCTTTCTCACCCGTCGCCTGCTCGGGCGACATGTAATGCGGAGTGCCGAGACTGAGTCCGGTTTCGGTCATTCTGCCCCCGGCCGCAGCGCTGACGGCGAGCGCGATACCGAAGTCGGCAACCATCGGCCGACCTTCGTGCAGCAGGATGTTCTCGGGCTTGATGTCGCGGTGGATCACGCCGCGTCGATGCGCATAGTCGAGTGCTTCTGCGATGGCAACAGTGATCCTCACCGCCTCGTCGATGCCGAGCTGCGTCTCGCGGTCGAGTTTGCTGCGCAACGTTTCGCCATCAATGAACGGCATGACGTAATACAAAAAACTATCGGCCGTGCCGGAATCGAACAGCGGGAGGATGTGCGGATGCTGCAACGCCGCCGTCGTCTTGATCTCCTGGACGAAGCGGTCGGCGCCGAGTACGGCGGCGAGCTCGGCCTTGAGCACCTTGAGCGCGACCTGGCGATCATGCTTGATGTCATGCGCGAGGTAGACAGTGGCCATGCCGCCCATACCGAGTTCGCGCTCGATGCGGTAGCGGTCGGCAAGCGCCGCGACCAGGCGTTCGGCTTGCGTGCTCATTTCGGTAACCGCCGGTTCAGCTCGGCCGCAAAGTTTTGCACGATGATGATCCTGCCGTTTGACGTATGTGTCTGCGTGCCCGTGAGCCCCAGCATCAGGAAGCGGCGGCCGTCCGGGCTGACATCAAAATCCTGCGGGGAGACGAAGCTCGATGCATCGAACAGGCGCGTCAGTCGATCGACCGTGAAGGTTGGAACCATCCGCACCTGCGCAGCCATGACTTCATTGCGAGGATTAACGAAAAACAGTTCGCCGCCGCTCGCGCTCCATCTCGGTGAGAACCCGCCGCTCACTGAAACCTGGATCTTCCGAGCGTTGACGTCAGGGAATGGCGTGACGTATACCTCGGACGTGCGGCTCTCGTCGGAGCTGCTGTAGGCGATCCAGTGACCGTCGGGAGAGAAGGCGGCGCGCCTCTCGTCCGCCGGTGACACAATGAGCGCGGTGGCAGCCGTATCGACGCCTATCCGGAATTGCATCAGATCGGACCGGCCTGTGGGCTCGCCGGTTGTCAGCACCAACGTGCGGTCGTCGGGACTGATCGCAATCGCATTCACGCCCCGCCGCTCACGGACGACTAATTGTTCAGTGCCGCTGCCGTCTGCGCGGCGCCGGTATACGCGTTCGCCACCAGCAGAACTGTAGATGATGTCGCGGCTGTCGGAAGTCCATACCGGATTGCGGCTGTTCGACAGCTCGCTCGTCACCATCTGTGTCGGACCGCCGTCGAGCCTTTTCACCCAGATCCGCGAAAGCTGGCCGAGGATTTCGAGTGCGACCGATTTGCCGTCGGGTGACAGCGCGACCGTAGTGATGAGCCCGCCCACACCGGTCGAATCGACTTTGGCGCCTGTGCCGTCACCATCACGCGACCGCCACAGTATCTCCAATGGCGCCTTCTCGTTCGCGCCGCTTACGTAGACCAGGTCGCCGGTCGGAGCCAACGCGAAACCCGCAGCGCTGAAACCGCCCACCGCAATGCCGCTGGCTAAGGCAACTGGCGATCCGGTCAGCTCGCGACGACGCAGATCGAAACGTTGCGCATTGAGCACACCGTCAGCCGAAACCCATACGAGGTGCCCGGTCGGGCTGTACCGCGCTACGAGACCTTGCAGAAGATGCTTGCGCGAGCCATCCCGCGGATTCACGACCACGATGGAATAATTCGACGGCGACTCCCCGCCCTGACGAACCCGCAGGAGAATACCGCGCCCGTCAGGCAGCGCCGTCGGCCAGGCGAACGCCTCCTGCTTCGATGTATCGAGCGGCATCACCGTCGTTACATCCGTGCCGTCGGGCCGAACGCGCACCAGCCCCTTGTAGCCGCCGTCAAAGTAAACGTACCCGTCAGAGCCCCACGTCAGACCGCCACCCGAAATGCCTTCGGTCACGAGCGTGCGCGCCTGGCCGCCCGTAACAGACACGACTTTAGCCGAGAATGGCGTGATCGTCACAAACCCGACCTCAGTGCCATCAGGCGAGAACTCGGGACTGGTCGCGCCCACCGAACCGGCGATCGGAACGGCATCGATATCACCCAGTCGACGCAGCCAGAGCTGCGAGCGTCCCGTCACCGGTCCCGGACCCGAGTACACGAACGAACGGCCATCCGGCGAAAACGCCACCTGCGTGCCCCCGATCGCTGCCAGCGCCTGCGAGTCCGGCAGTGA
>JBDSPG010000313.1:0-5892 GCA_039912685.1 Longimicrobiales bacterium | reverse complement strand
TCCAGCGCGAGCATCAGGGTCTGATCGCGATAGTAACCAGACCGCACGTCGCCCTTCTCGAACGCGCGAGCAAGCGCTACCTGCGCGAGCTCCTTACCGTCGCCGAAGATCCCGAACATCGCGCGGCCCAGCATGACCTCGCCTCGCGCGAGCGTGCTCATCTGACGGCTGCGATAGGCGATGCGGTAATCCCGTACCACATCTTCCGCGCTCAGCTTCTCGCCGCCCTTGAACAGGGCGACCGCCTCGCGCTGACCCGCCGCCTGCGGCTTCGTGCTCATGAAATGCGTCCTTCGAAAGTCATCACCATCTATTTCGCTTTGTCGCGCGGCAGGCGAAGCGCGGGATCCACATACCAGTACGGGGCGTCCTCGACCCACTCGATGCCCCGGGATTTCACATTCCGGAAGCGCGAATGTACCGCAAACAGCTCCGGATCCATATAGATGGGAGCATACACGGCGTCATCGATCATGAGCTGCTCGAGCTCCTTCCAGATGGCCCGCGCGCCGGCCGTATCCGCCACCGTAAGCGACGCGTCGATCAGGGCGTCAACGCGGGCATTGCGGGCACCGGCGAAATTTGCGCCATTCGGCGGGATGGACCGCGAGTGGAATACGGCCTCGGCGTTCGGCCCCATCACACCCGGTCCCCAGCCCCAGCCCCAGAACGAGCCGGTGTACTCCCCTGCCTTCAAGCGGCCGACCCATGCGGATGACTCGTACGCGCGAGGAGCGAGATCGACACCGATCTTACGCAGCATTGACTGCATCGCGACCAGTACATCCTCGCGGGTCTTGTCACTCGAGATGAAGTCCACCTGGATGCGCAGCGGGACACCGTTCTTTTCGACAATGCCGTCGCCATTCGCGTCGCGATAGCCTGCCTTCGACAACAGCAGCTTTGCTTCCGTCGTATCGAACGGAACGGCACGCACCGTTGCAGTGTGCTCGCGCAGTGCTGAAGGAATCGGCGACAACGCGGCCTCGCCATCAGCCCCGAACAACGCGGTAACGATGTCCTGGCGATTCACTGCCATCAGCAATGCGGTGCGCACGCGATTGTCATCGAGCGGCGGCTTGCGTGTGTTCCAGGCAATCCATGCAGGACGTACGCGCGGGCCGTGGTATACGGTTACCGATGACGACGTCACACTTTTCTTCTGCGTTGCTGGAAGCTTAGGAATGAGATCGCCATTGCCGGTCATCAGCTCCGTCAGTGCGGCATTGATGTCGGGAATGAAACGCATCACGATGCGATCGATCGATGCACGGCCATCGGGTTTCGACGGGTTTACTTCCATGACGAGTTGCTGGCCCGAGGTCCATGAAACGAAGTGGTAATAACCGTTGCCGACGGGCTTACGACCTAGCGGCGCGTCGCGCAGCTTCGACGGTGCAACATTTTTCAACAGGTGAGACGGCACGGGTACGACTTCTAACAGCGCGTTCACGGTATACAACCCCGTACGCTTCAATCCAACGGCTACTGTGAACGAATCTCTAGCAACAACGGAATTTACCGCGGAGACGTCGGAGAGACGGGGAGAGGCTGTTTCGGGATTTTTTTGATTCTCAATTGTGAAGACGACGTCTTCCGCCGAGACCTTCACACCGTCATCCCAGAGGACATCATTTCTCAGAGTGATTACTACAATTGAATCGCCTTCGAGCACCCACGACTTTGCTAGATCGGGTGCGTAGCCGCTTAATGTTGAGTCGCGCTTTGCTAACGCGCGATACATCAAATGCACTGCATGCCACGCAGGCAGACTGCTGAACGTCAGCGGATTTAATTGATCGGGTTCGCGGTCGGCGAGGACTACCAACGTTCCGCCGGGCGGGCCGCCGCCGACTGTGCCGTATGTACCTGCGGCAGGATCCGACGATGACCCTGCGTCCGAAGGTCCCGAACACGCGGCGACCAGCAGAACACACACGACCACCGTCGCAAAAAAACGTTTCAGCATCCGCTCAACATTCGCAAGAGGGTCAGACATAAGAGAATCAGAACCGGTCGAACGTCCACGGCTCGGGCAGCGCGAGCGCGGCGTCGAGCTGCGGGAGCACGGATGCGTTGTCACACTCGAGCAGGCCGGCGGTCAGTGCATCCGTGGCCTTCAAGGACGACACGAACAAGCGGGACAGCGTGGACACATCGAGACGCAGCGTTGCGTCCACTGACGACGCGCCGGTGCGCGTTAGCGACGCGCGTCCTCCGTCGCATAACAAACGCCAGCTACCAGCATTAGACGAAAGCTGGTCGTCCACCACCTCCAAGCCTACCGAAACGGAGCCTGCGGCTGGCCGATCTTCGAATGCAGCTTCAGCGTTCACGAGCCGGAACATCGTACCCATCATGAGCGCAGCGCCGGGCCGCCACAGGCCCCACAGCGGCACCCCCAAGACCGGCAATCGGACCTCGCGGATCCAGTCTCCGAGCCGGTGGGACGGCAGCGCGCGGATGACGACGCGGTCCCACTGGTCGGCCAGGGACGCGAGCCAGCCATAAAGGCCGCGCCGGGCGCCAGGCGTCGTCCATACCAGCTCTTCAACCTCGATGTAGCGTTCCGCGCGAGGAAGGTCGGGACGATAGGCTACGAGTGCGTAGCCTTCCAGCGGCGCCCCGGGTGACGGTCGGTACCCGACGAGCGCGTGATCCGCAGCGTCTGCCAGATGGGTCCACAGTCGCGTGGTCCTCTCCAGCTGGCCCGTCTGCTCACGTGCCCAGGCGCCATAGTAAGAAAGGACTTCAGCCCTCCCTTCATCGGTGTCGATGAGCTCTACAGACATGCGCTCGTCCGAATCCGGCAGCAATGATGGCGCAATCTGATATTGCAGAGCCTCGCCTGACTGCCCGTAACCGAGTTTCTGGTAGAATGAACTCCGAAAGGGGTACAACGAGGAGCCGACGTCGCCGCGGTCGTGGGCTGCCCGGAGTGCCGCGGTCATGAGGTCAGCGGCGAGGCCCTGCTTGCGATGGGTGGGGGCGATGGAGACGGTACCGACGGCAGCAACGGGAAGGAGTTTTCCGCCGATCCACTGGCGGACCGGATGCAGCTGGAGCGCCGCGACCACGCGGTCGTCCTTCCAACCGGTGAGCAGTGTATCGTGACCGCCGCCGTACACCGGGTCCGCAAGTTGCTCGTGCCACCACTCGCGCGAGCGTGCGGCGCCGGGAAAACTGTGCGCAACCATCCGGGCGACCGCGGGGATCTCTTCCGGCCGTGCGAACCGATACTGGAGAGTATTAATCACCATGCGTATACAAGATAGAAAACGCGGGACGGCGCGCCAACTCGCGCGGGTCCTTTCTTCGGCCCCATTGCTGATCGCAGTGGTGGCGGGGGCATGCGCGTCGGCGGGCGGCGGCGTACAGGCGCGTCCGGCCGCTGGTTCGTATGCGACGGCGGTCGTGCCGGGCCTGGAGGTATTGCTCTCCGACTCGATCGGGCTGGTGCGCGGCAAGCGGGTGGGTTTTCTGACGAACCAGACCGCGGTCACCTCCGATGGACGGAGCGGCATCGACCTGCTGTTCGCATCGCCTGAATTCAAGCTGGTGGCGCTGTACGGACCGGAGCACGGTCTGCGCGGCGGCGTCGAGGGCGGCGAACAGGTCGCGAATACGGTTGATGCCCGGACGGGCGTTCCCGTGTTCTCGCTGTATGGTAAAACGCAGCGACCGACGCCTGAGATGTTGAAGGGTGTTGATGTGCTGCTGTTCGACATGCAGGACATCGGCGCGCGTCCCTACACGTTTGTGTGGACGATGGCGATGGCGATGGAGGCTGCGGCTGCTGCTCGGATCCCTTTTGTTGTGTTGGATCGACCGAATCCGATTACGTCACGGATGGAAGGCGGCGTGATGGATTTTGCGATGCGAACAGTTGGTCAGCCGATCACCGGGTATTATCCGGTTCCGCTGCGACATGGAATGACGGTTGGTGAAGTCGCGCGTTACATCAACGCTGAGTTCAAGATTGGCGCTTCGCTTTCAGTCGTGCCGGTGCGCGGGCTTCGTGCATCTGCGTGGTTCGATGAGACGAAGCTGCCGTGGATCAATCCGTCGCCGAACATCCGATCGCTGGAAGCTGCGCTGAACTATTCGGGGCTCGTGTTGTTTGAGGCCACAAACCTCACCGTAGGCCGTGGCACTGACAAACCATTTTCCTATGTCGGCGCACCGTGGTTGAATGGGGCGGCATTACTGCGCGCCGTCTCCCGTTACTCTCTGCCAGGGGTGACGCTGGACACGGTTTCGTTTGTGCCGACGGGTACGGGGTGGGTGCCGTTCAAGGATGTTCGTGTGAATGCTGTCCGAATTACGGTTACCGATCGTTCGGTTTATCAGCCGGTGTGGATGACGCTGGTGCTCATGTCCGAGATCAAGCGGCTGCATCCTGCGGAGTTCAAGATCGAGAATGATGGTATGACGCAGATGCTGGGATCGCGGTGGGCGCGCGAGGCGTTCGACCGCGGAGACTCGCCAGCGGCGATTTGGGATCGGTGGCGGAAGGAGCTGGCGGCGTTCGCGCCGGTGCGGGCGAAGTACGAGCTGTATCGATGAGTCCGTCACAGCCGGCGTATGTCACGGTCACGCTGCTCGGCCGGAAGGTGGAGCGATCGCTGCTGCCGCCTGAGACAGCTGAGGAAGTGGTGTCGGCTGCAATGCGCCTCGAGGCAATCATTGCATCCATGCCTGAGCCGCAGCGGTCGTCGTCGCTGAAAGATGCGCTGAACCGCCTTTCTGTGCCTGAAGCATCGCTGCGTAAACTCGAGAAGCGTATGCGTCAGACTGCCATCTCCGCGATCTCGCGCAAGCGTCTCGAGAAGATCTATGAGCTCGCGCCTGATCTCGACATTGTGGATGTCGGCGGAACGGTGCGCGTGCGCAAGCGTCACGCAATGGAAGTAACGATTGACGGGCGACGTCATCATGTGCCCGTCATCCTCACAGAGGTCGGCGGTGTGCTGGAGCGCGCGTTCCTGACGTCGCCTGAGGAAGAGTTTGTCGCGCTGGCGAGTGAGCGGCTGGAGAAGGAACGCACACGGGTCGAGGATTCCAACACGCGCATCGCTGCGCAGATCGATCGCATCATTCACGAACGGCAGAACCAGGCGCTGTACGACCACCGCCGTATGGCCGAGATCATCGAGCGCGCGCTGCATGATGCGCCGGAGCTCGAGGACGCGATTGAAGAGATCAAGCACGAGCTGCGTCCGCTGGATCGTTCGGCCGCTGAGCGCGAGCGTGTGCGTGCGTTGGTCGAGGAGCGCGGGCTCATTGCGTATCGCGAGTACTTTCCGCGGGCTCGCGCTATTGGTCGGTCATTGATTTTGTATGCAGGGCCGACGAACAGCGGCAAGACATGGCATGCGCTGAATGACCTTGTTGCGGCGGGGAGTGGAGCGTACCTCGCGCCTTTGCGTCTGCTCGCGCTGGAGGGGCAGACGGAGATCGAGAAGCGCGGTAAGGTTGCGTCCTATCTGACCGGTGAGGAGCGGGATATCCGGGAGGGTGCGCCGTTCATCGCATCGACAATCGAGATGCTGAATCCGAATGCCGAAGTCGAGGCGGTTGTCATTGATGAAGTGCAGCTGCTGACGGATGAAGATCGCGGGTGGGCGTGGTGTCAGGCGCTGGTCGGTGCGGCCGGTAAGCGCATCATCATGACTGGGTCGATGGACTGCATCCCGCTCGTGCAGGCGATGGCGGATTACCTGGAGGAGCCGCTCGAGATCAAGTATCTGGAGCGCTACAGTCCGGTCGAGGCCGTGCGCAAGCACATGCGTCTGTCGGATGTTACGCCGGGTACTGCTGTGATCGCGTTTTCGCGACGCGATGTGCTGGCGATCAAGGCCGAGCTCGAGCATCAGTACACCGTCGCAGTGA
>JBDSPG010000261.1:0-8554 GCA_039912685.1 Longimicrobiales bacterium | reverse complement strand
GCACTGCTACCGTTGCAGGGGTGGGGTCGCTCGGCTTTGCATCCATGCCTCACATGCATCCCGGCGCATTTCTACTCGCGGTCGTGTTTTCTCTGCTCTGGGAGTACGTCACCGGATTGTCGACCGTGTTCGAGCGACATCTCAACGAACGTCTTGTGTTGCCGCGCCACGATCCGCAACGCATGACGGACCGCGGCGTGGAGGCATTGCACCTGTTGTCCACAGCACTCGACTTCGTGCGTGCCGCGAGTCTTGCACTCGTTGGCGGCTTCATCGGCGCCAATCTGCTGCCTCGTATCGTGCATGACTGGCACGGTCCGCTCATGCTCAGTGCAGGATCGATTGCCGTTGCCGCGGCCACGATGCTTGCCGGAGCGATCGGCCTCTTCGGCGGACTGCGTGAGCGACGGCTACTTTTTCTCGCGGGCGCACTCTGTGGCTCGATCCTGCTGGTGCTGACATGAAGGAGACCATTGGCGGCCGCACCCGGTTCAGCGTGTTCCTGCGTTCGTTCGCGATCCAGGGATCGTGGAACTACCGCACGCTGCTCGGCACAGGCTTCGGATTCGCACTCCTTCCTGCACTGCGAGTGATATACGCGGGCAGGCCCGAAGACTTCCAGGATGCCGTGCGTCGTCATACCACACTCTTCAACTGTCACCCGTACCTAGCCGGCATTGCGCTCGGTGCGGTCGCACGACTAGAGAGTGAAGGGGAGTCGGCGGAAATCGTCATGCGCTTCAAGGGTGCGCTCCGCAGCGCGCTCGGCAGCCTCGGGGACCGCATGGTGTGGGCAGGATTGCGGCCATGCTGCCTGCTGCTCGCACTTGCAATGCTGCTGCTCGGCGCCCCCTGGTGGGTCTGCCTCGCGGTTTTTCTCGCGGTCTACAACAGCGCGCACATCGCACTTCGCTGGTGGTCGCTCAGTACCGGATGGAGCGCGGGGAAGCATGTCGCAGCACGCCTGCGCGAGTCCAATCTTGAGCGGTATCACGAGGGCTTTGCCCACGCCGGATCGTTCCTCCTGGGACTCATCCTGCCCCTCGTCGCAGTCGGCGCCCTCACCGGTGACCGGCTGTCTACGCCGTGGGTTGCTGCAGGCGCAATCGGCGCCGGCGTTGGTTTGAAGTTCGGGTCCGCGGTCAGATATCCGTTGATGGTCGCGCTTGTGATCGTTGCATTGATTGGCTTTTTACTGAGGGCAACTTCATGAGTTCTCCGGCTGGCCAATATGAACGCACACTTGCGATCCAGAACCAGCACGGTTTGCACGCGCGTCCCTCAGCGGAATTTGTGAAGCTTGCGAACAAGTTCTCTGCGGATGTTGCCGTGCGCAGAGATGATCTCGAGGTGAACGGTAAAAGCATCATGGGGATCATGATGCTCGCGGCTGAGTGTGGCTGCGAAATCACGATCCGCACGAGTGGTTCGGATGCGGAGGCGGCATTGCAGGAGTTGACAGGGTTGGTTGAACGCGGGTTTGGAGAGGACTGACTATGCGTTTCATCCGGGATGGGATCCCGGCATCACCGGGAATCGTAATAGGTCCGGCGTACGTGCTGCGCTGGGAGATGCCGCGCGTGCCGCACGTAACCGTACCGCCCGAAGATGTCGAATCTGAGGTCGAACGCTTCGAGGAAGCACGAGTCTGGGCGCAGGATCGCATTCGCGAGATTCAGAAGGCGACGGCGGAACGCCTGGGCGATGTCGAGGCTCAGATCTTCGAGCCGCAGATCCTCATGCTCGATGACGCCGACATGATGGCCGGCACGGTCGCGTACATTCGGGAGAACCACCTGTCCGCGGCGCGTGCCTTCGAGCTGCGTATGCTCGAGTATCAATCCGACTGGTCGCGCAGCGGACATCCCATGATCATGGACCGCGTGAACGACCTGCTCGACATCCAATTACGGGTCGTTCGCAGGCTGCTCGGGCTCCCTGACCCGGATTTCAGTCTCTCCGATGTTGTGGACCGTGTGATTATTGTCGCCAAGGATCTCACGCCGACGATCACCGTGCAGCTTGATCGCGATCGCATCATCGGTCTTGCGACGGACGGCGGTACGCGTACGTCCCACTCGGCAATTCTCTCTCGCTCCCTCAACCTGCCTTCCGTCGTCAGCCTGAGCGACCTTTCGGGACGTGTCGAAGCAGGCGAAGAAATGATTCTCGACGGCCGCACCGGTCGCATCATCGTGAAGCCGACCGATGCCGAGAAGCAGATGTACCGCGAGCGTGATTTCAAGGTGAGGGAATGGGAGCAGGAGCTCATGCTTCTCGCTCATCTCGATGCGGTTACGCCCGACCATCAGCACGTTCTGCTGCGCGCAAACATCGACCTCCCCGGCGAAGCGGAATTTGCGCGCAGCCACGGCGCTCGCGGCATCGGCCTGTATCGCACGGAATTTTTCGTCGTAGGGCGCAGCGCTCCGCCGGAGGAGGAGGAGCAGTATCAGTGCTACAAGCAGGTCGCGGCTGTTTTCCCAGAGGATACCGTTTACATCCGTACGTTCGATCTGGGCGGCGACAAGTTCCCGCTCTTCCTGCACATGCCACCGGAGGAGAATCCGTTCCTCGGCTGGCGCGCGATCCGTGTGTGCCTCGATACGCCTGACATGTTCCGGGCGCAGTTGCGGGCACTCCTGCGCGCGACTGTGCATGGTGACGTGCGCATCATGCTGCCGCTCGTCAACGACATCGAGGAAATCCAGCGCACGCGACAGATGCTCGAGGAGGAAGAACGAAAGCTCCGCAACGAGGGGATTCCGTTCAATCCCGGCTACAAGGTCGGGATCATGGTCGAGACACCGGCCGCGGCCATGACCGCGCACGAGCTGGCGCGCTACGCCGACTTCTTCTCCATTGGTACGAATGACCTTGTGCAGTACACGCTTGCTGTCGACCGTGGCAATGCGCGCCTCGCGCCATTATACACACCGTTCCACCCGAGCGTCCTCCGACTCATCAATCGAACAGCGCAAGCGGGTCGTGAGGCGGGTATCGAAGTAGGCGTCTGCGGCGAGGTTGCCAGCAACCCGCTCGGTGTATATATGCTCCTCGGTCTCGGCATCACTGCATTCAGCGTTTCACCGTCGGCGCTGCCCGAGATCAAGAAGGTGATTCGTAGCGTGCCATCGGCCCATGCACGCGAAGCCGTCGCGGAGGCGTTGCGCGCACCGACACCGGCGGCGGTTGTCGCCATCCTCACGGAGGGACTCTCGCAGTGGCTCGACCTGTCGATGTTCTCCGGCCGCTGGAACTTGTCGACCGACGACTGATTCTCTACGTTCGACCGACCGCGCCGCACAGGAGAGCGCATGATCGAAGTAAAAGTGCAAAGCCTCGGACTGGATCGTACATCGAACACTCCCGTCGTCATACTGCAGGAAGTGGATGGCACACGTGTACTGCCCATCTGGATCGGACCGGGTGAGGCGAGCGCGATTGCCATGGAGCTCGCCGGCATGAAGTTCTCGCGCCCGCTCACCCATGATCTGTTCGCGACGGTCATTATGGGCATGGGCGGATCGCTGCAGCGCGTCATGATCACCAAGGTCATCGAGCACACGTATTACGCCGAACTCATCGTGCATCGCAACTCGGAGATCATCAGCATCGATGCCCGCCCTTCCGACTCCATCGCAATTGCGCTCCGCATGTCCGCTCAGATCTTTACGACCGACGATCTCCTCGAGAACACTTCAATTGAGATCGCGGATGCCGATACCCCGCTGAATTTCATCGACCCCGCGGGCGAAGCCGCACAGAGTGGTCCCACCGGCGGCGGACTGACCCCGGAAGAGCTGCGCGAATACATCCGCCGCATGAACCCTGAAGACCTCGGACGATTCAATCCATGACCCGCCGTTTCGCCGCACTTGCATTGGCCACACTACTTGCTGGATCAGCTGCGCCGTTGCTCGCGCAGTCCGACGGCATCGTTCGTGGAATCGTGCGCGGTCCGGATGGTGCAGCGCTCGCGCGCCAGGACGTCGTGCTCCATCGCGTGACCGGATCCTCCGGCCTCACTGTGGCGACAGGTACGAGCGCGGCGGACGGGAGTTTTCGTCTCGTCGTGAGGGACGCCGCGGCTGCGCCCGACGCCGTGTACTTTCTGGCCGCTCGATATCAAAATGAGCTTTACCTCGGCGATGCATTCAAGGCACCGTTCGATACGACTGCGACGCACACCGTGCAGGTCGGTGTAGCCGAGACATCTGCCCGCAACCTCATGGGCGGCGGTGCTTCGAGCGCACTTCCTGCGGCGCCTGCTCCGCCAGATCCGTCACGCTGGCTGCAGTGGATTCTGCCCGCGCTCGCGCTCGCCGCACTGGCCATCGTCACCGTCGCGAGCCGGGCGCGCATCCCCGAACGGCGTCGTCTTATTCTCACAGTTGCCCGTCTCGATGAGGCGCATGAAGCGCGATCATTCGCGGACGCCGACGCGACAGCGAACGATGATTCCGAATACCGCGCGCAGCGTTCTCAGCTCATTGAGCGCCTCTCACGACCTGCAGAGGTATAGCTTTCTTGTCCGTCGTTACGACTGACGCAATCATCCTGCAAGCATTCCCATATGGTGACACGAGCCGGATCCTCCGCCTGCTGACCCGCGATCACGGCGTGCGCTCCGCCATCGCGCGAGGCGCAACCCGGCCGAAGAGCCGATACAGCGGACTGCTCGAGCTGTTTACGGAAGGTGCGGCCTCGCTGTATCTGAAGCAGAACCAGGAGCTGTTGACGCTTTCCGGCTTCGAGTTGATCCGCGGACGTCAGGCACTCGGCAACGATCTCATGCGGTTCGGCGGCGCATCTCTCCTTTCCGAAATCGTGCTGCGCACGGGCAGCGAGGAAGCACAGCCCGCGCTCTATGACCAGCTCGCAGCTGCACTCGATACACTCGCGGCCGCGCACTCCGACACCATCGAAAGCATCATCCTCGCCGAAACGTGGGCACTCGTTGCTGCGCTCGGATTCGCGCCGTCACTCGCGGAATGCGTGTCCTGCGCACGGAACATCGCCGATGACGAAGACACGCGCTTCAGCTACAGTGCTGGCGGTGCATTGTGCGCGGACTGCCGTGACTCCGGCGGCGGTAGCGCACTACCTGCGCACGCACGCGCAGCACTCGCGCAGATGCTCGAGGGTTTGCCGGCGCAGCTGCAACTGACCGCTGGACACTGGTCGCTGCTCGAGCGGTATCTCGACCATCACGTTCTCGAAGGCTCCGCACTACGTTCGCTCGCATTCCTCTCCGCCACCCGGCGTATGTGAGCATGCGGCGCCTGATCCTCGGCACGGCCGGCCATATTGATCACGGCAAGACATCCCTCGTGCGCGCACTCACTGGCACCGACACCGACCGCCTGCCCGAGGAGAAGCGCCGGGGTATCACCATCGATCTCGGCTTTGCTGCACTTACACTGAATGGTACAGATCTCGGAATCGTCGATGTGCCGGGTCATGAGGCTCTCGTTCGCAACATGCTCGCTGGCGCTACTGGAATCGACTTCGTGCTGCTTGCCATCGCTGCGGATGAGGGCGTGATGCCGCAGACGCGTGAACATCTCTCGATTATGCAGCTGCTCGAGGTGGACACCTTAATCGTTGCACTCACGAAAGCGGATCTCGTCGACAGGGACTGGCTCGATCTTGTGAGCAACGATGTAAGGGACATACTGGCGGACACGCGCTTCGAAGGCGCTGCCGTTGTGCCGGTATCTTCGGTCACTGGCGACGGCATCCCGGCGATCCGAGAGGCCATCGCTGCGGCCGCTGAGCGCGTCGCTGAAAGAAGCCGCACGGATGTGTTCAGAATGCCCGTGGACCGCGCGTTCACCGTGCACGGCACCGGCACGGTTGTTACGGGAACCGTGTGGAGTGGTCAAGTACGACGCGATGGACAGGTCACCATCATGCCGGATGGTCGACCTGCGCGCGTCCGCGGACTGCAGGTTCACGGTGAGCCGCGTGATGTGGCCGGTGCAGGTGAGCGCGTCGCACTCGCACTCGCCATTGATCGCGAAACGATTGCTCGCGGTGACACACTGGTGTCGAGCGATGCATGGGTTTCCTCCATGCTGATTACCGCACAGGTTCGCGTCCTTCCTGATGCGGAGCGGCCGCTTCGCCACCGCCAGCGTGTTCGCTTTCACCTTGGCACCGCGGAGATCCTCGCGCGCGTGGCAATCCTGGAAACGCCGGAGATCCGACCCGGCGAGCAGGCGTGGGTTCAGCTTCGGCTCGAGGAATCCTGTATCGCCCGCGCCGGAGACCGGTTTGTTCTGCGCTCCTATTCGCCCGTCCACACGATCGCGGGCGGCACCATAGCAGAACCGGTCCCACCGAAACGAAAGCGAATGAACCCGGAACTCACTCGCTCCCTGGACGCCATCCTGGCAGGCGTCACACCTGCCGACCCGCCTCGCGCAATCGTGCGCGCAGAGGCGTTGGCTGCGGTCGTCCGGCTGGCGGGGAACGTCGGCGTGGAGGTGACCGCCCTGCCGCTGCTCCTTTCGATCGAATCCGGCGCCGTTGATCGGTTGATCGATGCAGCCGGGGTCAACCGGATCGGGTCGCGGGTCTTCCCCTTGGGGCTCCGTGCCGCGGCTTCACGGTCCGTGCTCGCCGCGATCGACGCTCGTCACGCGGACCGCCCCCTCTCGCGTGGCATACCGGTCGCCGAGCTAAGAGAACTGAGTGGGGTTTTCGGGAAGGACACCGTCGAGGCGGTGATTCATGAGCTGCTGGCCGCTGGCACCCTTCGCACCGATGATGGCCTGCTCGCACGCAGCGGATTCAGCCCAAAACCCGATCCCGCGCAGGCCCGACTGGTTTCAGCGCTGATGGGCCTGATCCAGGCCGCAGCTCTCCAGCCGCCCACCGCGTCAGAACTACCGCCGTCACTCCGGGACTCGACCGACCTGGTCCCCCTCGTCAGGCTGCTCGAGCGGGAAGGGAAGATCGTGATCCTGCCGCAGGAACGATTCATCGACCGGCCAGTGCTGGATCGCCTGATTGGTGATCTCGACACGCGGTTCGTTGCCGGACAAGCACTTACGACGACGGACCTCAAGGAAGCGATCCCGGTGTCCAGGAAGTACCTGATCCCGATCCTCGAGCAGTTGGACCGCCAGGGTGTCACCAGGCGGTCAGGGGACACCCGCGTCTGGCTGGGAGGCAAGTACCTCTAGGTTGTTGGCAACGCCAACCTTGACTCTCTTGACTTCAGGCTCTATCATGCCCTAGGCAAGTAGTATTCTTGATCACTGTCCTCAGCGGAGGCGTATCGCAAACTTTTCTACAGCACGGGTGAATCTGTGCGGAGGGTTCGATGAAACACGCGTATGGCGTGGGCATCGTCCTCCTGCTGGCTCTCGGATGTATGTCCAAACCTGTCGCAGCACAGAGCGGACAGACCGACGGCCGACCTCGCATTCAACTGGGAAAGAACTACCCGAATCCTTTTAATCCTGAAACACGGATCCCGTTCACTCTCGGGGACGGATTGTTTCAGGGCGGAAAAAGCGTGGTAGTGACAATCAGGATTTACAATCAGCTGCACCAGCTCGTAGCCATTCCACAGGCGTTGAATCACCCGAGTGGCAACGGGGCAAGACTGAATAGACTGGAGTACGCGGCACCAGGCGATTACGTAGCGTATTGGGATGGATATGATGCGCTGGGAAAGAAAGTCGCTTCGGGATTGTATTTCGCTCGGTTGGAAGTGAATGGAGAACGGTCCCAACCAATCAAGTTGATTGTAGACAACTAAAACGAAGCGCCGGTTCCTCGAGGGGAGCCGGCGCTTTGTCTTTGGAACGATGGGTTGCGCAATCGCTTCGTCCGACGTCGCCTTGAAATCCGTTTTACGTAGAGCGTGCGGGCCCCTGCAGCAGTGCAAGAAACTCATCCGCCGATTGCAGATTGCTCAGCTTCGTCGTCGTGTCGTTTTCCTTCGCGAACTGGGCAAGCTTCCCGAGCACAGGCAGGTACTGATTGCTCACCTCGAGTGGCGGCGCCACGATGAGGAAGAAATTGAATACCGGCTGACTATCGATGGCATTGAACTCGACGCCATGTGGCTTCCTTCCGAACGCAACACGCAGTCGGTTTACAACAAGCGAACGGCAGTGGGGAATTGCGATGCCTCGGCCAATTCCCGTCGAGCCCAGGTTTTCCCGCCGCTTCAGCATCTTGAACAGGATGCTTTCGCTCTTTTCGTCCAGCTTCAGCAGCGCGATCAGCTCTTTCAGAATGTCATCCTTCGTCTCGCCAGCAAGGTCGAGATCGACGGCCTCTTTATCGAAAAACTCGCGTAATTCCATTCAACTCCTCCATGACGCTCGTGGGAAAAAGCCACGGGCGGTGTGCTGCCGCTGCGACGCGGCGAAACGAACATAAGGACGGTCCAGACGGGTGTAAAGCAGCCCGACAGATTGATCCGACTCCTTCAGCCGGTTACGTTTCAGGCATGTTCGCACGACTTCTGACACAACTCGAAACGGGCGCCACGCCCCTTTATCTGGCCCCGCAGGCTGGCGTCAGTGAGTCG
>JBDSPG010000256.1:0-4718 GCA_039912685.1 Longimicrobiales bacterium | reverse complement strand
AGACGACGGTGTCGTGACGATCACCGCTGTGGTAACGGACACCATCAATCACGAGGTCGTTACTCGCGGACCGGTCGTGGTGCGGCTGGGGAAGCCGCCGGAGATGGGGCCGTGTCCGATCTGCAGGCGGCCGATAATGACGAGATAAGAAGAACAGATTGTATCGCACGAAGGCACGAAGTACGGAGAAGGTCCAACTTCTCTGTACTTCGTGCCTTTGTGTGAAACTATGTTGTTGTGACCGGCGGGTTTAGCGCCCGTCGTTGTCCGCGTCGCCGGGGAGGGCCCGCTCGACGCGATGCCAGGCGTCCCGCGTGGCGTCCTTCGCGTTTTCCCAGCCGAGGCGTGAGTCGCCCTTGGCGCTATCCCAGCCGCGCTGCAGGTCGCTCTCGACCTCGTCGAACTTGCGGCCCTGGTAGCGCTCCCGGCTTTCCCAGCCGTACTGGTAGGCCGGGCGATATTCCTCGTAGCTCTGCGCATCACGGGCGTATGGGCGAGTCTTGAAATTGTCACGCCAGTAGGCGTCTTCGACCGTCGGGTTCACACCCTCGGCGGCTCCCTTTCCAGCGAGACCCCCGGCGACCGCTCCAATCGCACCGCCGACCAGGGCACCAACCGGCCCGGCCACGCTGCCAATTGCGGCACCTGCTGCCGCGCCTGCTGCGCCGCCGGCGCCTGTCCCGATCGGGTGCGCGCCCGGCTCGTCGGTGATCGGATCGCGGTTCGCGTCCGGCTCGTTGCCCACCTTGTCGGTGCGATTCTCGTTGGCCATGGATTCAGATCCTTGTTTGACTGTTCGTCCAGAAATCAGGGGCATCCGCCCGCATCTGTTTATGGCAAATAGAAGGCCACAACCGACGGCCGGCAAACAGCTTACCCTTAATTCGGCGGACCAGTTGCCGGATGCGCGAAGCCCCCGTGCGAACTGGCACGGGGGCCCCATTTTCCGACTCGTGGCGGCTGCGATCAGCCTTGCCTACCGACCATAGGTTTCATCGAGTTGCACGAGCTGGCGTCGTATGGCCTGCCAGCTGTTTTGAACCTGAGCGGAAGAGCGGACCTGCTGCATGGCCGCATCGACGCGTCGCGCGGCTGCGATCAGGCCGCCTCCGGCCATCACCGCGTTGTCGGTGTCGGTCGATGCGCGAACGAACTGGTCGTAGAGCGAGGCATTGTCTGCAAACGCGGAAAGCGCGAACAGCACTTCCAAGTCACCCTCCGCGTATGTGCGGTTGGGGTTGAGCACACCGGCGGCCGAAATGCCGAGATCGACACGCTCGCGTGTTACGAGTGCCTGCGCCGCACGCCGCACGATGTTGGCATCTGCAGCGGAAAGCGCTGCGCCGCCCGACCCATCCGCCGTCCCAAGAATCCCCAATGCATTCGCCGTGCGACCATCGAGATTGCCCGTGGCGGTTATGTCATTGTCGAGTTGGAACTCGAACAGTGCCCTGCGGGTCGCGTTGTCGAGCACGCCGGTGGCCGTGCCGCGGTAGTACGACTTGCGGGCCAGTGCCGCCTGTGCAGCGCGAATGCGGGTACCCGCAGTGTAGATCGTCGATTCATCCGCTGTGTTGACTGCGCCCTGCCCTGTCAGCGTGACCGACCGCTCGAGCTGCACTGCGAGCTTTGTATTCGCCGGCACGCTGACGTTCGTGCCTTCGGAAAGCATGCTACCGAGCGCGGCGAGAATGCCGCCTGCGGAACCCTTCGATCCGGCGCCGGCGATCGCTGCTCCGATGCCACCGCGCTCCCCGATAAAAACGACGCGCGAATCTGCCCGCGCATCGATCTGCCTGCGTTCGGTCGAGTCTGTGCTCGTCAACTTGCCCGCAATTGTGAAGACGCTGCCACTCGGCAAGGTGAGTCGGTCGAACGTCACCTGGATCACCCCGGACTGCTGGCGCGTCGCGGGCTGCACGAACGTCATCACACCGCGGATACTGCTATTCGCCGGAATCAATGTGTATCCGTTCACGGAAACGGGTTCGGTAACGGTCGTTGAAAATGTCTGACCGACTTTCGCGGTTCCGGATTCGAGTGGCTGCTCGGTTCGTACGAGAATGACGCTGCCGGAGGGCAGTGTCACGCGCGTCTGCGCTGACAGTGCGGTTGCACCGAGTCCTGTCATGATAAGCGGAGCCATGATGGACCGGATCCACTTTGCTTCGAGCTTCTGCATGCGTCCTCCTTAGTGTCGTTGTGCCTGCTGGGGGCCACTCATTCAAAAGCCGTACCTCGGACGGCGTATGCCGCCCGTTAGTTGAGGCGAAACAGCTTGCGGAAGCGCGGCTGGGCGCGCAGGCCATCCCAGTACCAGGGGATATCCTTGCGGTTCTGCTCGAAAGCCACGGGATCTGAGGCGGCTGCGCGGGAAAGCAGGTCGATCGCGCGATCCTGCTCGCCCGTCAGGACTCGAATGTACGCTTCAACGACCACTAACTCGCCACCCGGATCGATGGTACGCGTTACATCGCTGCTCACCCGGTTCAGCACGGCGCGGGCACTGTCACGCAGCGTGGCGTCCTTTATTGCGATGGCCCCGGCCACGATCATCTCACCGCGGGCGTGCTCAAAGGGTTTGCGCGGCAGCGGTGTGAGACTGTCCTGCTGCGCGAGCAGTGCCCACGCGTGCGGAATGGAGATTGAGTCTGGTTCGATGACATCCGTGTTCAGCATTCGCAGCTGACAGTTTACGAATCTGTAGTCCGTCGCGAATCGACGGTGCCCTTCCCTGCACCATGTGCCGGCCTTCGTGAACAGCTTCTGCTCATAGTTGCCGTTGAAGAGGCGCCAGAGAACGAGCGGCGCTACCTCGAGATAGGCGTCCTGCTCATACGCCATCTGCGCTTCCGCGATCGCATGTGGCACATCGTTATCGCTGTACATGTGACTCAGTGTAGCGTGGGCTGTCGGTAGCGCGGGGTTGAACTCCACAGCGTTCGTAAGGTCCTGCTTCGCATCATCGTAGAGCTGTTGCTGCGCACGCGAATCCGTCTCAACCTGAAGCAGCCACTTGTAGTACTTGAGCGTGCCACGCAACTCGAGGGCGCGAGGTTCACGGGCCGACCGACGCAGTGCGCGCTCCGCGTGGGCGATTCCAGCCGTAATGAGAGACACGGCGACGCCTGGCTTCGCCTGCGCAAGGCGGGCCTGGCGGTAAGAAATGGCGGCGCGATCGACGATCGGCTGCGTCCATTCGGGATCGACCTTCTCCGCCTCAGCGAGCAGACTATCCGCTCGCGCAAAGGATACTGCGGCGGCCACGTCATCCTGCATGGCATGGGATTGCTCCGCTTCCTTGCGCGCCCGCTCCGCGCGCTGCAGCAGCGACCATGCCCCAACCTTCGTCGTGCCGGTCGCGGTTTCCCGCGTCCGTACCTCACCGCCGATGAGTGTGCGCAGGAGCTCCGCGGTCTCCTTGACGATGGCATCCTTCATTCCGATGAGGTCGGAGGCAGGATAATCCATCGTCTTTCGCTTCATGAGTTCACCGCTCTGACCGTGCAGGAGTTCGAGGGCAACGCGGATCTTATCGCCTTGCTGCCGTATCGACCCGGTCACGATCGTTCCAACGTCGAGCTCGGCGGCGATGGCCGGGATACTGTCGACGTCGATGGAGCGGTCCCGGAATTGAGCTGAGCCGTTGCGGCTGATAACGTGCAGCGCCTGAACCGTGGACAGTTCCTCGATCAGACCTTCCGTCAGACCGTCGGCGATATACTGATTGGCGCTGTCCGCGCTTTCGTTCTGGAAATACAATACGGCGACGCGCTTGAGCTCGAGAGGATTTTCACGCGCTTCCGCGATCGTCTTTTCCGCAAACGCCTTCGCAACCTTCACTCCGGAGAATCCGACGGCGATGACGGCGAGAAGACCGAGCAGGATCATCTCGCTCAGCGGCGCTTGCTGCTTGCCCTTCTCACCATGGTGCCAGGCGATCAGGACCGCCGCGGGCAAGCCCATCACACAAAAGATGAGAACGATCTGGTATACGATCTCACCGACGATCGCACGGTCGGCCAACTGATCGAACACGCCGAGCAAGGCCCAGCTGCCAGCTATGTAGGACAGTATGATCTGAACAAGCCTGCGTTCACGCAGTACTGCGATAAATTGCACGGTGACTCCTGCTGCTCCGGTGCTTCTATTCGTTGCTACGGCTCAATCGAAAACTTGATCGGGAGCGTGCGTCCGACCTCGAACTGAAACGATTCGAGCTTCTTCTGTTTCAAGACTCCCTCGATATCGATCGAGCCGATCGCATTGCCCTGCACCGACGCGGTCACGCGGTAAAAGCCACGCGGTAACGTGGCCGGTGTGTTCCAATTGATCTGGTAGCCTCTCAGCGAGGCGTTCGCGTTCACGGTCGCAAAGGTTGCGACCGTCTGGACGCAGGCACCCGCGCTAAGAGCGCACACGGTGAGCGATGGTGTTAGATCCGTGAAGGCGTTTTGGCTGCCGATGGTGGCAGTGCCCAGCGGTGCCATGAAGGCTGCGTGGTAGACCGGCGGCGCAACTGCAATTGCAGCGAAGGAAGTACTGCCCCATACCCCCGGTCGGCCCGGCCAGAACGGTCGGGGATTCGAGCCGGCGGCAACCGCACCATTGGCGCCGGGGAGGGAGCCGAGCACCCATGTACTCCCCATTATTCCAACTGCGTCCGTGATGCCGCTGGCGGGTGAGAAGGAGCCCCCGCCGACGGTGGCGGTCCAGGC
>JBDSPG010000255.1:0-3645 GCA_039912685.1 Longimicrobiales bacterium | reverse complement strand
TCAGCACGTTCACGATCAATGGCAAACCGCAGAACGAGACCACATTCAATTCGCTGGTTGGCGGCGAGATGGGTGTATCGACATCGCTCGTCGCGGGGGACGACCAGTTCGTGCGCGAGACAAAGGAATGGCTCGGCAACGGCGTCATCGGCATCATCGTGAAGACGGCGGTCGGGGGCAATTCCGCCATCACGTGGAGTCCTGCGCGCGTTCAGAAGATGCTGCGGGATTCGGCAGCACTGGCAGTGAAGCGTGAGCTTGCAGGCGACTTCAAGCCATACACGCTTGCGCGGCCGTACCAGCTGGAGGTAGTGCTGAGCACGTCCCAGGACACGGTGGTCAAACAGATCGATGGCCTGATGGAGCGATTCAAACTTACCCGCGGTGAACGGCCGCGTTCGTACAAGATGACAGCCAACAGCGCACGCGACATCGGCTACCTGTTCGACGCGATCGAGACGATCGTGCTGCGCGCACCCGCGACTGCACCGCGCACACCGCCCACTACTACACCGGCGACAGGGCGGAACTGAGCCGCATGCAGACACGTCGGATCGGAGCGCTGGACGTATCTGTTGTTGGTATCGGCTGCAACAATTTCGGACGCCGGCATCAATTTTTTCGACACTGCCAACATGTATGGCGAGGGGTTGAGCGAGGAGTATCTCGGCATCGCGCTGCGCGGTCGCCGCGATGACGCCATCATTGCAACCAAGGTAGGCCTCCCGATGGAGGGGGAGTCCGGCGGTGCATCACCGCAGTATGTGCGGGAAGCATTGGAGCGCAGCCTCAGGCGTTTGCAGGTCGACTGCATCGATCTGTATCAGGTGCATGAACCCGATCCAGCCGTGCCGATCGAAGACACGCTCGGCGCATTTCAGGACCTGGTCGTCGAAGGCAAAGTGCGCGAGATCGGGTGCTCGAATTACACGGCCACGATGCTTCGTGATGCGGATGCCGGGACGCGTGGCGGACCACGCTACGTGAGTGTGCAGAACCAGTACAGCCTGCTGCACCGCGAGCCGGAAGCGGACGTCCTGGCGGAATGCGACCGGCTCGGAATGGCGTTCCTCCCGTTTTATCCTCTGCACATCGGCTATCTCACCGGAAAACTGCGAGCGGGTCACACGCCACCGTCCGGCAGCCGGTTGAGTGAGTCGCGTTACGATCACTTTCATACCGAGCCCACCATGATCACCGTCGAGCGACTGATCGCGTTCGCCGAATCACGTAGCCGCTCGATCCTCGAGCTTGCTTTCGCATGGCTGCTTTCCAGGCCCGCCGTCGCTTCGGTGATCGCAGGCGCACGCCATCCCCATCAGGTGTTCGACAACGCCGCTGCTACGTCCTGGCAGCTCACGGCGGATGAGCTGTCCGAGATCGATCGGATCGCGTGTCGATAACCGGAACGTTCGTCTACTCGTTCAGAAAGCGGGCGAGTATCGTGTGGAAATGATGGGTGCCGACCTCGCGGCGGGGCGAAAAACGGCCGCGATCGTACAGTCGTGATTTCACGCCGCGCTGCACCGCTTCCACAACCTCTTCGTCTTCCATCTCGACGCGGTGAAGATCACCGCCTGCACCCGTGGGCGCGGGCGCGCCTGGCACGGTGTAACGAAGGAACGACACCTTCGATCGCGTCGGACCCATCGGATACACGATGTTTACGGAGAGTCCCCAAGGATAGAAGTTCAGCATGAGATTTGGGAACAGCCAGAAGTAGTATGCGGCCATGCGAGTGCCTGCATCCGGATGCCCCTCCGGCAGATCGAACGCCGGCTCACCCGTCCCGGCGACACCCAGCTGAACATTCGAATAATCGAACAGCTCTGTGCGATACGAGTCGTAGTCCAGCTTGCCGCCCAGGCTCGCCTTGTGGACGTACGGGATATGGAATTCCTCCAGAAAATTATCACAGTAGAGCGCCCAGTTCGCTTCGATGTGATAGTCACGCGATTCCGTTGGATCCAGAACGTACTGATCGAACGGCAGGAACCCGACGCGTTCACGGATCGGAGCGAACCACTCGTCGAACGTGAACGCGGGATTGATCGCTGCGAACAGGAGCGGCCCCCACTGCGCCATACCCACGCGAGGCAGGTCGTCCGCGGGTGTCGGGAAGTTTTCGACGTTCTCGAACTCGGGCATGGAAAGGAAGCGCCCGTCCAGATGGAAGCGGCGTCCATGATACCGACAGCGAAGCATGCTCTGATGGCCTTCACCCTCAACGACGAGCGTGCCGCGATGGGTGCACACGTTCGACAGGCAATGCACTTTCGCATCTTCGTCGCAGGTCCACACGAGTGGCTCGTCCAGGCACCCCTCGAGCAGCGTGAAAGGCAGGACACGGCCGCTCGTCCGCAGACGTGTGGCGTCTCCTGCCAGCTGCCATGTGCGCGCGAACACGCGCTCCTTCTGCTCCGCATAGATCGCAGGATCGTGATACACCCGGGCGGGCAGGGTCGCGGCGCGACGGATATCGCTGTCGATACGGATCTTCTCCATCGGCCGAATGTACGGCCGACTACGGCGACCTGCTATGCCGCTAGCGCCACGCGCGCGGCCGGTGGCTGAAAGAGTCCGGGCAAGCGTCGGACGCTTGGGTCTGGGTTTTGCCTACGGTCCGGTACGGAGGTATGAGATGACGTCGGGAAAGAAAAAGCATGAGGATCCGAGCCCGCCGGACGAGTCAGGTCCGGAGTCGGCACCCGACCCGGGGCGGACCGTTCATTTCCGGCCGTTACAACTGGTGTCGCTTGTGATTCTGGTCGGCATCATCGCGTCTGCGCTCGCCGGCACGTACAACCACAGGGCGCGGACGACTGCGGTGACGATCGGCGGCATGACGGTGCACGTGCACTACACCACACGAACGCGTTTCCAGCAGACCGAGATCATATCGGTGCTGGTGACCAATCCCGGAGCATTGCCGATCGATTCGCTGCACGTGTCGGTGGACACGGCGTACCTCTCGGGCTTCTCCGAGGTAACGATGATTCCTGACCCTGCGTTCCCGTACGGGACAAGTCTCTCGGACATTCCGGCAGGCGGCATGCGTGAGGTCCATGTGTCGGCGCGCGGGGATCAAGCCGGCAGACACCGCGGCAGTGTGATGCTCAGCATGCATGGGGACACCGTGCGTGTCCCGCTCTCCACCCTGATTCTACCGTAACGCCATGTGGCTCGTCATTCGCGTCACGATCCTCTATACGTTTCTGCTGCTGGCCATGCGCGGACTTGGCAAGCGGGAGTTTGCGCAGCTGTCGGCGCAGGAGGTCATTCTGCTGCTGCTGGTTTCGGAAACACTTCAGCAGGCTATGGTAGGTGATGACTTCTCCATGACCGCGGGCATAATTGCATCCAGTACGCTGATGCTGTGCTCATTCGCGACATCCATGTTGAGCTATCGCTTCAAGAAAGTTGAAACCGCGCTTGGCGGAACGCCGGCCGTGCTGGTTGCGGACGGTCAATTGCTGCGCCGCAACCTGGATATTGAGCGGGTCTCGAGCGATGAAATTTTTGCGGCGATGCGCCGCGTTGGAATCGAATCGATCGAGCAGGTAAAGTGGGCGCTCCTCGAGACGGACGGTCACATCAGCGTGATCCCTGTTGCGGGTTCCGAACTGCGTCCCGAGGAAAAGAACC
>JBDSPG010000242.1:0-9642 GCA_039912685.1 Longimicrobiales bacterium | reverse complement strand
CGCATGCCGGAGGAGATGGAGTACTACACCCGCGCGGTCGCGCTCACCGAGTCACTCGCGAAGCGCGCGCTGTCAAATGAAGTGATCACACCGGGCGAGACTACAGTAGGCGACGTACGGAACTGGCTGTACGATGCGATGTGGGAGAATGGCGTGCGCACGTGGTTTCAGCAGGACCTGCGTGTCCAGCGGCGAGGCCAGCCCGACGCAACATCGCGTGGCTTCCTCGCCGTAGCGCCTGAAAGCATGGTGATCGAGCGAGGGGATGTGATTCACCTCGATTTCGGCATCACCGTCATGGGGTTCGATACCGATTGGCAGAAGATGGCGTACGTGTTGCGCACGGGCGAAACCGACGCGCCAGCCGGACTCAAGGGCGCAATGAAGAATACGAATGCGTTGCAGGACGCGCTGATGAAGACGTATTCACGACCCGGCCGCACCGTCAGCGAAGTCTATGACTCGACCATGGCGGAGATGGCGCGTCGCGGCATCACTGCGCAGATTTACTCACATCCAATCGGCAACCAAGGTCACGGCCTCGGCGCGTCGATCGACTTCCGGTCGGCGCAGCGGCCCGCCGCGAATGCTGCGGGCGCGCCGCCCGCTGGTGCGCCGCCCGCGAACGCCGCCACACTCAAGCGGCTGCGTGCGGGTTCGTACATATCGATCGAACTGAACACGAAGACCGCTGTTCCCGAATGGAGCGGACAGGAAGTGTTCGTGATGATGGAGGATGATGCACACCTCACCAGCAACGGCTGGATATTCTTCCGGCCGCGTCAGGAGTCGTGGTACTTGATCAAGTAGCGCCGCGAGCGGCCGCTAGCGCCCCTTGAAGAACAGCAGTCCGCCGCTCGCACCGCCGCTGATCAGATCCGGTGTGCCGTCACCATCAATGTCGGCGAATGTCGGCGTCGCCATCGGCGGCAGCTGCAATGTGAACGCAGGATACTCGACAAAGCGCGGCGCCGACTTCGTTCCGACGTTGTGGAACGCCGCGACACCCGAGGACTCACGACCGACGACGAGGTCCGGCAGACCGTCACCATCAATGTCGACAACCGCCGGCGAGCTCGAGCGGCCGACATCGATGTCGTCGAGCTTGTCACTCACCGATACGAAGCGCGCATCTCTCGTCGTGCCGTCATTGCGGAAATAGTTTACCTCACCGTTCGCCTCGCCAATCAGCAGGTCGAGGTCGCCATCCGCATCCAGGTCCGCGAGCGCGGGCACCGCGTTGGTGACCCGGTTCGGGTGGATGGTGCGCGAGGTGTCCTGCACGAAGCGCGCTGACGTCCGTGTCCCCTCATTGCGGAAGTACAGCACGTCCTGGTTCCACGTGCCGAGCAGCATGTCCTGATCGCCATCACCATCCAGGTCGCCGAACGCTGGCTTCTGATGGAACGCAACCGCCAGCGCGAGCGTGTCTGTCATGCGGTAGCGCGGCGCCGTGCGCGTGCCTTCGTTCAGCATCACATGCAGACGACCACTCTGGCTGACCGATGGCTCGAGCTTGTTACCGATGACGATGTCGAAGTCGCCATCACCGTCGATGTCCACGATCGCGGGAGCCGACTCACTGCCGATGTCGATGCCGTTCAGGAATCGGGACGTGCGGAACGTGAACGCCTTCGGCGCGGTCCGCTCCCAGTAGTAGAAGTTGTTCGTCGCAGTCAGGAACGGGTTGAATGCTCCGCCGAGCACGCCCATGAGGAAATCCAGGTCGCCGTCATGATCGAGATCGACAGGCGCCGGTACGTTGTACCCGCTCGTGCGCGAGTCCATCCACGGCAGCGGCACCTGGTGCACGTATGTGGGTGAACCGCATGTGCTGCTGATGTTCTCGATCAACAGTGCGCCACGCTCGAAGTAGTCCCCCCAGAACAGATCGATGTCACCATCACCCTCGAAGTCAGCGAGCGCGAGCGCATTCGCGCCGTGCCGCGTGCCTACCGAATCGATCTGGCCTACGACGACGATGTCCTGATACTGATCGCCTTGCCACTCGAAGCTGATTGAGCCGGGGGCAATTGCCTCGTAGTGCGTGACCGTGCCTTCGACACGGCCAACAAAGAAATCGACCTTGCCGTCACAGTCGACATCTGCGAAGGCGGGGATGTTCTGACGGTCCATGAAGAGTGCAGTGCCATCCGACGCGCGCAGCGAGTCTGACGCCGAAAACTGCGGCACCCGTGCCGTGCCGATGTTCCTGTGCACACTGATGTAGCTGAACGGCTTCTCGGAAATCAGGTCCGGGTCGCCATCGCCGTCGATGTCATGAAACCGGAACCACTCGCCAATGGAAATGTCCTGATACCGGTTCGACCGCCACTCGTATTTCGCGATCTTGGGTGTGCCGGTGTTCTCGAAGAACCAGAGCTGGTCCGTGTACTCCTGCAGGAACAGGTCGTAATCGCCGTCGCCATCGATGTCGGTGAACTGCGGCCGCGGTACATCGAGGCCGCCGAGGAACGGTAAGTCGTACGGCGTGCCGTGCTCATCGATGACGGGGAACGGACTGACGACGCGCTCGAACGTGAGCGGCGAGCGAGCGGGCGACGTGGTCGACGCACCGCGAGCGGGCGCCGCCGGCGCACCGCGCGACGACGCCTGCGGCGCGCCGCACGTCGCGGCACCACCGCCAAAAACAATGGCCGCGCCAAGCGACGCGGCCATTGCCCATGGACGATACAGCAGCACGGTTAGAACACTACCTTCGGCGCTTGCTTCACAATGAAGAGGCCCTGCTCGATGCTATTCACGATGATCGCGCCGCTCTTGAAGTACGGATACACACTCCACGCACCGCTGAACGTATTGCCCTCGGGGATGAACGGCGCTGTGTCGAAGAACGACACTTCCTTCGGGTTTTCCGGGTCCGCGATATCGAGGATACGCAGGCCCGACGTGTAGTTTGCCTGGTAAATCTGCTTGTCGTGAACGTACAAGTTATGATCGATCGAGGTCGCTACACCGAAATACTGCTTCGCGAGACGCGGGTTCTCGAGGTCCGTCATATCCCAAACGAGCGTACGCGTCGTGGGGATTTCCTTCGAGAACGAGGACTCGTCACCTTCGTCATCGAGATAAAAGTATTTGTGATCCTCGCTAAACCACCCCTGGTGTGCGTATGCCACGTTCGGGTAGCTCGCACTCGAGAGCGCCTTCGGATTCTTCTTGTCTGTGACATCCCCCACGCTGATGGCGGTCTCATTGGAGCCGATGCAGATCTCGTGACCCTTGTAGCGCGCGTCCGGCCCCTTGTATGTGACGCACTGCGCGTCATGCGAGTACCCCGTTCCCGTGCGGCCTGTGCCCGTGTGCGAGAAGCAGCCGGCGAACTTCGGTTTTCCGGGGTCGCGAATGTCCACCATGTGCAGACCACCGCCGCAGGTCGAGCCGCCACCGCTCGAGCCGACTGAATACGCGTAGCCGGATTCCTCGTTGATTACGATGTTGTGCGCGCTGTTGATCTCATGATAGACCGTGTCCTCTTTGACCTTCACCGGACGGCCGGCGACCGGTCGCATTGTACGCAGACGTCTCAGGTCGAACACCTGCATGCCGTGCTCGCGGGCGTTGTCGGCAACAATGTATGCATGGTCTTTGTACGTCTTGATGTCACGCCACGCGTTGGCAACTGCACCCTTCGTCATCGGCAGGTCCGCAACCGGCACCGGCATCGACGGGTTCGACATGTCGACGAATGTGGTGCCATCCCGACGGCCGACCAGCGCCCACTCCTTCTTCGTCACTGGGTCCGTCCAACCCCAGATATCATTCATCATCACGTAGTGTCCGTCAAACGTCATCGCCGACGGCGGTGTGAGCGACATGAGGGACGAGTTGCCGCAGTCAAACGCTCCGACCTTGCCGGCCTCGCATTTCACTTCTGCGCCCTTGATCGCGACCAGCTCGTCGAGCGCAACTCGCAGCATGGCCTGCTTCACCCATGCACCGGTTGCGCTGCGCTCGTAGATGATGACAGCTCCCGCACCGCCCTCGACGCCCGTGGCCCCAATCGCAGCGACATTGCCGCGCACTGCCACCTGGCCGCCGACTCCGCCGCCATTCTCGAGTGTGCCGGCCGTCAGGAACGTGGGACCAACCTTCACTCCGAGTGTATCGCGCGTGTACATGAACACACCGCCATCGCGGTTCGCGCCCATCGCACCCACCCAGATTTCCTTGTCCGTAATCGCAACTCCACTGCCGAAACGGTCATTACGCATGCCCGATGGCGACGCGAGCCGCGAAACCTCGACCCATGACGAGTCACGGGGCGTGCCTGCCACCGGCGGCGGCGGCGGTGCGCCCTGACGGCCCGCGCTCGGCAACTTGCGATAGATGTACGCGGCGCCATACGCGCCGCCTTCACCAAGCGCACTCACGACTGCGTAGTTGTCGCGCATTGCGATCTTCGAACCGAACGCGTCGTTGTTGCCAACGCCGAGCGGCAGAAACGAGCGCACGGACTTCCAGCTGCCCGATGGCTCGAGCACGAACTCATGCACCAGACCGCCATTCGAGTTGCGACCCGTCGCACCAATCAGTGCCGTACCGTTCGAGATTGCGACCGCCGCACCGAAATTGTCGCCCGCAACGGTTGCACTGTCCGCGGTGCTTACAATACGTGATGAGAACGAATACTGTCCGCTGCCATCGCGACGGAACGCGTAGACAGCGCCCTGCGGCACTGCCGGCGGGGTCTGCCCTGCTGCGGGGGGCGGTCCGAAGCCGCGCCCGCCAGCCGGCGGCTTGCCGATCAGCAGCCAGGTACCCGATGCGGCGATCGCTGTGCCGAAACGCGCATCGACACCGGCGGAGGACGCATTGATCGTCGTCGCATGCGTCCATGTTGTTCCGTTCTTGCGATATACGTGGACCATGGTCGGGCCCGCACCGACGAACAGTGTGTTGCCATCGAGCGCCAGCGATGTTCCGAACACGTCCATTTCCTTCGCGTTCGGACCTGTCAGCTTGCCGCTCTGCTTCCACCCGCCCGCTACCTTGCGGTAGATGTAGACCGTGCCAGGGCGGAACATGTTCGCCGCTTCGCCGACAAAGACTTCCCCATCGCCGACTGCGACAGCGCCGCCGAAACCGACGCGGTATGTCGATGCTGACACGTCAGCGCGTATGGGACCACTCGCCGCAACCGGCTCAGCGGGTAAGGTCAGTACGCCCATCAGTGCGATTGCCCACAGGTTACGCATTCGGTTGACTCCTGCTTTTTTTGTTTGGGACGACGACAAGCGGCCGGCGCAGGTCAGCTGCGCTCCACCTTCAGATCACGGATCTCGACATTGAAGCTCTCGAAGAACTCGGGCGCGACATCGTACAGCTCGCCGCGCGCCGCTGCCTCACGGTATCGGTGACGGAGTACCGCGGGCAAGCGCTCGATGACAGGACGTAGGATATCCGACTCCGAATCCTTGGGCTCCGCCTCGTCGACCCCGTGCTCAGCCAGCTGGATCAGCAGTTCGCGCCGCATCCACTTGTCCAGGGCCACCGGGTTCTCGAGGAGGACGCGGCGCAAGGCGCGCTGCTCGGCAATGCTCTCGTCCGATGCCGGCTCCTCGGGGCCCGCCAGACGGCAGGACTCGCACTCACGCAGATGCTGCTCGCGCTCCTCCTGGAGCTCCAGCATCCGCTCTGGCGTCATGTCCACTGTCTCGACCTCGCACTCGAGCACGACGCGATATCGATTCCTCACGGGTCCGCCTTGGTTCGGGTTCTGCCCTGAAAATAATCCCTCCACACACTGTGGACCACCCTGCCGCCCCGGCCCGTGGCCGCCCCTGGGGTTTACGCCGGGCGGAAACCGCCCCCCCGGATCGCACTGAGCGAACGGGCGGATGAGCCTATGGCGGCAACGTTCTTGCGAAGGTCGGGCTGCGAAGTACCGCATTTTTACCGTAAAAGGATACCCGCGTGCCCGCTACCTGCGTTGAAACACATGATCACGCCGTTCAGTTCTACGAGAGCGACGACTTCCTGTGCAATTCGGTCGCGCAGTTCCTTGCGGAGGGCCTGGCTGCTGCGGAGCCACTGATCCTGATTGCGACTGACGAGCACACTGCGGGAATTCGCGCGCGTCTGCTGGATCACGGCTATGACTTGGATCGTGTGCAGTCAACCGGTCAGCTGATGCATATGGATGCGCGCGAAACGCTCGCGCTCTTCATGCGTGAGGGGATGCCGGACGCACAGCTTTTCGCGAGCACCGTCGGCCGTGTTGTCGGCGAGCGCCTTCAGGCACACCGCTCGCGTACAGTGCGGGCATACGGGGAGATGGTGAACGTACTTTGGGCGGAAGGCAATGCAGCGGGCGCCATTCGCCTCGAGGAGCTGTGGAACGAGCTCGGGGAACAGCACACGTTCTCGCTGCTGTGCGCGTACGCCATGGCCAATTTTTATCGCGTGAATGACGCCGAATATTTCGACCGCATCTGCTCGCAGCACTCGCGCGTGATTCCGACCGAGCGCAGCGAGCTCGTGACGGCGGACGCCGCTGCACGCGAGATCAGTCAGTTGCAGCAGCGCATGGTAGCACTCGAGTCCGCACTCGGGCAGGCACGGGAAGAAGTGGAGCGTGCGCAGCGCGTGAAATCGGACTTCCTTGCAGTCATGAGCCACGAGTTGCGCACCCCGCTCAATGCCATTCTCGGTTACGACGAACTGCTCGAGCAGGAGGTCAGTGGACCGACAACGGAAACACAGAAGGTGTATATCGGCCGCATCCGCGATGGCGCTGAAGATCTCATGCAGCTGATCGACCAGGTCCTGTCGCTTGCGCGCATCGAGGCTGGCGACCACGAGATCCTCCTCGAGATGACCAATGTCGCAGACGTTGTCACCGATGCTGTCACCCGGATGGAGCCCGCTGCAGCGGCGCGCCGACTCCAGATCGAAGCAGTGGTACCTGCCGAACGCGTGAAATGCTTTACCGACACCGGAAAGCTGCGCCAGATTCTGCTCAACCTTCTCTCGAACGCCGTCAAGTTCACGATGCGCGGAGCGATTACAGTAAATCTGAACGCAACCGAGGATGCGATCACGATCTCGGTATGTGATACCGGCCCAGGGATCGGTGCGCTTGACCAGGACCGAATCTTCGAGCCCTTCGTTCAGCTCGATGCATCGGCGACACGCCGCTTCGGAGGCACCGGGGCCGGCCTGTCGGTGAGCCGTGATTTCGCTCGCCTCCTCGGTGGCGATGTCACGGTTGCGAGTGAGCGGGACGTCGGCAGTATATTTACATTGTGTCTGCCGACCCGGGCTTTCCCATACCTGCACAGCAACACCGTGTAGAAAACAAGTTGTTGAGGGCGCCCTAGTTTCCTATATCCGCGTTGCTCTTCTCATAGTCCCCAATCAGATGCTCCGCGAAATACTCCTGGAGTCTCCTGTTGAAGTACGCTTGCATCGGCCCGTATCCGTGCGGCTGGCCGGGCATCAGCAGGAAGTCGAAGCGCTTGTTCGCCTTGATGAGGGCATCCATCAATCTGATCGTGCCCGCGGGATGAACGTTGTTGTCCATATCGCCGTGCACGAGCAGCAGGTTGCCTCGGAGGTTCTTCGCGAGCTCGGCGTTTGTCGGCACCTTGATCTCGAAGCGCATTGAGTCTTTCTGCGCCGCTGTTTTGTTTGCGGTGTCCTTCGCGGTCAGCTTCACGGGCACTTCCTTGAGGCCGTGATACTGCTCGCTCCAGTTCTGGTTGTAGACGTTATTGTCATGATTTCCCGATGACGACACGCCGACCTTGAAGAAGCTGTTGTATGGCGGAAGCATGAGTGCTGCGGCCGTCATGAAACCGCCGCCCGAGTGGCCATAGATGCCGACGCGGTCGATATCGATGTAGTGATGCAGCGCGGCAAGCTGTTCGATGCCGGCCTTCTTATCAGCAAGGCCGTAATCGCGCAGGTTGTAGTAGCCGTAGCCCTGATATGCGTTCGAGCGCTGCGGACTTCCGCCGCGATTGCCGAGCTGTACGACAATGAAGCCGAGCTGTGCAAGCTGCTGGTTCGCGTTGCTCGGGCTGAACCCTGCGGTCACCGACTCCGTCTGTGGGCCGGGATACACGTGCGCGATGATCGGGTATAACTTCGTCGAGTCGAAGTCGAACGGCTTCCACATCACGCCGAAGATGTCCGTCGTACCATCCGCCGCCTTCACAATAAAACTCTCCGGCGGCTTCCACCCAATCGCGCGCAGGCCCTTGTCGTCGAATGCCTCGAGATCGAGCAGGACCTTACCGCTCCCATCGCGAAGTACTGCATGCGTCGGCATGTCGACGCGGGAATAGTTGTCGAGCGCATAGCGCTTCGATGTGGACAAGCTCGATGCGTGGTCCGCGTCGCCGGGATCGAGCAGTGTCATTCCGGTACCATCCGGCATCATGGTATAGAGGTGACGGTAATACGGGTTCTCGTTCCCCTCGCGCGCAACACCGCGGAACCAGATCCTGCCTGTGATGCTGTCGACATCGACAGGTGCGTCCACGCGCCACGCGCCGTTCGTCAGCTGTCGTTTGAATTTACCGTCGAAGCTGTAGAGGTACAGGTGTCCCCAGCCCGAGCGTTCCGACCACCACACGAAGTCACCGCCGCGCTTCGTATACATGACGTTCTGTCGTTCGAGCGAATTGTTCTCGATCTGTTCGGTCAGCAATGTCGCAATGCTGTTGTCTGCGAGGTTGACCTCGATGAGCTCAAGGTTGCGCTGCAGACGGTCGCGTCGCACGAGACGCAGTTTGTCCGAGCCTGTCGTCCAGTGGATGTTGAACATCCGCTGATCCTTCCACTTCCCGAGCGGGATCGACGTCACGCTGGCAGCTCCGCGGCGGTACAACCACAGCTCCTGCTGATCAACATTTTCTTCGCCGGGCATTGCATACTTGTAGCTCACGAGCTTCGGCCGCGGCTCAGCGAGTACGTTGACCAGATACAACTCGCCCACCTTGCGCGCGTCACTGCGCGAAACGGAGAACGCCTTCGAATCCGGCGACCACGTCACATTCGCGCGCACGCGATTGTCGCGCGAGCGGCCCGCTGCAGTGCCGGTTCCCTGGTCCTCTTCATCCTGCTGCTGTTGCTGCTGTTGCTGCTGTTGCTGCTGCGCCGTAGTGTCGCGCGAGCCGAAGCTGTAGTCCTTCACACCGTCCGTGCTGATCTTGACGGTATCGGACTGCGAGATTGTATCGAGACGTGCTTTCATCTCGACGAAATACAGGTTGTGCTCGCGCGCAAATGCGAATGACGTGCTGTCGGGTGAATACGCGCGCCAGTCGCCCGCCCCGCGCCGCAGCCTGCGCTGATCATCCTGGATCTGTGCCTTCGTCTGCTTGCCGAGTGTGGTGAGCCGGCCTTCCGTCATGTTGTAGACGTACTTCGCGCTGTCGAGCAGGAACCAGAACGAACGGCCGTCCTCCTCGAAGTTGAGCGTCATACTCGGCAGGCGGCCGGGCTCGTAGCCCTTGTGCGAAAGTGACGACAGGTCTGCCGCGAACTGCGGGTGATCGAACAGCGGCCGCTTCGTCTTCGTCTTCGGCACGACGAGCACATAGCGCGTCCCGCTGTTCTCCTCCCACGTGTACCAGAGCGAGTCCGTCTTTCCAATGAATCGCGCGGGTACCG
>JBDSPG010000238.1:0-16222 GCA_039912685.1 Longimicrobiales bacterium | reverse complement strand
CGGAGGGGGCCCTGGCCCTGCCCTTTGCCCTGGCCCTAAGGGCTAGCGCTAACCCTCTCCCTGCCCAACGCGCCATGTACTCGCCCCGCCGTGCTGCGCACGTTGGGCTCATGTTTGAGCATCAGAGATTGAAGGTGTACGGCAAAGCGGAGGAGGTGCTGCACATCTGTGCGGGGCTCTCCGACGCCATGCCTCGGAAGTGGATTGATATGGCGGAGCAGCTGCGCAGGGCTGCACTGTCCGTCACGCTGAACATCGCGGAGGGTGCCGGCGAGTCGAACCGGGCGGATAAGGTGCGATTCTACCGGTACGCGCGTCGTTCATCATCGGAATGCGCGGCCGCGATCTCCTCAAGCGTGGCGCTAGGGCTCACCGACAAGGCCAAGTCGAAGCGCGCCCTCGCCCTCCTCCAGGAAATCAACGCCATGCTGACCGCCCTCATAACCTCTCCCCGCACCGGCGTCCCCACACCCCCTGTGCCCGCGAGTGGGAAAGGAAGTCCTTCCATCCCCTCCAACCCTAGCCCTGTGGGCTAGCCCCAACCCTCTCCCTGCGCTCTCAGACATTAAACCGAAAAAGCAGAATGTCGCCATCCGCCACGACATAATCTTTGCCTTCTGACCGGACTAAGCCCGCTTCTTTCGCGGCCTTCTGCGACCCGGCCTTCAGAAAGTCCTCCCAGCCGAGGGTTTCGGCCCGGATGAAGCCCTTCTCGAAGTCCGTATGGATTTCGGCTGCGGCCTGGGGGGCTCGGGATCCGCGTCGGATTGTCCAGGCGCGTACTTCTTTTTCGCCGGCAGTGAAGTAGCTGATCAGTCCGAGCAGGTGGTAGCCGGCGCGGATCAGACGGTAGAGGCCTGGCTCCTGTAGTCCGAGTTCTTCGAGGAACATGCCGCGTTCCTCGGGTTCGAGGTGCAGCAGTTCGGCCTCGATGCGTGCGGAAAGCGGCACGACTTCGGCCACCTCGCCATCGGCCAGGACGGCGGCGCGCAGTTTTGCGACGTACTCGTTCTCGGCGGATGGCAGATCTGACTCCGCGACATTGGCAACGTAGATCTCGCGCTTCGATGTCAGGAGGTTGTAGGTCTTGAAGAGCCGCGCTTCGTCCTCGTTCGTGGTCTCGATATTCCGTGCGGGCTTGCCTTCTGACAGCGTGTCGTTGATGCGTTGCAACAACGCGAACTCGAGCTTCGCCTCCGCATCACCAGTGCGCGCGGCGCGCTCGGCCTTCTGCAAGCGCTTCTCGATCAACTGCAGGTCGGACAATGCAAGCTCGAGGTTGATCACTTCCCTGTCACGCACGGGGTCGACGTCGCCCATTACGTGTGTAACGTCTGGGTCGTGGAAACAGCGGACGACGTGCACGATCGCATCGACTTCCCGGATGTTCGTCAGGAACTGGTTGCCCAGACCTTCGCCTTCGCTTGCACCCTTCACGAGGCCGGCAATGTCGACGAACGTGACGACGGCGGGCACCGTACGCCGGGGCACCACGACTTCGGTCAGCTTGTCCACACGCGGGTCCGGAACGGACACCACGCCGGTATTCGGATCTACGGTGCAGAATGGATAATTCTCAGCGGCAGCACCTGCGCCGGTGAGTGCATTGAACAACGTGGACTTGCCGACATTCGGCAGGCCTACGATTCCCAGTCTTAGATTGGCCAAAACAACTCCTTCATGATGTCATCGATCGCGGACATGCGGTGCCTCGATGCTTTACTTCATGCCGATCGTTGCGCTCACGGCAGCGATCAGCTTTGGATATGTGTTGTACACCTGCTCGGCCTGATCGAGCGCGAGGCGCTCGCGATTGGTGTGGGCGTAGCGTTCCTCGCCGGGTGCGTACCCGATGGTCGGGATGCCATGCACGCCGCATGTATGGCCTCCATCCGTCGCAAATGTCCAGGGCCGGATCGCAGGCATGCGACCGCTCTCCGTCTTGATCACAGCGACAGCCGCTTTCGCGACGGCATGCTGCGGATCGAGCAGGAACCCGGGCGTGAACATGCGTCGATCGCGCTGCTTGCCGGTATACGTGCGTTGTCGCTCGACACTGTACCGGATGTCCATGCCGAACCCTTCCGGCAGCGTGACGTTCCGGTCCAGATGTTGGCGCAGCATTGTCACCGCGTTCTCGGCGGTGACGAACGGCAGAACCCGCCAGTCGAGCACAACGCGCGCGATGTCGGGAATTACATTGCGGCTGCGCGGCAGTGTCTCGATCGCCGTCGGAACGGCAGAGGATCGGCCAAGCAACGGATCAATTTCGACGAGCTTCGCGGAAAACGACTGCAGCGCTGGCAGCAGGGATGGCAACACGTCGAGCGGATTGCGTGCGCGTTCCGGCGCACTCGCGTGACCGGCGAGTCCGATCACGTCAATGATGATCTCGGCGCGGCCGCGATGACCGACGCAGATGTCGCCGTTCGTCGCTTCCCCGATGATCACTGCGCCCGGCTTACGGATGTGCGTCACGCCAGGCTTGCTCACGCGCGTGGTCGATTCTTCGCACGCGTTCATGAGATGCTCCATCCCCCAGCCGCCGCGCTCTTCCAGTACGGTGTGCGCGACAATGATGTCACCGGCGGGAGGGCGACCGACGAAATGCGCAGCCGCGTAGGTCTGGATCGCGAGCGGACCCTTGATGTCCATCGCGCCACGACCATGCAGGTATCCGTCCGCAACAACCGCATCGTACGGCGGGTATTCCCAACTCGCGCTGTCGCCGACGTCGACGACATCCATGTGCGAGCTCAGCATGACCGGTGGTGCGTCGGCATTGCCGCGGATGATCCCGATGACGTTACCGACCTCATCCGTGTACACCTCGTCGAATGCGAGGCGCTCGAATTCGGCGGCCACTCGCACTGCGACATCCCCTTCGCAGCCGGGCGCGCCCGGTATACGAATGAGGTCCTGTGCGAAAGCGAGGGCTGCTGCGAACGGGGGTGTGGTCATTTCGCGCACAGTTTCTGCATCAGGTGGAGAGTATGAAGCGATTCACATACGCCCTTGGAATCTGCCTGATCCTGGCCGGCTGCGGTGACAAGACCGAACCGATGCAGCCGGTGGTAACACCCGGCCCGGTTGTGATCGACGCGAACGTCAACGTTCAGCTCGCCGATACGCCGATCGGCGCGCGGCCGCAGTACACGGTCACGTCGTTTCTCAGAGCCACGCAGGACAGTGTGGCCATCGCGGTGAAGCTGGACAGCATTACACTCAGCTACCGCCTGAATGACTCGCCGTTTGTTGTGGGCAACAAGCTGCTTCATACGCCGTTTGCGGGCCAGCTGCCGTTTGTGGTGCAGGCAGGCGATCGATATACGCTGTTCGCCCGCATTTACGCGAGTAGTACGGGCATCGGCGGCGTAAAGGCCAGCGCGATTGGCGACTGGAACATATCCGGCGTCGCCATCGCGCCGTAATTCACGATCGCGCCGTAACTCGCCCTACCCGGCATGGATCTTCAAGAACCACGGTGCGAGCACAAGTGCGACAATGCTCATCAGCTTGATCAGAATGTTCATTGCCGGGCCTGACGTATCTTTGAACGGATCGCCGACCGTGTCACCGACCACTGCAGCACTGTGCGCCAGACTTCCCTTCCCGCCGTGCGCTCCGCCCTCGATATACTTCTTCGCATTATCCCATGCACCACCGGCATTCGCCATGAAGAGCGCGAGCAGAACGCCTGAGAGTGTGGCACCGGCCAGCATGCCGCCGAGCGCCTGGATGCTGAAGTAACCCATCACGACCGGCGCAATCACTGCGATCAGCGCGGGCGCGATCATCTCGCGCAGTGCGGCCTTCGTCGAGATATCGACACAACGTGCACTATCCGGCTTCGCGGTGCCTTCCATCAGTCCGGCGATCTCGCGGAACTGTCGCCGCACTTCGTCCACCATGCCGCTCGCCGCACGGCCGACTGCATTCATCGTGAGCGCAGCAATGAACATGGGGATGACGCCGCCGATCAGCAGACCGATGGTGACCGCGGGATTGATGAGGTTGATCCCGGTGTCGCGCAGCCCGACCGCGGATGCATATGCACTGAACAGAGCGAGCGCTGTCAGCGCCGCCGAGCCGATGGCGAAGCCCTTGCCGATGGCTGCAGTGGTATTGCCCAGCGAATCGAGTTCATCGGTGATCTTGCGCACTTCCGGTCCGAGGTGGCTCATCTCCGCAATACCGCCGGCATTGTCCGCGATGGGGCCGTACGCATCGACTGACATCGTGACACCGACTGTCGCAAGCATACCGACTGCGGCGATGCCAATGCCGTACAGGCCGGCGAAGTAGAACGACACCCAGATGCCCATTGCGATCAGCAGTACCGGTATCGCCGTGGATTCCATACCGACCGCAAGACCGGCAATGATGTTCGTGCCGGTTCCGGTCTCACTCGCCTGTGCAATTTTCCGAACCGGTTTCGAAGATGTGTAATACTCCGTCACAAGCCCGATCGCGATACCAATAATGGAACCGGCAAAAAGCGCCCAGAACGGTCCGCTCGCGGGGAACGCCTTGAGCGGATCTGCGGGATCGACGATCTGGAAGCCGAACGCATTCACAACGAAGTACATGATGACGAGGAAGAGGCCCGCAGCGATGAATGTCACGTTGCGCAATGCAGCCGCGGGGCTCGTCTTCTCGAGCACCTTCATCAATGCAATGCCGAGCAGCGATGTTAGCAGGCCGATGACGATGGTGACGATCGGCAACGCGACGGCCTCCACGCGACTCGACGTATACAACGGGCTCGATGCAGCGATTGCGATAGACGCGATGACTGCACCGACATAGCTCTCGAAGATATCTGCGCCCATGCCGGCTACATCGCCGACGTTGTCGCCTACGTTATCCGCAATGGTCGCGGGGTTGCGCGGATCGTCCTCGGGGATGCCCGCTTCCACCTTGCCGACCAGGTCCGCGCCAACGTCCGCGGCCTTGGTGTAGATGCCGCCGCCGACGCGCGCGAAGAGTGCGATCGAGCTTGCACCCATTGCATAGCCGCTGACGATTTCGCCGAACCTCACGAGCTCGTTCGCGCCGATGGCACTTGCACCGTACATGTAGTACCAGCCGCCGATCCCGATCATACCGAGCGCTGCGACCGACAGTCCCATTACCGCACCGCCGTAAAACGCGATGCGCAGCGCCTTGCCCGCGCCGGACTCCATTGCAGCTGCAGCGGTTCGCACATTTGCGCGAGTCGCCGCGGCCATCCCGAAGAAACCGGCGAGTGTCGATGACAAGGCGCCGGTCACGAACGCAATCGCGGTCAGGCTACCGATCGCAAAAAACAGCAGTGCGGTCACGATGACTACGAAACCCGCGATCACGGTGTACTCGCGCTTCAGGAACGCCATGGCGCCTTCGTGGATCAGCGCAGCAATGCCGCGCATCACATCATTGCCGTCGCTCTGCCTCGACAGGTAACGGTAGAGAACGAATGCGACGACGAGGCCAAGCAGGCCGAACCATGGCGACCAGCTCGCCAGCATCAACGGGTCCATCGATGGGTCCTTTCGCTACAGGGTTGTGCGGGCACCAAAAATAGTGCTGGCATCAAGTATTGTGCAGGTATCAAGTATTGAACCGATTGCCGACGGCGGCTCCGCCGTCTTCCATCCAGCTGCGTATGGCATCTACGACATCGGGGAGCAGCGCTTTCACGACGGCCGCGTCCGCCTTGGCGAAAGGAGAGAGTACCCAGTCGGCGAGGTCGGTGCCACTGGCAGGGGCGCCTACGCCGATGCGCAAGCGCGGGTACTCCTGCGTGCGCAACGTCGCCTCGATCGATTTCAGGCCGTTGTGGCCGCCACTGCTGCCGCGATCGCGGTAACGGAGGCGTCCGACATCGAGCGCGGTGTCGTCAACAACGACGAGCAGGTCGTGGGTTGGATCGAACGACTCGTCACGCAGCAGTGGGCCGAGTGCACGACCGCTCAGATTCATGTATGTGATGGGCTTGATCAGACGAACGATCCCGGAACCGACGCGGCCCGATGTAACGCGAGCCTGACCGTCCCGCTTGAACGACGGCAGGCCCCAGCTCGTCTGTGCGAGATCCAGGGCCCACCAGCCGACATTGTGCCGGGTTGCCTCGTACTCTCCACCTGGATTTCCGAGGCCGCAGATGACTTTCAGCGACAGCCTACTTCTCGTCCGCTTTCGCCTTCTTGATCACTTCCGGCTCGCCCGGTGCCGGGACGGCAGGTTCATCCGCTGCGACAACCGACGGCGGGTTGACGACGCAGACAACGCGATCCCCTTCGATCACGGACTCGACACCGGCCGGCAGCTTCAGGTCGCTGACGTGCACGGCCTCGTTCAGACCGAGATGCGATACATCGACATCGATGTGATCCGGGATGTTCGCCGGCAGACACCGCACCATCAGGTCGTTGATCGAATGGGACAGCATGCCGCCGAGCTTGATGCCCGCCGGTGTGCCGAGCAGACGAACCGGAATCTCGACCTCGAGCGCTTCGTTCGCATGGATCTGATAGAAATCCACGTGCAGGATATCGCTCTTGTATGCGTGCGACTGCACCTCGCGGACGAGTGTGCTGACGGACTCACCACCGATATCCAGCTGGATCAGGGTGTTTTCCCAGTGAACCTTGCTGAACAGGAGCTGCAGCTCGTGCGCATCAACCGTAAGGCTGCGCGTTGTCTCGCCGTGTCCATACATCACGGCGGGAACCTTGCCAGCCGCACGCAGCTTGCGCGCAACACCCTTGCCCATGTCCTGCCGCGCTACCGCGGCCAGTTTTGCCTGTGCCATGACTCTCTCTCCTAATCGAACAACTGGCTGACGGACTCATTCGAGTGCGTATAGCGGATTGCCCGCGCCAGGAGCTCCGCAATCGACAGAATGCGCAGCTTCGGGAACCGTTTTTCCGGACCGAGGTGAAGCGTGTTCGTAACCACGACTTCCCTTACCTCCGAATTTTGTAGGCGATCGACCGCCGGCCCCGACAGGAGCGCATGCGTCGCCGCCGCATATACGTCAGTCGCACCGCGCTCTTTCAAAGCGCCTACGACCGTCGCGAGTGTGCTTGCCGTGTCGATCATGTCATCAACGATGATGCATGCACGGCCGTCCACGTCGCCGATCACCTGCATGACTTCTGCAGTGTTGTGCGCCGGCCGACGCTTGTCGATGATCGCGAAGTTCGCGTTCAACCGTCGCGCGAAGCCACGCGCCATCTTTGCAGCACCGACATCCGGTGCAACCACCACCGGATCCACCAGATGCATGTCCCGGAAGTATGAAACCATAACCGGCGCCGCGTACAAATGGTCCACGGGGATATCGAAGAACCCCTGGATCTGGTGCGTGTGGAAATCCATCCCGAGCACCTTATCCGCACCACCCGCTTCGATCAGGTTCGCCATCAGCTTCGCGCCGATCGCGACACGCGGCTGGTCCTTGCGGTCCTGCCTCGCGTACCCGAAGTACGGTATGACCACTGCAATCCGCGCCGCCGATGCCCGCTTCGCGGCATCCATCAGCAGCAGAAGCTCCATGATCGATTCTGCCGGCGGCGGCGTCGGCTGAATAATAAAGACGTCGCGACCCCGCGCGTTCTGATTCAACCGCACGAAGATCTCGCCATCCGAGAACTGCTTGATCGTCACATCCCCGAGCGGCAGCCCCATATGCCTGCTGATCTCCTCAGCGAGCGGCCGGTTTGCGGTACCGCTAAGGAGCAGCAGGGGTGCCTGTGTCGGATGATCCGTCATCGCCCTCTGGGCTCAGTTCGTTTTCTTCGGGCCGACATTTTTGGGGCACTACAGCCGTTAACTTTAGCGGCGACGGGGGATGGGGGTCAAGCCGGGGAGTGTGCTTCAGGCGGGCCCAGGTGGACGTCCGCGAGGCGGGCCATGGTACGCTGAAAAACGACCTGGCCCCGGCAGCCCGAGAGGTTAACGGACCCCAGGTAGTGCTGGACGGCGCGGTCGAGGGGCGTGACGCCGTCGAGGAGCGCGGCGAATCCGATCGCGTTTTCGACATGCGTGGCCATGACGTGATCCTCGGCCCGGGCGAGCAGGAGCATTGTTAGGCGGTCGATCTCCTCGCCCTTCCGCTGCCGTTCCTTGACCTCGCGGACCATGGCGGAGGGACGGAACCGCCGCCAGACTGCTTCCTCCACCGGAGCCTCGCCCTGACTCCCGCCGTCGTTGGTCCCATGCTGCTGTCCGTTGTCATCATCGGCACCGTCGAGCTCCTCGAGACCGAGCAGGACACGGGTGCGAACGGCAGTGCCCATAGTTTCGGTGAGATCCATCTCGCGGAGATAGCGCGTGAGCGAGTCCTCGACGGGATTGAATTCCTCGAGCCTCAGGATGAAGGCCGTCGCTTCGGCCACGTGGGAGTCCACGAGGTTCTCCCACGCCATCGCGGTCGTGACATCGAGCTTGCGCCGAGTTGAATCGGGAAGACTTCTGGGTGCGCTGCGTCGGGGTGTGGGCATGTCTCCTCGATGGCTGCTGTTCGTTTCTCGGACTCCCCGGGGTGGATTCGAACCACCATTGGAGGATTCAAAGTCCTCAGTCCTGCCCTTGAACGACCGGGGAATGGCGGGCCTAAGCTAACGCGGCGGCGGAGGCGCTGTAAGGGGCGGCCGTTCGCGTCACGATGACCTGAATGTTCCGGAAATCCGCGCGTATCGCGTCTGCAGCCGCATCCGCAGCGGCATCACTGGCGAACACACCGAAGACAACCGATCCGCTGCCCGTGAGAAGCGCCGGGTGCGCGCCGTGGCGGATGAGGTCCGCTTTGATCGGTGCGAGCTCCGGGATTCGGTCGAAGATCACGGACTCGAAATCATTAACGGCGTTGTATGCGACGTCATCCCATTCGCTCGCTGCGGCAGTATGGATGATGGCGGGCGGCGCGGCGAAGTCTGCAGGTCTCGAGTCGGCGAGTGCGCGATACGCATCGGCCGTGGATACACTCGCAGCGGGCGCAACGAGAACAACGGCGCGCTGCGGCAGCGGTGACAGCGGAACGATGCGCGTGCCGCGGCCCCACGCGAGTGCGAGCGGTGATCCGCACATGAAGAACGGGATGTCACTGCCGAGTGCTGCGCCGATCGTAATCAGCTGCTGCGCAGTGAGCGGTCGTCCGTAAATCTCGTTCAACGCGGCGAGCGTTGCGGCTGCGTCACTCGATCCGCCGCCGAGGCCAGCGCCCGCAGGGATACACTTTGTGAGCGTGATGCGCGTACCGCCGTCGAGTCCGGTCGCCGCGAAGAAAGCGGTTGCCGCGCGATGCACCAGATTGTCGCGCGGATTCGGCGTCAAAGGTATCGACGTACCCTTTACGTCCAGCGCGATCCCGTGCGTACTGCGTTCAACCTCGAGCTCGTCACACAACTCGAGTGCGCAGAACAATGTTTCGATCTGATGAAAGCCGGTTGCTTCGCGGGCGAGAATATGGAGGAAGAGATTGAGCTTTGCGGGCGCGTTGGAGATCATCGTGGCTCCAGCTCGACCGCCTTCTCGACCACGTCTTCACTATCCGCCGCCTGCTTCGCACTGATGCCGAGGCGGCTCGCGTAGTACAGGCCGATCACGGTTACGGGAATGTAGCCGGCGATGTGATACGCGATGGCGAACGCATTCGACGTCGTTTCATCGGCACTCCACATCCCGATCAGTACGATCTTCGCCCAGCCTTCATACACACCGAAGAAACCCGGACCGGACGGTATGGCAACACCGAAGACCAGCAATCCCTGGAAGAAGAGCGCCGCATTCAAGTTGAACGGGAGAGAGAATGCCTTGAACGCGAACCAGAATCCGATGCCGTTCACAAGCCACAGGATGATCGACCAACTGCCGGCGCGTGCGAGCAGGCGCGGGTTGCGCAACGCATTTGCGCCCTTGAGAAATGCCTCCAAGGCGTCCACGATCGGGCGCTGCACCCTCGCAGGAAACGGCTTTACGGCGCGTTCGGCGAAGTTTACTGCGCGTGTGGGCCATATCGCGAAGCCAAGCAGCAGGACAAGCATGACGAGCATGACGAGACCGATGAGCAGCGCACGGTTCGTGTGCTCCTCTGCTCCGCGCAGTGCGGGCAGTGGCATCGTCATCGACAGGAAAAGCAGGCCGAGCACGGTGAACGCATCGAACATGCGTTCCAGCATGATGGACGTGAAGCATCCGACCATCGGCAGCTTTTCCGTGCGCGAGATTGCCACGGCGCGGAGGAACTCGCCGACACGTGCAGGGAAGATATTGTTGCCCATAAAACCGATGGTCGTGGCCGCGAAGCGCGAGCGAAACGTGGTGCCGGGCCGGACGGATTCGAGGAGCGACTTCCAGCGCCACGCGCGGACCCAGAACACTGCGGTGGCGCAGATTGTTGCGACAGAGAAATAGAACGGATCCGCCTGTTTTACTTCCGAGACGATGAGACCGAAATCCTGTCCTTTGAAGACCCAGTACAGACCTGCAATGCTGATTGCAATGCCGAGCCCGGCTTTCCAATCGAGAAGTCCCCGTCGGCTCGTCCCGGTCATCCCTGCGCGAGGCGCAGCAGGTCGAAGAGCTCGTCCACGGCTTCGCGCGCGTCGGGATTGCTTTCGACTGCAGTCTCGACATCTGCGCGCAGCTCCAGTGCGCGGCGGAGTGCGGCCGCACCGGAATACTGCAGACTCACTACATCGACAACTTCGTCAGTCGGTGCTGCTGCGGCCATCGGCGCTGCATACGCGATCGGCGAAGCGTCTGCGATTGGCGTGGCAGTCGGGGGAGGTGGCTCCGTCATCGGCTTCGCCTGCACGATTCCCTGCTCCGGGCCACCGGCTGCGGATACGGCTTCGCCGGTTCCATATCGCTCGAGCAATTCTTCACGCATGTGACGCAGCCGTGCCACATGATTACTGGGCGGCGGATCCTGATTCGCGCGCAACGGTTCACCTGCCGCCTTCAGACCTTCGCGCGCCACGCGAAAGATATCGAGCCACTCGCGCTTCACACCGATGTCGAGCTTCACGATGACTCGCGTGAGGTCTTCGACGGCGCGGAGAATTTCGGCGACGACAGGAATCTCATCGAGTCGCGCAGCGCCCAGAAGCGCGCGCTGTCGCCGCAGGATTGTCTTCAGTGCTTCACGATCCATCGGCTGCGCGGACAACGCCTGCACACCGCGGTCGAGCGCTTCCGAAATGCCGTCCACTTCGGCCGCGGCAAATGCGCGGAACTCCTGGACTGCATCGCGCTTCTGCCCTGACGCGGCGGCCGCATCTGCACCGGCCGGCATCTCGACACCTGCGCTCGTCCAGCGCTCCACCGATGCTCTGGTGACGGCATCGAGATCGCTGGCGTCCCCACCTGCGATGATGCGCTGGACGTCCGCGATGGAGCCGCGGACGCGGCCTGCGATGTCGTCCGACCATGCGAGCGTACCCTGCGCAACCGCGCGCGCGCCGTTCTCGAACGCGAGTGCGCTCCGATACACGCGATCCTCACGCGCCATCTGCGCGCTGCCCCGCAGTGCGCGCGCCGCTCGATACACCTCGTCCGGGTTCGGCGTGCTGCCGCGCAGGAGGTCGGTCAGCGTCTCGAGGTAGCGCTGCGCCTCGGAGTCGAAGAATTCAGTCAGTGTCGCCATGCCAGCTCCCGGCTCGGCGCGCCGTCTCGGCGCGCTGCGTTTACGATCGCCTTCATTTCCTGTACGGCCCGCTCCATGCCCACGAGCATGGCGCGGCTGATCACACTGTGTCCGATGTTCAGCTCTTCAATCTCATCGATCGCGGCGACGAGTGCCGTATTCTCGTACGTGAGGCCGTGGCCAGCGTGGACGGCAATGCCACGCGCAACACCGTGCGCCGCCGCACGCTGCAGTCGCCGCAGCTCATTCGTAACCTGCTCGCGTCCGCTTCCGTGGTGCACGTTCTTCCAGGCCTCTGCATACTCGCCCGTGTGCAGCTCCACGGCATCGGCGCCCATGTCCGCTGCTGCCGTGATGGCAGCCGGATCCGGACCGAGAAACAGGGCTGTTCGAATGCCGGCATCGTGAAGCTGCTTCACAACCGCCGCAACACTCGCACGCTGTTCCGCTGTCTCGAGAGCGAGTCCGCCTTCCGTCGTAATCTCTTCACGCTTTTCGGGAACCAGCGTTGCAGCCATCGGCCGCGCATCGATTGCGATCGCGAGTACGTCGGACGCAACCGCGAACTCGAGATTCACACCCGTGCGTACCGTCGCAAGCAGGAGTTGCAGGTCGCGGTCCTGGATGTGACGACGATCCTCGCGCAGGTGCACGGTGATGCCGTCGGCACCGCCCAGCTCGGCGAGAACGGCCGCGCGTACCGGGTCGGGCTCGTCGGTGCGACGTGCCTGCCGCACGGTAGCGACATGATCGACGTTGATGTGAAGACGCATTCAGTCGCGAGAGAGGAGCGCCTCGATCTCCGCGGCGCGATCGGCATTCAGGCCGGCACCACGAGCGAGGTCGAGCATTTCCAGACCAAGGCCGCAATATAGCACGCGGTCCCGGTCGGACAACCGCGCGAGGTGGAGGCGGATGGTGTCGGTATCACCGCGCGGGATGGGGCCGGTGAGCGCGGCGGGAATGCCGAGGTGCTCGAGATTGCTGACTGTGCCCCGCAGGAGTGGGAGCAGAGCGGGAACCGCGTCCTTTTCAGGGACGCCGGCCTCCATGAGCAGTCTGGCCCCCATGCCGACGAGGGCGATCGTGTAGTTCGAGACCATGACGGCGGCCGCGTGGTATACAGGCCGGAGCGAGGGCGGAATGACGAGGGCGAGGCCCTGAAGCGCCTGCACAAGGCGGCGGGCGGCGTTCACCGCGGCGGGCTCGCCGGCGATCGCGAACGCCGAGCCGATGAGGCGGTCACCGGAGATCCACGGGTCGGCTATTGCCTGCAGCGGGTGAATCGAGCCGACTGCGTACCCCACTGCGTGCAGCGGTGAGAGCACGTCGGTGGATATGGCGCCGGAAAGATGGAGCACCGTGCAGGCGGATGGTGTCGGGCCCATGCGGGTCAGATCGTACGCGACCTCGGGAATTGCCCGATCGGGGACGGCGAGCAGGACAATCGAGGTATCGGCGGGCAGTGCGGACGGCAGCATCCGATAGCCGGGCGCTCCCGACTCCTGCATTGTCTCGAAGAGCGGGTGCGGCGGTGGCTCCATTGCCCGTCCGAAGAACGTGACGCGTTCGACGTCGCCCGATTCGTGAAGCGCCGCACCGACGGCGAGCCCCATACGGCCGGGCCCGACTATGACGATTCGCTCGCTCACACCGGTGCGACGAGAATGCCGCTACGCGCGCGCAGACGACCGAGTGTGGCCGGAGGCACGCGCGCGACAAGATCGACTGCTGCACCCGACTCATCGCGCGACAATACTTCACCTTCGCGATACACGGACGCAAGCGCTTCACCGTCACCCCACGGAATCGAGATGCGAACTTCGGGACGGCGCCCGCGCACCTGCTCGAACAGCAGTGCACGCAGCTCATCCATGCCGCGCTCCTCCAGCGATGTCGTAAACACAGTGGGTGTGTCGAACAGCGCGACCGCACGTTCGCGCAGGCCCTGCTCCTCTGCGTGCGTCAGCCGGTCGATCTTGTTGAACACGATGACCTGCGGAATGTCTGATGCGCCTAGATCGGCGAGAACGGCTTCCACGACTTCCTTGTGCTCTTCCCAGCTCGGATGACTCGCGTCAATCACGTGCAGCAGCACATCGGCGTTCGTCGCTTCTTCCAGTGTTGCGCGGAATGATGCAACGAGATGATGCGGCAGTTTGCGAATGAAACCGACGGTGTCGGTGAGCAGCAGCTTCGAGCCGGTCTCGAACGCGACGGCGCGTGTGGACGGATCGAGCGTGGCGAAGAGGCGATCTTCGATGAGCACGTCCGCGCCCGAAAGACCCTTGAGCAGCGACGACTTGCCTGCGTTCGTGTAGCCTACGAGCGCGGCGCGCAGCTCGTCCGAACGGCCCTTGCGCTGCGTTGCACGCCTGCTCGCAACGGTATCCAGCTTCTCGCGCAGATCACGGATGCGATGGCGAATGAGACGACGATCGGTTTCGATCTGCGTTTCACCGGGACCACGCGCGCCGACGCCGGCGCGAATGCGGGAAAGATGTGTCCACATGCGCTTCAGTCGCGGCATCATGTACTGCAGCTGCGCGAGCTCCACCTGCATTTGCGCTTCATGGCTGCGCGCGCGCGTTGCGAAGATATCGAGAATGAGCTCGGCGCGGTCCATGATGCGCGTCTCGATGTGCGCCTCGAGATTTTTCCCCTGCGCCGGAGTCAGGTCTTCATCGAAGATGACGAGCGTGGCGTCGAGTTCCTTGATCAGGTCCTTGAGCTCGTTTGCCTTCCCTTCCCCGATGTAGAGTTTCGGGTGCGGCTTGTCGAGGCGTTGCTGGAGGGTACCGACGACAAGGGCGCCCGCCGTATCGGTCAGGCGCCCCAGCTCGGCCATATGCTCGTCCACATCACGGAGCGCGATGTCCTTCGTCGGAGCTGAGACGAGGATGACGCGCTCCTGCGGGTTCTCGGTCGATACGGTGCGGTCGATGGAACGGCTCCTGGTTGAGGTTAGCGGATAATAGACAGATTGAATGTGTCGGTCTTCCGGAACGGGATCAACCGCTTCAGCGGCTCGCGCAGCTGTACGTCGCCCGAAACACGGTAGCGGAAACTGCCTCGATCCATAATGGAGCGGGCCGCGGCGCCGAAGTCGTCATAGCGGAAATCGATAGGAATCTCGATGATCGTGCGGTCACCGCCGCCGACCTCGAGGGATTTATCGATCACGCCCTTTGATACGGACACCCAGCTCGTATCACTCTTCGAGTTGTCGAGGACCTCGAAATTGTAGTTGATGCGTTCCGTCCTGAGCCCGAAGCTGTTCGGGTTGTGCACCTCCAGCTGCACCGCGACGGAACCGCCGCGCAGGCCGATCCCGTTGGGCGTGACCTTCACGAGGTTGACCTCGGGCTCGCGGAACGCATGGGAGCAGCCGCCCAGAACCAGCGCGGCGAACGGTGCGAAACGAAGAAGCTTGTTCATGCGGTAACCATCCTGTCATGGGTCCGGAGACGTCCCACCCTGGCGTCCCCTCACGTCTGCGTACCGCCGGCGGCGGCGGTCCGTTCCGTCCCGACCGCGTCATGCAAACCCCTGGCCGCCATTGCACGACGGCACCCCACTTGCACTTTACTTCCCCTTGTCAGGAGCCTACCGTCCCTTGCACCCTTCATACATGGCACCAATGGGAGTGGCAGTACCGTGATAATCCACGATACCGGGGAACGCTGGGCATTCCTTGCAGAGGTGAGCCGGACGCTCGCGTCATCGATGGACTACGATGTGACTTTGCGCAACGTCGCCGAGATGGCGGTTCCGGAAATTGCTGACTGGTGTGCCGTTGACGTGCTTGTAGACGGCGAGATTCGGCGCGTGGCGGTCTTTCACAAGGATCCGGCAAGACTGCAGTTCGTTCAGCGTCTCGAGGAGCTCTACCCTTCAGATCCTGATGCATCGACCGGCGTTCCAAACGTGCTGCGGACAGGCCGTACGGAATCGGTGAGCAATATTCCAGACAGTCTGCTCGTGGCCGCTGCGCGCGATGACCGACATCTGGGGTTGATTCGTGAACTGGGTCTGCGCTCCTACATAACCGCGCCGCTCACCACGCAAGCCGGCCGGGTCGTCGGCGCCATCACGCTGGTCCATGCAGAGTCTGGGCGAGCGTACGATGATGCAGACGTCCGCTTCGTCGAGGAGCTCGCGCGTCGCGCCGGCACCGCCATAGAGAACTCACAGCTTGTTCGTGCGCTCACGGAAACGCGCGATCAGCTTCAGGAACAGACTGTCGAACTCGAAGCGCAAACCGCCGAAATGCAGGAACAGGCCGCCGAATTGGAAGAGCAGGCCGCAGAGCTGGAAATGGCGAACGAACGGCTAGGCGATGTCGAGGCGCGCCTTCGCGGCGTTATCAATTCTGCGCTCGATGCGATCGTGACGACTGACGCCAACAGCGTCATCACGGGGTGGAATGCACGGGCTGAAGCTATTTTCGGCTGGTCCGAGGGCGACGCTGTCGGCAAGTCCCTCACGGAGACCATCGTCCCCGAACCGTATCGCGAGCGGCATAATCGTGGCGTGAAGCACTATCTCGCGACAGGCGAGGGTCCGATCCTCAATCGCCGGATTGAA
>JBDSPG010000227.1:0-3862 GCA_039912685.1 Longimicrobiales bacterium | reverse complement strand
CAATGCTTCACAGCGCGACTCGATTGTCGGACTCGTACTCCCCTTCCCGGCTCGCGGACAATCCGTTTCACCAACCGCGGACTCCATTCCCGAGGTGGGTGAATTCCGGCGCGTTTGGTATACTATTGATGAGAACGCGCTCCGCGCGCAGTTCCCGTATCCGCTCGCACCGTTTCTCGTGCAGCTGCTTCCCGCGTCCGGCGGCTTCACCATCCCGCGCGCACTCGATCCGCCCACTCTCGACGAGGGGCCGCATCTGAGCTATGCATTGCAGTGGTTCTCATTTGCTGTCATCGCGATTGTCGGCTGGATCACATATCTGTTGCGCAATCGCGCAGTCCGGAGCGGCGCGACCCGCGTCCTCCGCGGCCCTCCGCACCCGCCCCGGTTGTGATTTTATGCGACGTCTGAACGGATTGATCTGCTTCTGTCTCATCACCATTGCTGCCACGCATACAACAGTGTTGCACGCGCAGATCCGTCCGCTCGACCCTGCGCCGTGGCGCGTGTTCGATGGCGACAACAACGTCCTGCTCGATGCGGGCGTCGGTATGCTGTATGGACAGCGTGCATCACTTGCTGGCACGCAAGGCCGTCTCGAAGAGCTTGGCCTGTATGACATCGTGTGGCGCAATGGTCGCGTTGCCATTCACGCAACGGGCACAGCGCTCTGGAGTCTTAAGAACGAGGAAGTGTTCCGCACTGCACACTCTGAGGTCGGACTCGAGCACGATGATCCGGGTGCAGTGATTGTTGAATCCCTCGCTCGACTTTCCCCCGACAACGCGCCCGTGCTCTGGCTGCTCCGCTTTGGCACGCGTCTTCCCGTGACCAGTCTCGTGTCCGGTCTCGATCGGGACGCGACCGACTTCTTCGCGCTACTCGGGCTTCGCACACAGGGCGATCTCTGGGTCGCCGGCGAAGCAGGTACGAGCATCAACGGACGGCCGTGGCCTGCACGCGGACAGACCGATGCTTTCGCGTTCACAGCTGGCGCCGGCTATCGCAGTGCTCGCATTCCCGTTGAATCGGAAGTGTGGATTGTTGGTCATGATAATCTGCACGGCATCGAGTATCGCGCGAACGAAGATCTTCGCGAGCTGCGTGTCGGCTTGCGCACACGCGGACGCTATTGGCTCGGCGTTCACTGGATCCATGGGCTCGGTGATTACAGCCCGTCGAATGGATTTCGCATTATGACGGGCATCGATGCCCATGTACGTCGCGTACCGATCCTGGGATGGGAGTGACATGAGCTACGACAACAACGTGCATTTCCCCGAGATCCGCATCGAGTATCCTGGCTGGGTGCGCAGAAACGTCGACTGGCTGCGCCCGCAGACGGGCGATCGCGATCGGATGCGTGTCGCGATCGCCGTCGCAAGAGAAAATGTATTGCAGGGAAGCGGCGGTCCTTTTGGTGCGGCCATTTTTGAGGAGGAGTCCGGCCGTCTCGTTTCGGTCGGGATGAATCTCGTAGTACCCCTGCATAATTCTGCCTTGCACGCGGAAATGGTTGCGTTCATGATGGCTCAGTCGGTGCGCGGCTCGTTCACACTGGGGGGGTCGGATCAGCCCTCCCACGTGCTGTATACGTCCTGTGAGCCGTGTGCGATGTGCCTCGGCGCAACGCTCTGGAGTGGCGTACGGCGGGTTGTCTGGTCCGCACTGCGAGAGGACGCCAACCGCCTGCAGTTCGACGAGGGGCCGGTTTTCCCTGAGTCCTACGAGTATCTGAAGGAGCGCGGCATCGAGTTCGAGGCCGGCGTGATTCGCGATGAAGGACGGGAGGTCCTGGAGCTTTATCGAGGCAAGGGTGGTGTGATTTACAACGGTTAGCCATCTTGAGTTGATGGACGGCACCCTGACCCGCCCCCCTTTCGAGCGCCTCCCCCTCCGGCGTCGCACACTGTTGCAGCGCGCCATGAATCGGCTGCCCCGTGAGAACGCCTGGATCGAAGTGAACAACCTGCTCGCGGATGTTGCCGAAGTCAGAGGCGTGAGGCCAGAACAGGTTGCGCGCATTGCGGAACGGTATCGCATGCCATTGCGTGGCGAATTCTGCGGCCGCCTCGAGCGATTCTACCGCGACTACCTGCTCTTCTGTCTTGCTGATCGCCGTCTCTCCGAAGATGAGCGATCCGATCTCGCGCATCTTAAGCGTATCCTGCGTCTGAATGATCGTGTGGTGTCCGCGATCCACGAGAGCGTGGCGAGGCAGGTATATGCGCAGGGCGTGGACGCCGTGTTGAGTGACGGTCGCATCAATCCCGAGGAAAGGGAGTTCCTGCACATACTACAGCAGCATCTCGCGCTTTCCAGCAAGGCTGTGGACGGCATCTTGGCAGCGCGCCGGAGGCAAGCCGAGCAGAGATGACCGTTGACGCGCGGCAATCCGCGCGTATCGTTTCCCATGCGACTCTCCCTTACGGCCCGCGTCCTCGTCGGGCTCGCCGCCGGCCTTGCGCTCGGCATGTTCATTTCCGCCCTCGACAACAGGACACTCCTCGATTCTGTCGGATGGATCAGTCCGATCGGCACGCTCTGGGTCAATGCGCTACGCATGACCGTCATCCCGCTGGTCGTCGGCGGCATCATCATGGGTGCGGCTTCCGCGAGAGACGCGCAATCCATTGGGCGCCTCGGCGCTCGCGCAATCACGCTCTTCTTTCTGCTGCTCGGCACGGCCGCGCTCTTCACATCCTTCGCCGCACCGCCGCTCCTGCGCATGCTTGCGATCGATGACGCCGCATCCTCTGCGTTGCGCTCGAGTGCAGCGGCCGCCACGAGTGCTGCGCCCAATGTTGCGGCCGCCACGCAGCAGGGATTCCCGGATCTGCGGCAGTGGCTCGTCGACCTCATACCGACAAATCCGGTCAAGGCTGCAGCAGACGGTACGATCCTTCCCCTCATCTTCTTTGCGCTCGCGTTCGGCCTCGCGCTCGCACGCATAACATCGCCCGCGCGTGATACCGTCGTCAGCTTCTTCTCGGGAACGTTCGATGCGATGCTCGTCATCGTCCGCCGCGTTCTCGAGCTCGCTCCCATCGGTGTCTTCGCGCTCGCAGTGCCCCTTGCCACCCGCCTCGGCATCACCGCAGCCGGCGCAGTGCTCTATTACATCGCCGTGTGCGCACTGCTCTGCACGGTCGTCATTCTCGCGCTGTATCCGCTCACGGCGATTCTCGCACGCATTCCCGTGCAGCGCTTCATGCGCGGTGCCGCGCCCGCGCAGGCCGTCGCATTCAGCGCGCGATCATCACTCGCTGCGCTGCCGGCCATGATCGACGGCGGCGAAAAACAGCTCGGATTCGACCAGGAGATCACTACGTTCTTTCTGCCGCTCTCCGCATCCATGTTTCGACTCGGCGGTGCGGTCGGCATTCCCATCGGCGTGATGTTCGTCGCAGCCCTCTACGGAATGACACTCGACGCAGCACAGATCCTTACCGTCGCGCTCACATCCGTGTTGCTGACTTTCAGCGTTCCGGGAATTCCCGGCGGCAGCATTGTGATCATGGTGCCCGTTCTGCTCGCGGTCGGACTGCCGCCCGAAGCCGCCGGAATACTTCTCGGCGTAGACACCATTCCCGACATGTTCCGCACGACGACCAATGTCAGCGGGACCATGGCGGCTGCAACAATTCTGTCAGAGAGAAAGAAACGGGACGGGCCGGCAGGCTGACGCCGCGCGCTCACGCAGACCTAGCTTCGAGGTGGGCGTGTTTCAGCCCAGCAGGCCGGCCACTATCGCAATGAGGTCTTCTTCGCCCACCGGCTTCCGCAGCACCGCATCATAATTCGCGTCCCGCGATTCCTTCCGGTTGAGGTCGTGGGCTGAAACCACGACGACCGGCATGCG
>JBDSPG010000201.1:0-4888 GCA_039912685.1 Longimicrobiales bacterium | reverse complement strand
GATCGGAGAGACCGATGTATTATGAGGAAGAATCCGGTGCGACGGGGTTCGTGGCCGGTATGCTGGTTGGCGCCCTCATTGGTGCCACAATTGTCCTTCTGGCCGCCCCGCAGAGCGGCAAGACGCTACGCACCCGTGTGATTCGCAGGTCGGGTCCGGGACACAGCGATGGCGTGGAAATGGATCGGGATTCGATCATGGCAGTTCTCAAGCAGCACCGTCGGCCGCGCCGGTGATTACAGCAAAGAGAGGCGTGCACGCGAAGTGAATCCGTACCAGCTGATTGCGAGAAAGAGGGATGGCGAAACGCTCGAGCCGGGCGAGTTGAGCGGTTTTTTTAATGCATACCTTCAGGGCGACGTCGCAGAGTACCAGATGTCGGCCTTTCTCATGGCTGTTTTCTTTCAGGACCTGACATCAATCGAGCTGAACGAGCTGGTTGACGTCATCCTTCATTCGGGTGTGGTCGTGGACCTCAGCCGTGTACCCGGCCGTAAGGTGGACAAGCATTCCACGGGCGGTGTAGGGGACAAGGTATCGCTGGTCCTGGCGCCGCTGGTCGCGTCACTTGGCGTTCCCGTCCCCATGATGAGCGGACGCGGCCTCGGTCATTCCGGTGGCACCGTCGACAAGCTCGAATCCATCCCTGGCTTCGATACGCATCTTCCCACAGCAGAATACCGTCGTCAGCTGCAGAAAATCGGCTGTGCGCTCATCACGCAGACGGATGAAGTGGCACCACTCGACAAGCGGCTCTATGCACTACGTGATGTCACCGGCACCGTGGAGTCGATTCCACTCATCGCGTCGAGCATCATGAGCAAGAAGCTGGCGGAGGGGATCGACGGTCTTGTGCTGGACGTAAAGGTCGGCAACGGCGCGTTCATGGTCGATCATCCACGCGCGCGACGCCTCGCGCTCACGATGATCGACATCGGAACCCGCCACGGCAAAGAAATGGTCGCACTCCTCACGGCAATGGACCGACCGCTGGGCTGCGCCATCGGGAACGCGCTGGAAATCGAGGAATCCATAGAGACGCTGCTCGGTCGCGGTCCGGCTGATCTTCGTGAGCTTACGATCGCACAGGCTGCGGAAATGCTCGTACTCGGACGCGCGGCGAAAGACCTGGAGGAGGGACGCCTTCAGGCGGCGGCTGCACTCGATGATGGGCGCGGCGCCGACAAGTTCAAGGAAGTGATCGAAGCGCAGGGCGGCAATCCGAATGTTGTCGATGATCCCGCACTGCTGCCGCAGGCCGACGCACGTCTGGTGGTCACGGCGGAGAAGGACGGCTTTGTGGAAGAAATGGATGTGCGGGAAATCGGCCACGCTGCGGTCCTACTTGGCGCAGGCCGCCGTTCGCTCGGGGACACCATTCATCCAGGTGTCGGATTCCATATCACGAAGAAGACCGGTGATGCAGTCGTGAAAGGCGAGCCGTGGGCTACAGTGTATGCGGCAGACATGGGTGATGCGGAACGCGCTGCGCAGTCACTGCGCGAAGCTGTTCGCATGGGCGGGTCACCGGGAACGATGCTCCCGTTGATTGTCGAGCGGCTCACCCCTAAGGACGCAGCACTCGATTATTCAGATCATCATCGCGCGTGAACCCTGTCCTCGTTTTCGACACTACACACCATGCGCTGTGGGCCGAGCAGGTCGCACTGGGCAGTGGATGCGCAGCGGAAATCCAGCCTGCACCGGCAGCGGCGCGGGCGAAATGCGCACTCGCCCTGGCGTATCTGCCGGGCGATGAAGTACAACTGCTCGATGCTCTTCGCGGAGCCGGCGTGCCGTACCGCAAACACACGTTCAACTGATTCAGCTCGCCGCTCACCCCCGCCAACGCAGCTTGGAGGGCCTACTTCTGCAGTGTGTCGGGCACAGGTCGTCCGAGCGGCGTTCCGAACAGTCCAGCGTTTGCATAAGGATCACACAACGCACCCGGCTCGGTCCCCGGTATGAACAACTCCGTGTAGCGCCGGTTTGCCGGGCATGTTGCAGAGGGTAACAGACCGGTTTCGCGATCCACCTGGATGGCGAGGAGGCCTTCCGGAAGTGTCCACGTCGCGGGTGTCGGCAGCTCGGGTTTGTCCCCGATGTAGATGGAATTCATGAAACGCCCCCATACCGGCGCGGCAAATCTGCCGCCAGAAGCGCCTGGTACAATGGTCCTGGGCCGGTCATATCCGAACCACACGGTTGCGAGTAGGGTCGGTGTGAAACCGATGAACCAGACGTCCGTTCCGTCGTTCGTTGTACCTGTCTTACCGGCGGCGGGGACCGAGTACGGCAGGCCCTTGTTCGCAGGGTCGCGCGCAGGATAGCCGGTACCGTTGTTGACGACAGTGGTCATCATGTCGCGCACGATCGCCGCGACCTGGCTGTTTGCGACCTCCTTGCGTTGCGGCGACGTCTGCCATAGCACGCGCCCCTCCGCGTCGTCGACGCGCGTAATGTATCGCGGCTCCGCGCGAACGCCGGCGTTGGCGAAGACGGTATAGGCTGCCGCCATCTCCATGGGAATGACGGATGCCGCGCCAATCGACGTGGACGGGAAGGGCAGCACCGATGTGCGGATGCCGTAGTCCTTCGCCGTCTGCACGACCGTTTCCAATCCGACGTCCATGCCTAGCTTCACTGTGATCGTGTTCACGGAATGCTTGAGCGCATCGCGCAGTGTGAGCGGACCGCGGAAATCAGGGTCGTAGTTCTTCGGCGAATAGACGGTGCCATCCGACATCGGGATGTCGAGTGGCGCGTCGAACATGATGTGAGAGGCCGGAATACCGCTCGCGACTGCAGCGGCGTACACGAACGGTTTGAATGTCGAGCCGGCTTGCCGCATCGCCTGCGTAGCGCGATTGAACTTCGAGTCCCGGAAGTTGCGGCCCCCGATGAGTGCGCGGACATCGCCTGTTGTCGGATCCATCGCGATGAAGGAGCCCTGGATGTACGGCGTCTCCTTGCCGCGTTTCCGCTTCTTGTCAGCCATTGCTTCCCGGAAATGCGCTCCGCGATAGCCGCGTGCAGTTTCGATCGCGTTCCAGCCGCTGTCCATGGCCGCAGTGGCCGCCTTCTGCATCTCGAGATCGAGCGTTGTGTAGATGCGCAGACCTCTATTGTACAGCCCCGAGCCGTAGCGGTTGTCGAGCGTGGCGCGAACGATCTCCTCGAAGTACGGTGCAACGCTTCCGACATCTGCGCCCGATCTTGTCTCGGGCAATGGTGTCTGCTTCCAGTAATCCAGGCTGTCCCGCGATATGTACTGCTGCCTCGCCATCAGACTCAGCACGAGATTGCGACGCTGGAGAGTTTTCTGCGGATTGATGAACGGCGAATATCTGCCGGGCGCATTCACTGCAGCCGCGAGCATGGCTGCCTGCGCAGGATTTACCTCTCGGGCCGGCTTTCCGAAATAATGCAGCGCTGCAGTCTCGATGCCACGCCAGCCGTGCCCGTAATTGACCTGGTTAATGTACGCTTCGAGGATCTGATCCTTCGGGTAGACGTTCTCGATCTCGCGCGCGACTTTCGCTTCCTTCATCTTGCGCGACAATCCGGCGATGCCGTGCTGCTCGAAGCCGATGTTCTCGAACATGTTGCGTGCGAGCTGCTGCGTGATCGTGCTGCCGCCACTTGTAACGCTACCGTGCAACACATTACGGATCGCCGCGCCGAAGATGCGACGGTAGTCGAGTCCCGCGTGACGATAGAAGCGTTTGTCCTCGACAGACACGAACGCGTACTTCACGTACTCCGGCAGCGTCTCGATCTGTACTGGCGTACGACGCTCCTCGAACAGCTCCGTGATCAGTTTGCCATCGTGATCGTAGATCTTGCTGGACTGCTTCGGCTCCCACATCGAGATCTGGGCAATCGACGGACAGTTGCGGCACACCGAACGCCACGCGCCCACGAGAAGTCCCGCACCCAGCGATGCCGCAGTGATGGCGCCGAGCAGAATGGCCGTGACTGCGCGGGGATGCCGCGCAAGCCATGCATGCACCCGCGTCACGCGTTTCCGCACCGGACCACTGCTAAGGACGACTGGCCGCGCCATGCTTGCTCACTTTATCGTTCACATGTTGTCTCGCCCCGCAGCAACGCCGCGAGCGCTTCATGAATTGCAGCATTACCCGCCAGAACAGATCCTGTTTTGACGACGTTTTCGTCACCATCGATCGTCGTAACGATGCCACCGGCTTCGCGCACAATCAGCGTGCCCGCCGCGATATCCCACGGCTGCAGCGCGAGCTCCCAGAATCCGTCGAAAAACCCGGTCGCGACGTGGCACAGATCGAGTGCCGCCGATCCAGCTCTTCGAATGCCGGACGAATTACGTAGTACCCGGTCGAACTGTACGAGATACCGTGGGAGCAGATCCAGCGCTTTGAAGGGGAAGCCGGTTCCGATGAGTGACCGGCGCAGCGCCTCCATGCCGGAAACCTGGATGGGACGGCCATTCCGGAATGCCCCGCCATTCCGCGTCGCATGCCACAGCTCGTCCGTGACGGAGTTCTGCACCAAGCCGACCTGCAGGACGCCGTTGAACGAAGCGGCAATCGACACTCCATACATAGGGTAGGAGTGGAGGAAGTTCGTTGTGCCGTCCAACGGGTCCACGATCCAGGTCCAGCCGGACCCACCGACGGCGGTGTCAGTGCGGGGCTCCATGCTCGCAGCCTCTTCCGCGAGGATCGCGTGGTCCGGGAAGGCGGATCGAATCCGGCTGACGATTTCGGCCTCCGCCTCGTGATCCACATGAGTCACGAAGTCGGATGTGCCCTTTTCCGTCCACTGCTCGATATCGACGTGGCCTACATGCGTGCGATGAACGCCGACGGCCGCGGCCGCGGCGTCTCTGGCAACGGCCAGGAGCGGA
>JBDSPG010000195.1:0-22181 GCA_039912685.1 Longimicrobiales bacterium | reverse complement strand
TCCCACGATGCCGACGCCTCTGCATACGCGTCGAGTGTGACCATACCGAGCGGCAGGTCGGTGGCGCCGAGTCGCTGGATATCACCATCTGCGCGAATGCGGAACGCATGCGGGTGACCAGCATTTGCATAGACGATCTGCTTCGTTGCGCGATCCACCACGCCGTAGAAGAGCGTGAGGTACATCTCGGTGGACTCGAGTTCCTTGATGACCGCGCGATGCACGCGCTTCAGTACTTCTGCCGGCGGTCCTTCATCCTGCGAATAGATCGCGACCGCGCTCATGGTCAGTGCCATGATGAGCGCTGCGGGGAATCCGTGACTCGATACGTCACCGATCATGACGCCGACGCGATCACTCGACAGACGGATGAGATGGTAGAAGTCGCCGCCGACGGATTGAGCGGGCGCGCATCGACCTGCTACCTCGGGCGGTCCAGTGAACGCAGTGAGGTCCGGCAGCAGCTTGAGCTGCAGGTCATGGGCGAGCTCGAGCTCACGGACCACGCGTTCCTGCTGCAGGCTCTCCGCGACCAGACGCTGGGTCTCGAGTGCGGCACCGACCTGGCTCGCAATTGCGGACAGCAGTCTCGCATCACCAGCGCTGAACCGCACGTTGTTCCGGCGCCCGATCAGGGTGATCACGCCGACCGTTCGCGTCGTACCCTCGGGCGGCGTGTAGTTGATCGGAACGGACAGGAACGCCTCGAATCGTTTCGGTGACGGCTCCAGTCGCGGCACACTCGACAGCACCACACCGCGCTCGAGGTTCAGCGCCTGGCGATCGCGGAACACCAACGCCGTTGCAGAATCCGGATCGTCGACAGGGATCGGCCCCTTGATTCCATCTTCACCGACCGCTGCCGTCAGATGCAGATTGTCATCCGATGCAGAATGAACCCACAGCGAGGCACGCCGCGCACCGAGCACATCTGCGACCTCGAACAGAATGCGAGTTGCCGCGTCGGTGACTGAAAGCACCGACCCGAGAATTTCGCTGATGAAATAGAGGAGATTGATTTCCTCGTAACGTTCGGATAGCTCGCGCGCAGCGGATCGCGCCTCCATTTCCTGATGAATCGTCTGGGCGAGAACTTGTGCGAGGAAGTGTCCCTGCTGCTGACCGCCAGTGGGCGTGATCACCTCGACGGCGAGAGCCGGACCTTCAGAGACGGCGATCCGATGGCGTTCGCCGAGTGTCTCCTGATCGCTGCCGAGCGGGTACAGGCACACCCATTCGTTATCACGCTCGGCCCACAACCGCAGTTGCACGTCCGGATGTGTTGCGCAATAACTTTCCAGGACACGGCTTACGGTGCTCGGGAGGGGTGTGAGATCGGCCAACGCCGCGGGTGTCATGAGCCGACGCGTCGTACCGGCGCTGCGTCCCTGCTGAAAAGCACCATCTTGATGGAGTTGCCGCGATCGTTGAACTCGACGACATCCATCAGTTTCCGGATCAGAAAGAGACCACGTCCACCGGCGCGCAGGCGGTTGTCCGGCAGCGTAGGATCGAGGACGCTCGCAGGATTGAAACCGCGACCTTCATCCGTAACTTCGACCACGACCTGTTCAGAGCTTAGATGGGCCTCGATACGAACGCATTTACGGGGGTCACGGCAGTTGCCATATAGCATGGCATTGGCGAGGGCTTCGGTCACGCAGACTCTGAAATTCAGCCGCAGGCGGTCGGCATCGAACCCGGCCTCCTGCGCCTGCTCCATCAGCTCCTCGACTGAGCCTTCGATCTTCCGAAGGTCATTGGGGAGTTCCAGAACATAATCACGCTGCATTCCGTTATAATAACCACCCGCAGGGGGTTGGCGGTAGGGTCAGAAGGACGAGAGCGCTTCGTCGCGGCTGTTCGCGATGTGGAACAGCGTGTCGAGCTTTGTGAGCTCGAACAGCGTGCGAAGGTCCTCATTCAGGTTCGCCAGGCGCAGTTCGCCGCCCTGCTCGCGGATCTTCTTCGAGAGGCTCACAAGCACGCCGAGACCTGATGAATCGATATAGCCTGTGTTGGAGAAGTCGATCAGGAACTTGCGCGCTCCGCCCTCGAGTTCTTCCAGTACCTTCTGCTTCAGCTCCTGGCGGTTCCCCACGATCAGCTGGCCTTCGACATCAATAACCGTGACATCACCCTGCTTCTTCACATCGAAGCTCATCGCCCCTCCCTTTGATATTTAACGGCTCGATTGCCCGCCGTAGGGCAAAATCGGTGCCGCCTGCGCCTGAAGTGCGGTCACGCATGCGACATCGACAATGTCGTCGGTCGTGGCGCCCCGCGAAAGATCGCTGCACGGCCGGTTCATGCCCTGCAGAATGGGGCCGAGCGCCTCTGCCCGGGCGAGTCGCTGGACCAGCTTGTATGCGATGTTGCCGGCGTCCAGGTCGGGGAAAACAAGGATGTTGGCCATTCCGCCGATCGCCGAGCCGGGCGCCTTCCGGTCGGCGACGGCCTGAATAAGGGCGGCGTCGGCCTGCAGCTCGCCATCAGCCAGAACATCCGGATACTCGCTCCTGAAAATCTCGAAGGCTTCGCGCACCCGCGTGACACTGGTTCCCTGTGCACTGCCTCGCGAGGAGAACGACAGAAATGCGACGCGAGGCGTGTCCCCGACAATCAGCCTGCGTGCGGTGACGGCCGCCGCCGCGATGTCCGCGAGTGCACGCGCGTCCGGATACGCGACAATGCCGGCATCCGTGAACGTCAGAACCTCCGCAGCCGTCTGTTCGCGGAACGGCGGCACAACCATATAGAACGAAGAGGAAACAGTGCGGATGCCGGGCGCGGTTCCGATGGACCAGAGTGCGGCGCGCACTACATCACCCGTCGTTCTTACAGCACCGGCAACGAATCCATCGGCGTACCCGGAGTGTACGAGCGCACCGGCATAGACCAGCGGGTCCTCGATACGCGCAAACGCATCGGCTTCCGTCCAGCCGCGATGACTGCGTAGTTCGGCAAGCGCAACGCCGAGCGCCGCTCGGCGATGGTCCGTTGCAGGATCGATGATCTCAATGTCGCCGGCATCATCGGCATGTTCACGCAATGCAGCCGTAATTGCATCGCTGTCGCCGATCAGGACGGGATGCGCGAGTCCAGCGCGATGCAGCCGGACGGCCGCTTCAAGGACTCTCTCATCGCCGCTCTCCGGCAGTACGATGCGCCTGGGGCTGAGCGACGCCCGTATCTGTATCTGTTCGCGGAAGGATCCGCCCGTCATACGACCGACACTACGGAAGCGGACCGAACTTGCCCTGTAGCGCCTCATGAACGTTCGGATTCACGAAGTCCTTCACTGACCCGCCGAGGGAAGCAATCTCGCGAATGAACGATGCGGACAGGTATGAATAGTCTTCCGATGGCGCCAGGAAAATCGTCTCGAGCTCCGGACTCAGATGCCGGTTCATCAAAGCCATCTGGAACTCATACTCGAAGTCCGACACCGCGCGCAGTCCGCGGATCATGATCTTCGCATCCGCCTTGCGCGCGAAATCCACCAGCAGTCCGTCGAACTCCGCTGCAGTCACGCGGTCATCGCCGGCGAACGCCTGTTCGATCATCGCAACGCGCTCGGCGATCTTGAACAGGCCATCCTTCTTCTGGGTCCGTCGATGCGCGACCGCTACGATCACGTGATCGAAAAGTGAGAGCGCACGCTGGACAATGTTCTCGTGACCGCGTGTGATCGGGTCGAACGATCCGGGGTACACGGCGACTCGTTTCATACGGGCTCCGGTGCAGGAATGAACGTCAAAGCAGTATCACCGTATTTGCGGGTATGTGCGCCGGGCAGCACTGGCATCGGCTCGCCCGCGCGATGCTCGATCCATAGCTGCTGCGCGAATTGGCGCTCGCGAAACAGCTCTGCCAGGCCCTCGGCCTCGCCTGTTCCATAGGGCGGATCGGCGAATGCGATATCGAATGCACCGCTCTCGAGACCAGCCACGAACTTGAGTGCATCGCCGCGAATAACTTCAACCGCATCATCTGCATGGAGCTTGTGCACGTTCGCCAGCAATGCCCGCAGCGGACCGCTCGCCTTCTCGACGAACGTGGCATGACGCGCTCCTCGCGACAGTGCCTCCAGGCCGAGTGCGCCTGAACCTGCGAACAGGTCGAGCACGCGGGCGTCCGGAAGATCGAGCTGCACAGCACTCATCCACGCTTCGCGCACGCGATCGGTCGTCGGACGCGTCCTTGTCCCCGGCGGTGCAGCAATCGTATGGCCACGCCACCGGCCCGCGATGATCCTCATTGCGTCATCCTGAAGTCGATGAGCTTCGCCTGCATCTCGACGCGACCGTTGTAATGGTTTTCCTGCAGCTGGTATGCGACGTCGATCGGGCCGCGCGTGACATCCATCGTCTGCAGCTTGTCCGCCATGCGGAATCCGATCGCGGGCATGCGCGCGGAGTCCTGCTGCAGCATGAGCTTCAGGTGGCCATCACCAACTTCCTTCGGATACCCGACGACCATGACACCCTTCGATACGAACACCGGCGCAGGGTTGCCCATGCCGAACGGACCGAAGTGGCGCAGCAGTTTCAGCAGCTCCGCATTCGCCTCACCGAGCCGCAGCTCGATGTCTGTCTTGCACTCGGGAATCAGATCGGCGGGCGCGAGCATGGCGCGAGCCTGTTCGTTGAACGCCGTGCGGAACGAAGCAATGCGGTCAGCGCGGACTTCCATCCCTGCAGCCTGGTGGTGTCCACCGTAGCGCTCGAGCCAGCGACCGCACTTGTCGATCGCGCCATACAGATCAAACGCTGGAATCGACCGTGCGCTCCCCCGGCCGCGCTGCGTCTCGGGATCGAGTGCAATCATGATGACCGGGCGATGAATGCGCTCGACCACCCGCGATGCGACGATCCCGATCACGCCCGGATGCCACCCCTCTGCAGCGAGCACGACGCCGTAATCGCGTTGCGGGTCGTACGTCGCCTCGAGCATCTCGAGAGCCTGACGCAATGTTTCCCGATCGACATTCTGGCGCGACCGGTTTTCTTCTTCCGTCTCGGCCGCGAGCGGCGCAGCTGCAAGGGGATCCTCGCACAGCAGCAGCTTCACTCCCCGCGCGGCCGCGCCCATGCGACCGACGGCGTTGAGGCGTGGTGCGAGGCCGTGACTGATCTGACCTGCTGAAAGGCCGAGCCTGGGGTCGAGCGCTGCCGCATGCAGCAACGCGGCCAGTCCGGTGTTCCGCGTCTGCTCGAGCACGCGCAATCCGTAGTGTGTGAGCGCACGGTTCTCTCCCTGCAGGGGCGCGAGGTCAGCAATGGTCGCAATGGCGACGAGGTCCAGGTGCCAGAGCAGGGCCTGCTCATCACCGCCGCGCGCGCGGGTCAGCGCCTGACACACTTTGAACGCTACGCCGGCGCCGACCAGTCCCTTCTCGGGGAACGTGCAGTCCGCGCGGTTCGGGTTGATGACGGCGACTGCAGCGGGAAGACGCGGGCCGGGCGTGTGGTGATCGGTGATGATGACATCGATCCCGGCAGCGCGAGCGGCCTGTACTGCATCGTGCGCGACAATACCGCAGTCAACTGTAAGGATCAACTTCGCGTCGACTTCCGTGGCGCGACGGATGCCGGCATGGCCGAGGTCATAGCCATCGGTGAGACGGTGCGGCACGAATGGTTCGACCAGGGCTCCCAGCGATCGCAGCACGAGCGTGAATAACGCCGCGCCGCAGATGCCATCGACGTCATAGTCGCCGTGCACGAGAATGCGCTCGCCATCATCGATGGCGCGAACAATCCGCGTGACGGCTGCATCCATGTCGGCGAGACGGAACGGATCCGTGAGTGAGTCTATGCGCGGCTTGAGGAAGGATCTGGCCTGCGCCGGGTCGGCGCAGCCGCGTTGCGCGAGCAGCATGCAGAGCGCGCGTGGCAGGTGCAGCTCGCTCTCCAATCGGTCGATGGCGGCGGCATCCGCGTCGAGAGCACGCCGCACCCATTTTCTGGCCGGAAGTGCGAGTGACACGCGCGCGGTCGTCTCCGTCGTCAAGGGCGGCACACGTTGGCCGTGTTGTTCACACCGCGTACAGGATGACGCCGCACGCCTCGCAGCGATGCAGTGTCTGCCCCCGCTTTACTTCGCTCTGCTCCTGCAGCGGCAGCACATTGAAGCAGTGACCGCACGCGCCTTCGCTGGTGAGAGGCGCGAGTGCAACGCTCGACTTACCCATACGCACGCGATCATAGAGCCGGCGGGACGCGGGATCGAGACGAGTCGCGAGGTTCTCGCGCTTCTCCCGCATGATCTGCAACGCTGTCTCGGCTTCCTCGCGCTCCGCCATCACCGACGCGCGACGCGGTGTCGCCTCTTCACGCAGCTTCTCCAGCTGCTTTTCGAGATCCTCCTGCTTCACGTCCGCGCGCATGACCAGATCCATCACCTGCAACGCTTCCGCATCATCGGCGTCGGCGGCTTTGCGCACCAGATCCATCTCGAGATGGACGGCAGTGTGCTCGCGTTCGTTGCGAACCCGCTCGAGACGCGCTTCGTATGTACGCAGCCGCTCCCGCTTCGTCTCGCCTGCGCGCTCCAGCTTGATGCCCTGCAGTCGCAGTTCCGCCAGACGTGTACGCGTGCTTTCCAGCTCGCGCTCGATGGCCGTGATCGGCGTATCGATTTCCGCCAGCTGCGGATCGTACGCTGTCAGCGCCAGCGCGGCACGGACCATTTCCTGATCGATTTCCTGAAGGCCCAGCAATGCAATGTGGAGGGGTTCCATTTATGATTCGTTGTTCGGGGGATTCTGACGTCGACCGGGCGAACCTGACCACCCTCGATGACGCACGCTCTTCTTCCAGACGGAGAGTCCGGTATCGCCGAGCTGCTGAAGCTCCGCCTGTAATTCGATCTTTTGTCGCATCAGCTCCGTCTGTTGCTCTTCCGCGGCTTTTTCGAGCCTGTCATTCACGTACTGAACCTGTAGAAATAGACCCGGTACGCGCATGTCGGCAACTGCCGCCTCAAATGTGATGTTCGCCTCCATGATCTCAATCGGATCCTTGCGCAGCTCCTCGAGCGCACTGACGGCCGCTGGTCCCAGCACTTCCGGCAGGTCCTCGGCCCGGCGTCCGGCCACCAGTTCCTGAAAGATCGCCCTGTACCGAGGATCGTGAAAGTCGGTATCGGTCATCCGCTGTGCCACGGCCGCGATTCGCGCCGGATCACGGAGCAGGAGCAGCACCAGCAGTCGTTCGGTCGAGTGCGCTTCGGCCATGGGGCGCTGTGGTCGCTGCCGGGGCGGCTGCGGCCGTCTGGGCGCGAAGGGGATCTGCTCGGGCTCGGACGTTTCCTCTTCCAGGGTCTCGCGCCGCACACCCGTCCGCTCTGCGACCCGCGCGATGTAGATGTCCCGCAGCGTGGGGTCCACCGTGGCGCGGATGGTCGGCAGGAGCTTGTCGAGGGATCGGCGAACGCTCTCGATGTCGTTGAAGTACCCACGCTCATGCAGCATCGCGATCTTCCGCTCCATGACATCGACGGCCCCGGCCAGATACGGATGCAGGGCCTCGCTGCCGCCCTGGCGTGCGATCGAGTCGGGGTCCTCCCCTGCCGGCAGCGTGACCACCAGCGGATGGACGCCCGCTCGCAGCAGCGCTTCCGCCGTCTTGAACGTCGCCTTCAGGCCCGCTGCATCGCTGTCATACAGCAGCAGCACTTTGCCGGAGTACCGGGCCAACAGACTCGCCTGCTCGACCGTGAGTGCCGTCCCCATCCCCGCGACGACGTTGTCGATGCCCCGCGAGGCCAGAGACACGTAGTCCATGTAACCCTCGACAATCAGTGCAGAACCATCGCGACGGATCGCACCGCGAGACCAGTTGAGGCCATACAGCATTTGGCCCTTGTGGTAAATCGGCGTTTCCGGCGAGTTGAGGTACTTCGGCACGCCGTCGCCTGATGAACCCAGAGCGCGGCCACCGAACGCGACGAGGCGGCCACCAATGTCGGCAATGGGAAAGATGAGGCGGTCGCGGAAACGATCGTACGGCTCTTCAGACCGATCACTCTCCTTGACGAGTCCCGCCTGCAGCAGCAGCTCGTCATCCATGCCGTGGCGATGGGCAGCCTCGCGCAGACGACGCCACTCCTGCGGTGCATACCCGATGCGAAACCGTTCAGCAGCGTCCAGGCTGATGCCGCGACGCTCGAGGTACGCACGCGCGCCGGAGCCCAGCGTTTCGTCCAGAAGGTTCTCGCGAAAAAGATCGGCAGCAAACGCGACCGCCTCGTAAATCGCGCGATGCGGCTCCTCACCCTCCTGCGCACGCTCATCGGGAATTTCGATGCCATAGCGTGCAGCGAGCTCGCGTACGGCGTCCTGGAACCCGAGGCCACTGCGCTTCATGAGGAAGCTGAAGACATCGCCTGACTCACCGCAGCCGAAGCACTTGAAAAAGCCCTTCGACGGATGCACGTAGAACGATGGGCTCTTCTCGTGATGGAACGGGCACAGCGCGCGAAACTCCTTGCCGGCGCGCTTCAGGTTCACCTGCTCGCCAATGATCTCAACGATGTCGGCACGCGCGCGTACTTCGTCGACGACATGCTCGCCGATCATCGTAGCTCCGCCACGGTCACGCCCGTGCCTCCTTCGCCAACGCCGCCGGGGCGCTGTGACGCGACACGCGGATCATCACGCAGAAGCTCCACGACCAGCTCGCGCAATGCGCCGGTTCCCTTCCCGTGGATGATGCGGAAACTCGGCAACGCTGCCTGCACGGCCGCATCGAGTGCGGGCTGCAGCTTCCCGATCGCATCGTCCGCACGCATTCCGCGCAGGTCGACTTCCGACGATGCATCGAAATCCGGCGCGCTCCACCCGCCTCGCGTCGTCGCGGTCTTTGCTTTCGGCTTGTCGGATGCGGCGAGGCCTCGCACGGGCACCTGCATGCGCACACCGCCGACCTCCACAACTGCGCGACTGCCGCGTACCTCGACGACCGTGCCTTCCGCACCACTCGCAGTGACGCGGACGTATGCGCCTTCGCCGATTGGTTGCGTGCTCCGTTTCGGCGCTGCAGCCGGCTCTGCATCCGGCGTCCGCTCGCCCTGCGTCCGAACTTGTTCTTCTATGCGACGTCGGGCAGCGCGGGAGGCCTCCTGCAGACCCGCTGCATCGCCTGCCTCACGCACTTCCCGAATCGCAGCTTCCACTTCCTGGCGCGCATTCAGCAGCAGGTCGCGCGCCTGCTGTCTTGCACGACGTTCCGCATCCTTCTCGCGTTGGCGCATCGTCGTCGCACGGGTTTCAAGCTCGCGACGCAGTGCGTCGGTCTCCTGTTGCGCGGCCGCCGTCGCCCGCAATGAATCGGCAAGCGCCATTTCCTTCTGTTCCAGCTCACCGAGGAGTCTGCCGACATCGCGTTCTGCGCGGGGCAACGCTGCTTCAGCCCGCTCCAGCAGCGCCGTCGGAAATCCGAGACGTCGCGCAATCGCAAGGCCGTAACTGCGGCCGGGCACGCCTTTGACGAGACGGTAGGTCGGGCGCAGCTCCACGGAATCGAACTGCAGCGATCCATTGACCACGCCCGTGTCTTCCGTCGCGAGCAGCTTGAGCTGTCCGAGATGCGTCGTCGCAATCGTCATGGTGCCGCGCTGCGTCAGCTCGAGCAGGATTGCCTGCGCGAGTGCACCGCCCTCGGCGGGATCGGTGCCGCTGCCGATTTCGTCGATGAAAACCAGCGAGTCCGCGCCTGCGTGCTCGACGATCTCGCGCAAATTCTTGAGATGCGCGGAAAATGTCGACAGACTCGCTTCGATCGACTGTTCATCGCCGATGTCCGCGAAGATATCGCGGAACAATGGCAGCTTCGTTCCAGGCCCCGCGGGCGGGATGATCCCTGACTGCGCGAGCGCGCTCATGAGACCGACCGCCTTGAGCAGAACAGTTTTACCGCCCGTGTTCGGTCCGGATACGAGCAGCGTACGTTCGCTGCGATCGAGGGTGAGGTCGAACGGCACCACAGTCGTGCCCTGCGCGAGCAGCAGTGCGTGGCGCGCGAACACTGCAGCGTAACGGTCGGGATGGTCGTCGGGAATTACCTGCGGACGGTGACCCGACGTGCGTAGCATGTAACGGCCGCGTGCGAACAGTGAGTCGAGTGCAATGAGTGCATCCAGCGATTCCGCGATCTCCGGCTGCGCGGGGCGCAGTGCATCCGTCAGCTCACGCAGAATGCGCTGGACCTCGCGCGCTTCCGCGATCTCCAGCTCACGAAGGCGGTTCATCAGCTCGATTGCGAGTGGCGGTTCCACGAAAAGCGTCGCGCCTGTGGCCGACTCGTCATGCACGATGCCGCCCACTTCACCGCGACCCTCACGTCGGATCGGAATTACGAATCGACCCTCACGCACAGTGACCGATGCATCATGAACCTGGTAACGCGAAGGCAACGTGCCGACGTACTCCTCCAGCTTTTGCACGATCTTCGTTCGCGTCGAACGCAACTCGCGCCGCAACTTCGATAGCTCGCGCGATGCGGAGTCTTTCACTTCCCCGGCGTCATCAACCGTTCGGCGGATCGATTCTTCGGCAGACTCCTGGCCGGCGATGCGCTCGGCGATGCCAGCGAGGAGTGAAAACGCTTCGCGATGATGCAGAATACCCGCGCGTGCGGTGCGGCTGCTTTGAATCAGGATGGCGATGTCGCGGAGTGCGGTGGCATCGAGGACGGAACCGGGAACGGCCAGGCGCTGCAGCGGAAGCCTGATGTCGGGAATAACGCCGGGCGACCACGCATCCGCACGCTGCAGGAACGCGCCCATCTCGTCGACGCGATCCAGCTCCGCATTGATCCAGCCGCGATCGGTCGATGGCACGAGTGACCGGACGGCGGCGGAACCGAGGTCGGATGAGGCACTGCCCGCAATGACGCCGAGTGCGTCAGGAAACTGCAGAACGTCGAGAGCGTGCCGGTTCATGATTTACCCGTTATCCGTCAGCCCAGCTCCTCGCGCGCGATGCGGCTCGCTTCCTTCCCGTCGAAGCGCCCCTTCAATCGTGGCATGAGCTGTGACATCAATGCACCGACATTGTTCGCGCCGGCTTCGATCGCGTCTCGCGCGAACGCACGGACGTCCGCTTCACTCAGCTGCTCCGGCAGATACACGCCGAGGACCACCGCCTCCGCATCTTCACGATCCGCCATTTCCGCCCGACCGGCCGCGCGAATCTGCACCGCCGCTTCTTTACGTCGCTTCACGGCTTTTGTGATCACGTCGAGCACATCCTCATCGGACGCCTCGCGCCCGAGCTCAATCTCGCGGTTCTTCAATTCCGAAATCGTCATGGTCAGCAGCGATGTGCGTGCCTTATCGCGCTCACGCCGCGCTGCATTCAGGTCCTCGCGCAGCCGCCCCTTCAGATCACTCATGGTTTTAACCCGGCGGCCATGTCATTGCGCGGCCGCCCATCAGGTGGAGGTGGATGTGGCCGACTGTCTGTCCGGAATCCGAGCCCGTGTTCATCACGAGCCGGTACCCGCGCTTTGACAGGCCTTCCGCTTCGGCGATCGAGCGTGCGGCGAGGAAGAGATGGCCGAGCGCTTCCGCATTCTCGGGCTCGACATCGTTGACCGTCGACACGTGCTCCTTTGGAATAATCAGGATGTGTGTCGGCGCTTTCGGATGCAGGTCGCGAAACGCGATCGTGTGCTCGTCATCATGAACAATGGTCGCCGCCAGCTCGTACGTTGCGATCCGGCAGAAGATGCAGCTCGAGCTCAATTTCGCCTCCCCCCAGTGATGTCCCCCGCAGCCATGGCGGTGCCCCGGCGGGGCGCGCAATGTAGCGCATCGAACGACGGAGGCGAATAGATGCGAGCAGATGTGGAAGACCGTGCCCGGTGGCTGCTGGGCCAGGAGGCGACGCGGTCGATGTCGGCCAGCAGGCTGCGCGAGCGACTCGTAGAGGAGCTGGGCGAACCGGTTGCGAGCGAGCCACAGCTCATTCGTGATCTCTCCGGTGCAGCCGGGTTTGTCGTACTCGATTCTCCGGGAACGGTCGTGGATGCAGCATACGCCAGTTTACTGAGTGAAGCGTATGAGAAGGCACTGCGCATGGCCATGGCGGAAACGGGCGTGCGCGTGCTGCTGTCAGACACGGCGGCCCCGCCGTCCCAGCCGGGTCTGCCGGATTCGGGTGAAGCCAATGCAGCGCAGCTCATTGCACGGTCCGTCCTCGACCTCACCACGCCAGCGGCCGGGGATGATGCACTTCGGCATGCACTGATCGAAGCGCTCGCACAGGCGGAGGAGCTCGGCCGCAGGATCAACTCGATCACGACTGCCCGCACTGACGGCACAGGCAGCTCCACCACTCCTCTTCGCGATCCTCCGCCACGACGTCAAATCCCGCAGCCGCCGCCGCGGCGATCATCTCGTCGGCCTCATCGCGAAGAATCCCGCTGAGCAGGAGGAGGCCATGAGGGCGGAGGGAGTGCGCGAACGCAGTGAGCAGCGGCTTGAGCACGCCGCTGAGAACATTCGCGACGATGACATCGTAGTGATCGGATCTGACCTGAAGAAACGGTACGTTCACAAGCTCACACGAGAGTACTACCTGCTTGCTCACATCGTTGCGGTCGATGTTCTCCTGCGCATTCTCGATGGCATCAGGATCGGATTCCACGGCGTCCGCGCGCACGGCGCCGAGTTTTGCGGCCGCGATCGCCAGGATGGCAGACCCGGCTCCGACATCCAGCACGATGTCGCCCTGGTTTATGCGATGCTCCATGAGCCGTAGCATACCACGCGTCGTCGCGTGCTCTCCCGTGCCGAATGCCATCTTCGGGTCGATCGTGATCACAATGTCATCGGCGTCGGCGTTCGCATCGACCCATGTCGGTGTGATGATGAAATGATCGCCGACGCGGCGTGCACCGAGACCGCGTCGCCATTCGCGCGTCCAGTCCTCATCCTCCAGCCAGTCCCACGAGAGCGAGACGTCGGCCTCTGTGAATGGGTGCAGGAACGCCTGGATTTCCGCGACCGTGCGTTCGGGGTCGTCGACATCCGCGACATACGTTATGACGGTGGAACCCTGCTGCTCCGCCGCGCCCGCGCCGTATGCGATGAGCCCCTCGACGAGCAGGTCCGTGTGCTCCGGCGAGGGGCTTTGCGCGAGAACGCGCATCCATCGCTTCCCGCTCATCAGCTGCCCGTCAACGCTTCCTTGAACTTCGTCCAGAAACCGCGACCCGACTCGCGCTCGCCGGGCGCAGGCGGCGCCGCCTCGTTCTGACCCAACTTGCGGAATAGCTGCTCCTGTTCGGGCGTCAGGTCCGTCGGTGTCCACACCATGATGCGAACGAGCATGTCGCCGCGGCCCGCGCTCTGAAGCTGCGGCAACCCCTTCGACCGAAGGCGGATCACGCGGCCCGACTGTGTGCCCGGTGCAATCTTCACTCGCGTAGCCGGTGCTGCGACGAGCGGTACGTCGACTTCCGTACCGAGCGCGGCCTGACTGAAAGTAATCGCGAGCTCATAGATGAGGTCCGCGCCATCACGCGTAAACCGAACGTCCTCCTCGACCTCCAGCACGACGAGAATGTCGCCTCGCGGACCACCGCGCATACCCGCATTGCCTTGTGCGCGCAGCGTCAGGTAGTCGCCGGACGAAACGCCGGCCGGAACGCTTACCTCGACGTCCTCCGTTCCCGGACGCACGCCGCGACCGCTGCACTCAGGACATAGCTTCTCGATGCGCTGGCCATCACCGCCGCATTCCGGGCATGGCATCACGGTCACGAGCTGACCGAGGAATGAGCGCTGCACGCGCTGCACTTCGCCCGCTCCGCCGCACGTTGTGCAACGCACGGGCGTCGAACCTTCGGCCGCACCGTTACCCGTGCACTTCGTGCACAGGTCCAGTCGATCGATGCGCAGTGTTTTCCGTGAGCCCGTGGCAACTTCCTCGAACGTAAGCGGCAGGCGAACGCGCATGTCTGCGCCCTTGCGTGCTGTCCGCGTGCGACCGCCCTGACCGGCGCGACCGCCGAACAGATCCTCGACGCCGAAGCCGCCGAAGTCCCGCATGAAGATGTCGAGCGCATCCGAGAAATTGAATCCGCCGTATCCTCCGCCCGCGCCACCCGAACCGCGAACACCGGCATGACCATAGCGATCGTACGCAGCGCGCTTCTGCGCGTCGCGCAGAACTTCATACGCTTCCGTTGCCTCGCGGAAACTGTCTTCGGACGCCTTGTCGCCACCGCTCTTATCGGGATGGTACTGTAGCGCCAGCTTGCGATACGAACGCTTGATCGCGTCCGCGTCCGCGTCCTTCGCTACACCCAGTATTTCGTAGTAATCACGCATTCGTGTTGTATTCAGACATTCGATTCAGGGGCCGCGCCGCGGGACGGCGCCGCCAGTTCAGTCATGAGCAGACTCGTATACTGCACGATCGCTGCAACTTTCTCATACGGCATACGCGTTGGCCCGATCACACCAATCACACCCGTCAGATTACCCAGTCGGTACTCTGACGTAACCAGCGTGAACGGCACGAGACGCGGATGCTTGTGCTCCGCGCCGATCGTGATCTTCGTCATCTGATCGTGTTCGCGGCCCGTGATCACATCCGACAGCAGATCACGCTGCTCGGTCAGTTCGATCAGATTCTTCAGCTGCAGCCCGCTCGCAAATTCCGGCTGATTCGCCAGTACGCTCGTTCGTCCGAGGTGAAGCTGTTCCGCCGGACGTTCCATCGGCTGCAGCAGCTCGTCCGCCGACTGCACGAATATGTTCAGCAGCTCCGTGGTGCCCGCATCGCCGTTGCCGCTATCACGCAGCCGCTCCGGCAGTGTGAGCCGGATCTCCGTCAGTGTGCGGCCCGCGAGTCGCTCGTTCAGAATCGATGTGACTGCCGTCAAGGTCTCCGGCGGTACCGCCATCGGAACATCGACGTACACCGTGCGCACCACGCCATTCCGCAGTGTAAGCACCAGCAGCATCTTGTCTGTCGAAACCAGCGCGAGCTCGAGCTTCTCGAGAATTACTTCCTCGACGCCGGGCGTCACTGCGACACCAAGTTCGCCTGTGATCAGGCCGAGCACCTGCGTCGCACGACGGATGATCCACTCGAGCGGACCCGTGGAATCCGGTTCCAGGAATTCCTTACGCAGGCGCCGCTGGTCCGCTGCAGGCAAACGAATCGGCTGCATCAGCGTGTCCACGTAATAGCGGTACGCGAGGTCCGTCGGGATGCGACCCGCTGACGTATGCGGATGAAACAGGAACCCCTTCTCCTCCAGGTCCGACATCGCATTCCGGATGGTCGCTGGCGATACGCCAAGGCCGTGACGCTTCGCCACCGTCCGGCTTCCCGCCGGCTCCGCCGTCTCCACGTACGTGCGGATCACCGCAGCCAGCACCCGCTCTTCGCGTTCGTTCAGGTTCACGTCTTCGCACTCAGCTCCACTGCGAGTCGATCCAGTACCATCCAGCCCGCTGTTGTCGGCAGCACAAAACCATCGCGCTCCTCCACCAGGCCGGCGACGCGCCACGAGTCCACAAGACGCCGCTGGGCAGACGTCAAGATAACGGCTCCACCCGCCACGCGCAGACCCGGCCGCGCGCGCAGACCCAGCCAGATCCGCTCCAGCGAGAGCGTCTCTCCCGATACCACCTCGTCCTCCGAAACACCCCGGCCTGTGGCCTCGACACGCGCCCGGTATTCGGCCCAGTCCCGCACGTTCCACGACCGCACAGGCGGTAGATAGGAATGCGCGCCCGGCCCGAGGCCGATGTAGGGCTCGTGCCGCCAGTACACCGCGTTGTGCTGAGATCGCTTGCCGGGGCGGGCGAAATTCGAGACCTCGTAGTGCTCGAAGCCAGCGGCGTCGAGCGTGGTGGCCGCGAGCATAAACTCGTCCTCGTAGCCATCCTCTGAAATGAGGGTTTCGCGACCTTCGGCGACCCATCTGCCGAGCGGTGTGGCCTTCTCGGCGGTCAGGCCGTAGAGGGAGACGTGGGTCGGATCGAGGTCCAGAGCCAGCTGCAGATCGGTCCCCCAGTCGCGGCCCAGACGAGGCGGCAGCCCGAAGATCAGGTCGATGCTGACATTGTCGATGCCGGCGGCGCGTGCGGCGTCGAAAGCGCGGCGTGGCCCGTCGGCGCCATGCATGCGTCCCATCCAGGCAAGCGCCGGCTCGTGAAATGTCTGAGCCCCCATGCTGATTCGGTTCACGCCGGCATCCCGCCAGTCGGCCGCCAACTCGGGCGTGAGGGTTTCCGGATTCGCTTCGACGGTCCATTCGGCGTCGTCGTTCCATGTGGCGAGGGGCTCGAATTCATCACGTAGCTGCTGCATCATGCCGGTCGGCAGGAGCGACGGCGTACCGCCGCCGACATAGATGGTGTCGAGCTGGAGGGGCGTTGTGATGTCGAGCGATGCCGTGAGGACACGCAGCTCAGTGACGATAGCGCGCAGCCACGCGTCGACCGGCGGTTCGCGCGTGGCCGTCACCGCGAAATCGCAATAAGAGCAGCGACGCAGGCAGAACGGAACGTGGATGTAGAGGCTGCGGGGATTCACGGCGAGTGGTACCCCGCGCATGTGCGCCGGTTGCAGGCGGAACGGATCGCGAGACCCGTCCCGCCGCCCCGGCGTGCGCTACATGGCGGGATCCGAGAATGCCGGCGATGAATGACTCGACACGAGCTGGTACCGATTCACGAACGGATCGGAGCGTGATGCGGCAGCCGGATCCGACCGTTCGGCCGACTGCACGTCGGATGAAGGGGTGCTGGAGCTCGCGGGATCGGAGCGCATGGAAGCCTGCGGCATCAGCCCGGCCGCCACGAAACCTCGCTGGCTCGGCGCAGCTGCCGCCGTCGGTGCGTCGCGGCGCAGCACCCATACCTGCGTCACGTGCACCTTGCCGGAACCGCCGGGCCCGCTGAGTCTCGCATTGACGACAGCTACGTCGCCATAGACGCGCACATCAATGTTATCGACAGTGTACTTGAACGGATTCCCTGCACGATAGCGGTCGAGCAACTGGCTCTCGTTCAGCGCTTCGCCAGTTACGCCGACATGCACGATGTCAGCAGCAGTGAGGCTGTCGATGGCTTCGACCTGCGCATTGCTCATGGCATCGAACAGCCGGTTCACGTGAGTGCGTACGTGATCGGCGTTGGCGCCGGGGGTGGCGGTCGCCGCCGCATCGGTTGTCGTCGTGGCCGGACTTTCAGGAGGTTGCGCGCAGCCGGTCGCGAACAGGACGACGGCGATTGCGATGCGTGTCTTCATGGTACTCCGACGGTTCAGGGAGAACATCGGGACAACTCGTTGTCCCAAGATGAGCGTGACGGACGGCGGGGCAAGAGTGTCGGGGCGCCCGCCATTGGTGCGGCCTATCGGTCGCGCAGCTCGTAGCGACCGCCCGGGTGCTGGCGCGCCGCGCCCTCCAGCTCGAGGTCGAGGAGCGCCGCGAGCACCTGGGCTGCCGGAAGCCGCGTCGCCGCAATGATCTCATCCAGCTGCCGCGGCGCCGACCTGATCGCGCCACGCACGGTGCGCACGGCGTCTGTTCCAGCGGCATCGACACCGCCGGTATCGACACAGGCGGCACCGACACTGGCGGCACCTGCAGAGTCGTCGGCGCGCGGCTGTCGACGTTCACGTTGCCGGGTAAGCCGTTCGGCGCGACCGTCCTGGTCCATGGTTTCAAGCACATCCGCGACACAGGTCACACACACAACGCCCTCGCGGATCATGCGATTCGTGCCGGCGCTCGATGGCCGGCCGACCGGTCCGGGCACCGCCATCGCATCGATATTCAGATCCCCCGCATGGTTGGCCGTAATCGTAGCACCGCTTCGTTCGCCGGCTTCGATGACGAGCACACCTTCTGACAATGCCGCAAGAATCAGATTGCGTTCAGGGAAGTGATGCGGCGCTGGTCGCTGCTCCGGCAGATACTGGCTCAACACGAGGCCGTGCTGCTCGATCGAGCGCTGCACCGCACTGTTTGCCGCGGGATAACGAACGGAAACGCCATTGCCGAGCACCGCGATCGTGTCCCCGCCTGCTTCGAGCGCGGTTTCATGTGCAACGACGTCGACGCCGAGGGCGAGGCCACTCAGAATGCACAGTCCTGCATCCGAAAGTCCGCGGGTGAAGTCCTCCGTCACGGTGCGTCCGTATTCGGAGATTTTACGCGAACCGACAATCGCGATAGCGACGTCGCGGAGCAGTCTGACATTCCCGATTGTGAACAGGAGAGGTGGTGCGGCATCCTCGAGACGCCGGCTCAGCCGACGCGGATAACCAGCGTGGTCCGGCGCGAGGACTGTGATGGCATCGCGTTCGATGGCGCGGAGATTGTTCACCACGACATGTTGCACGCCCGCGTCCGGTAGCGTCTTCGCGCCGACCTCAATGAGCTGCGCCGGCGCGCGCAACGCAGCAGCGGCGCTGCCGTGTTCCGCAATGAGGCGATTGAATGCGCGGTCGCGCAGACCGGGAAGTGCACGCAGCGTGAGCCGCGCGGTCAGCTCCGCGGAATCCATGGCGTGTTACGGCTGGTAGACGTCCATGCCGATGTCGAACGCCGTCTCGGCGGCGATCGTCTTGCGCACCCGCTGCCACAGCGCCTCGAGGAGACCATCGACGCCTCTACGACTCGCGGCTGAAATCGCGAACTGGCCCCATGCATCCGGTGCAACGACGGTCGGCACCTCGGCGTCAGGTGGCATGATGTCCATCTTCGTGATGATCACGCAGTGCGGCTTGTCGGCGAGCTCCGCGGAGTGTGCCTGTAGCTCTGCGCGCAGCATCTCATACTCCGCCTGCAAATCTTCCGCTTCCACACTCAGCAGGAATGCAAGCGTGCGCGTCCGCTCGATGTGACGCAGGAATCGAAGTCCAAGCCCCTTCCCTTCGCTCGCGCCCTCGATGATTCCCGGAATGTCGGCAATCACGAACTGCCGCATCTCCGACAGCGAGACAACGCCGAGGTTCGGAGTGAGCGTTGTGAATGGATAGTCCGCGATCTTCGGTGTTGCGGCCGACACGCTAGCGAGGAGCGTGGACTTGCCGGCATTCGGACTGCCAACGAGGCCGACATCCGCGATGAGCTTCAGCTCGAGCGTTACCTTCCGCTTCTCGCCTTCCGCACCCGGCTCCCAGCGTCGCGGCGACTGGTTTGTCGATGTCGCGAATTTGCCGTTGCCTCTCCCGCCACGACCACCCTTCGCGGCAATGAACTCCTCACCGTTCTCTGTCAGCTCTGCGAGTTGTTCGCCCGTCGCCTCGTCACGCACCACCGTACCGATCGGTACTCGCAACACCATGTCTTCGCCATCTTTGCCCGTGCGGTTCTTGCCCTGGCCGTGCTGCCCACGCTCCGCGCGGTAGTGCTGCTGATACCGGAAATCCAGAAGTGTGGACAGCTGGTTGTCGGCTCGCAGAATTACACTGCCGCCATGCCCGCCATCGCCACCCGCGGGGCCACCGAACGGGACACCCATCTCGCGCAGAAATGCTTCCGCGCCGGAACCGCCGACGCCGGCTTCAATATCGATAATGGCATAATCAACGAACACGTATCATCCTCCGCGACGGCTCAACACCGTCTTCCATGCATCACGAGCGCGATCGCCGCATTCGCCGGGCACCCGCGCGAGCGCGAGTGTCAGTGTTTCTTCTACATCATCTTCGGACGCACCGACGACCAGTGCGCCGCGAAGATGAGAGTACAGCTGTGGAAGCGCTCCCTGCGTCGCGAGCAACGCAATGTTGCAGAGCTCGCGCGTCTTCAGCGTTAGACCTGCTCTGCCCAGCACCTTCCCGTATCCTTCAACCAGCATCCATTGCATCAGGTCGGGGTGCAGACCCGCGACGTTCTGCAGCAGCTTCTCATGTTGCGCGCCGTAGATACGCTGAAACACATCGTGTCCGCGCGACTCCCATTCCGCTTCGTCGGTTGTAGCAACTGGCGGTGCAGGCACCGGCGCGATCTCCCGCCACACGTGGAACGCGCGCATGACGCGAGGAAATCCCACGAACAGATAGCACTGCAGCAACGCTTCATCGACCTCGACTCCGGTCGTCGACGAAACCGCCGACTCCAGCGCTTCAAGCAGACCGGCCACATCATCGGAGCCCATCGCAATGCAAATGTGGACGAGGGTGCGATCCGACCCGTTCAAACGCCGCCCTCCAGCTCGATCGATGCGTCGATGTAACCGACGCGCTCGCCGCGCGTATTCCTGATCTGCGGCGTCACCCACTGCTGCAGGCCGCCGAGCTCTTCACTGCTCAAAACACCCAACTGATGCAGCACTGCCAGCAACGCCGTTTCGGCCGCCCGGCCTGCTCCATCTTCGACCTTCAGCGCGATCCCGAGCTCCGCCCCCGGCACGCCTGCGCAATACACGCCTTCTGCACCCACCTTCGCGAAGATCCGGCCGTGCGTCGCTTCCACGAGCGCCGTGCATAGTCGGTTCGTTCCCGCTACGACCGCCGGATTCTGCACCATGGCCTGCACCACACGGGCCGCCATACCGTTGTTTCGGCGGGCCGCGGTCGCAAACCTGGCAAAAGTCCGTGCCAGGACCTCAACGGAAAGCCCGAATGTGACCACCGCGCAGCCATCTACGGCCGTGGCAATCGCGCGCTCGGAGATCCCGCCCCACCGCGCGATTTCGGCCAGCATTCGCTGCTGAACCGGATGGTCGAGCTCATGATACCCCGCAAGCGGCCAACCGTGGTGCCTCGCCAGGGCAAGCATACCCGCGTGCTTACCCGAGCAGTTGTTGTGCAGACGACCTGGCTCGCGGCCTTCCGCCCGGAGCGCGTCCGCGGCACCCTCGTAGTAAGGCGCATGGGGACCGCAGGCCAGCGACTCCTCGCCTGCACCGATCTTCCGCAGCATGCTCGCTGCGAGCTCCACGTGCATTGGCTCACCGCTGTGGGACGCGCAGCACAATGCGAGTTCGGGTATCGTGAACCCGAATGCTTCCGCTACGCCGTCCTCGAGCAGCGGGATCGCCTGCACCAGTTTCACGGCCGACCTGGCGAAAACGACCAGCGACGGATCGCCCGCGAAGCATCGCAATGAGCCGTCCGCACCAACAACTGCGACATGCACGCGGTGGCGTGATTCAATGACATCGCCCCGCCACACGCGCACCACGCCCGGTGCGGTACGCTGTGTGACGTGCGCTTCTTCCTGCATGACGTTACCGACTCCCTGTGTTCGCGCCCATGGCAGGCGCGGCCGATTTGCGGTTGGTACGGGACACGCCGAAGAGGATGCCGACAAGGACGAGTGTGCCGCCGACAAGAAACTGCGGACCAGGCGTCTCATGAATCCCGACGAGCAGCCACGCAATCAACGTTGCGCCGACGGGCTCACCGAGTGTCACAAGGTTCGCGAGATACGCCGGAACGTAGCGGAGCGCGTAATTGAAGCCAGTATGCCCGATCATCGTCGGAACCGCTGCCAGTGCGACGAACACCAACCAATCGCGCGGCTGGTAACCGGTGAGCGCGACATCAGCACGCACCGCAATGACCAGTACAAGCAGGATCGCGGCGATGCCATACACCATGCCGATATACAACCAGAGGTCGAAGCGCTGTCGCAGTGCGCGCCCGATCACGTAATACCCCGCGCCGAATACCGCACCCGACAGTGCGAGCCCGTCACCGAGCACGACTTGGGGACCGCCGCCGAAGTCACCCCACCCGATGATCGCCGCACCGATCACGGCGATGAAGATACCGATCCAGTGACCGCGCGTTGGCCTTTCGTGCAACACTGTCATGGCAAGAATGGCAACGAACAATGGCTGCATCGACACGAGCACGACAGAGCTCGCGATCGTGGTGTAGTTGAGTGAAGTCGTCCACGTCCAGAAGTGCAACGCGAGCAATGCACCTGCCAATGCCGCGAGCATCAACTCGCGCGGCGTGATCCGCACGCCGCGCCACGCGCTGCGCCGAAACAGCAGGACTACGCAGATGAAGAGGGTTGAAAGTGTGAGCCGCCACGCGGCGATGGCAAGAGCGGGGGCGCTGGTGAAGCGAACCAGCGGCCCCGCCCAGCTTATGGCGAGAACCGCAACCGCCAGCACGAGTGCTGGCGGCAGGAACGGCCTGGCGGACGCTACCCGCGCATCGTTCAGTGCAGCGGGTCCAGTGC